>NZ_CP054916.1:355000-710000 GCF_013364155.1 Streptomyces sp. NA02950 | reverse complement strand
CATGTCGCATAGGCCAGTACAGCCCGTGACAAAGATGACTGTAGCTTTGCGATAAATGCGAACCAATAGCCTGTTCGGGTGATGTGGGATGGCGGCGAGGTGACGAGGGAGCACGAGGGCCGAGGAGTCCGGGGTCTCGGACCAGGCACTCGGCCTGGTCCGAGACCCGGCCCACCGTCAGCTGCGGAAGGGTCCGGTCACTTCGTAGGTGATGCCGCCCGAGGAACTGCCCGTGGTCCCGCGCTGCGAGGAGAAGTACAGCCGGTTGCCGTTGGGTGAGAAGGCGGGCCCGGTGATCTCGGAGCTCGACTGGCCGGTGATGCGGAGGAACGGCGCGACGATGTCATCCGGGGTGATGATGCAGATCTCCATGTTTCCTCCGTCCTCGGCGACGAAGAGGTCGCCGGAGGAGGAGCCGGTGACGTTGTCCACACCGGTGAGCGGAGCGTTGCCACCGATGACGAGGGAGTCGTCGTAGGCCAGCTCGTAGGTGCTGTTGGCGAGGTTCAGCTGCCACACGCGGTTGTCGCCCTTGGTGGTGAACCAGACGGTGTCGTTCGCGTAGTGGCAGCCTTCGCCGCCGTTGAACCGTTTGGCGCCGGAGACCTGGTTGCGGGTGGTGGTCGGGGAGCCGTCGGGGTCGGGGACGTTCCCCCAGGTGAACGATCCGGAGGTGCCCGTACCGGCCTTGAGGACCTGAAGTGTGCCGGAGGACAGATCGCCCCAGGTGGTGGGGATGAAGCGGTAGAAGCAGCCGTCGGTCTCGTCCTCGGTCAGGTAGATGGCATGGCGGACCGGGTCGGCCGCGGCCGCCTCGTGCTTGAATCTGCCCATGGCGTCGCGGCGGGTGGCGGCGTTCACGCCCCACGGGTCGGTCTCATAGACGTAGCCGAGGCTGACCTCCTCGCAGGACAGCCAGGTGTTCCAGGGCGTTTTGCCGCCGGCACAGTTCTGCCGGGTGTTGGACAGGACACGGTGGGCGCCGGTGATGGTGCCCGAGGAATTGAACTTCACGGCGCCGACACCGCCGCCGGGGTTGATCTCGGAGTTGGAGACGTAGATCCATCCACTGCCGTCAGCGAAGCAGGCCCCGCCGTCGGGGGCGTTGTGCCAGGTGTACGAGCTGCCCGTGACCGTCTGCCCGGACCGGGCTATGACGCGGCTGGTGAAGCCGCTGGGCAGCTGGATGCCGTTGGCGTCGGCGGAGCCCAGCGCGCCGTACGGGCCGGGACCGGGCTGGGCCGGGGCGGCGTAGGCCGCCCCCTTCATGAGGGTGCCGCCGAAGGCGGCGGCCGAGGTGCCGATTGCTGCTCCGCGCAGGAAATTGCGACGTTTCACACTGACTCCACGGGTGACGATGTCCCGCCGCCCCGGGGCGGACGACGGGGTCCGCGCAGGACAGTAGAGGAGGTCGGACAGAGGGAGCAGTTGACGGCACCTCAACACTTGATGAATCGCTGTGGGGCCTTCCGTCGCGCGGCGGCTTGAGTGGTTCCGCTATGCGGACGCCACGACCTGGCCGGCGAAGACCTGGGGCGGGTTGGGGAGCAGTGACGTGAGGTTGTCCCGTACGAAGGCCGCCGCCTGCTGGACCGACTCCTCGGCCCCCGCCTCGCTCTCGAAGACACTGGTCGAGACCATGACACCGTTCCCGGCGTCGACCCAGTAGTAGGCCAGGAGGCCGGGGATCCCCCGCATGAGCGGTACGAACCCCTCGTTCACCCGGCGCCCTGCCTCGGCCGGATCGGTCACCCCTGAGTACTGTCTGACGGCTGCGTACACGGCTGATCTCCTCACGAGTGCGGGGCATCTGCTGCGGAGGCGCCGTACCCCCGCGACGTGCCCTCCGCTCGCGAATCGTCCGGCAATCACCGGAAGGAGCCGGCCGGTGGTCCGAATGGCGGGCCCTGGTGGCTGGGGCGTGGTGAGGTCAGCCCTCGAGGTGCAGCCGACCGCGCCGGTAGGCGGGGACGAGCCGCCGCTCGCGCCGATCCCGCCGTGGCGTCAGCCGGTCGCCCTGCGGCCACGTCCTCGGTGACAGCCGCGTTCGGACTCGGCCACCCCGCAGCAGGAGGCGGTGCAGTTCCCCGCACTCCTCGGGAGTGAGCGCGTGCGGCAGTTCGTCATCCACGCCCCGGCTGGTCTTGTCGGTGGAGCGCGGGAACTCCCGCCCCCGCTGGGACAGGACGACGATGCGGCTGCCCCGGTCGTCGGGTGACGGGCGGCGCTCGGCGAACCCCGTCCACGCCGTACCCCGAGGTGAGGTTCCACCGTCCGTAGCACCCGGGCGGCCAGCGACCCACTGTCCTCACTCTCCGTGATGACCCATGCATGTACCGCATGAGACATTGATGTCTCACATGGGCTACTCTTGTCTCATGTCTGTCGATCGTGAACACGTCCTGCGTGCCGCCGCCGAGCTGCTCGCCCGCAAGGCCACGGCCTCCATGGATGAGATCGCCAAGTCCGCCGGGATCAGCCGTGCCACCCTGCACCGGCACTTCGCCGGACGCGACGCACTCGTCCAGGCGCTCGGCGTGCTCGGCATCCAGCTCGTCGAGGAACGGCTCACGGCCGCCCGGATCGACGAGGGGGACCCCGTCGACGCGGTTCGACGTCTGGTCGCCGAGGCGCTGCCGGTGTCCGGCTTCCTCGCCTTCCTCTACGGCGAGAACCAGCTCTACGAGTCCGACGCCATGGACGAGGGCTGGGCGCGCATCGACGAGCAGGTGGGTGCGCTGTTCCGGCGAGGCCAGGAGCAAGGGCTGTTCCGGTTCGACCTGACTCCGGCCTGGCTGACCGAGGCGCTGTACGCGCTCATCGCCGCCTCTGGCTGGAGTGTCCAGGAGGGCAGGATCGCGTCCAAGGACGCGGGTCACATGGTCTCCGAGCTGCTGCTCGGAGGGATGATTCGGAGTGTGGAGAAGTGAGTGGCAAGACCCCTGAGCGCCAGACTGGTCAGGATCGTACCCCGCGGCCCGGCGCGGCCAAGGGGGCTCCGGGCCGCTGGCTCGCCCTGTCGGTGCTCATCCTCGCCGTATTGCTCGTGGCCGTCGACGCGACCGTCCTCGGCCTGGCCACGCCGTACCTCAGCGAGGACCTCGAGCCGACCGGCAACCAACTGCTGTGGATAGGTGACGTCTACTCGTTCGTCATCGCCGGCCTGTTGGTGTCCATGGGCGGTCTCGGTGACCGCATCGGCCGCAAGAAACTGCTCCTCGGCGGTGCCACCGCCTTCGGCGGACTGTCACTGCTGGCCGCGTACGCCACCTCGCCGGAGATGATGATCGCGACCCGGGCTCTGCTCGGTGTCGCGGGCGCGACACTGATGCCGTCCACGCTCGCCCTCATCCGCAACCTCTTCCCCGATCCGAAGGAGCGCAGTGTCGCCATCGGCATCTGGGGCGCGGCGGCGTCGGCGGGCGCGGCGGTCGGACCGGTCGTCGGCGGATTCCTGCTGGAGCACTTCTGGTGGGGCTCGGTGTTCCTCATCAACCTGCCCGTGATGGCCGTCCTCGTCCTCGTCGGCGTCAGACTGCTGCCGGAGTCGAAGAACCCCGACCCCGGGCCCTGGGATCTGCCCAGTGTCGGCTTCTCCCTCGTCGGAATGATCGGCGTCGTCTACTGCGTCAAGGAGCTGGCCTCACACGCCATGGACGCGGTGGCGATCGTGGCCGGTGTCGCCGGCGCGCTTTCGCTGCTGGCCTTCGTCAGGCGTCAACTCACCCTCCGAACACCGCTGTTGGACATGCGGCTGTTCAAGAACCGTGGCTTCTCCGGCGCCGTCCTGGCCGATCTGCTCACCATTCTGGGTCTCTCAGGCCTGGTCTTCTTCCTGTCGCAGTTCCTGCAACTGGTCCAGGGGCGGACACCGCTTCAGGCGGGACTCGCCGAGCTGCCCGCGGCCCTCGGCGCCGTGGCGGCCGGGCTTGTCGCCGGTGCCGCGGCCCGGCGCTACTCCGTCCGCGCGATCGTGGCCGGTGGCCTCGCGGCCATCGGCGTCGCACTCGCCGCCCTGGTCCTCCTGAGCGCACACACCGGCTTTCCGGTACTCGGCGCCGTGCTGCTGGTCGTCGGGGCCGGCGCGGGCTTCTCCTTCACGGTCACCGCGGACGTGATCCTCTCCAGCGTCCCCAAGGAGCAGGCGGGGGCGGCGTCCGCCGTCTCAGAGACGGCCTACGAACTGGGCGCGGCACTCGGTATCGCCCTCCTCGGCTCTATGGTCACCGGTGTCTACCGCGGTTTCGCCACGCCCGCGGGCGTACCGGCGGACGTGGCCGACGCCGCCCACGAGTCACTGGGCGGCGCGGCCGAATCGGCCGTCCACCTGCCGCGCGGCCTCGCCTCCGAACTCCTCGCCTCGGCGCAGGAGTCGTTCGTGGACGGCCTGCGGATCGCCTGCGGGGTGGGTGCGGTGGTGCTGCTCGCGACGGCGGTCGGGGCGTGGTTCCTGCTGCGCGGTCAGTCGCTTCAGACCGGCGGCGACGAGACCGTTGCCGGGCCGCTGGCGATGGACGACGGCGAATGCCGTGACGAGAGGTGGGACGGCGGTGACGGTGACACCGACCGGGAACACCGCGGTGGCGGGGGTGACTTCGGTACCCGAGGGCAGGGCGACCACGGCGGCCGACCGTGCGGAACGCCCGAATCCGCTGCCCGCCGCTGAATCGGCCGCCACCGGCCGCCGCCACATGTACGACGTGTCCGTCGCTGAGACAGCCGAGTTGGGTGATACCTGCGGCCTGCGGACGATCCACCGCAGCGAGCGTGCCGATCCGCACGGCCGTGGCGGCGTCCGGTGGAGCCGCCGGAAGCGCGGCCCCAGAAGAACTGGGCCAGGCCGTAGTCCCGGCACATGCCGTGGACGCCGAAGGTGTTCTCACCGAAGTCCGCCCCGAGGACCTCGGTGACGCCGTCGGGGGAGTCGGTGGGACGGACGCCGAGCAATGTGCCGGTGGTGACGACGTCCACGTAGAACGCCAGGGAGTACGGGGTCAAGGGCGGATCCTCGATGCGGTGGGGTCCAACGGAAAGCCCCCACGTTCCCTCGGCCGACGCTGAGGTGACGGGTGACGCCGGGCGCCATCGGCACGATAGCCGGTGAGCCGTCGGAGGATGCGGCGAGGATCTCGGTGTTCGATGCCGTACGGCTCCCGCGAGAGGGAGGTGCTGATGGTGTGCCGCGGCGGACCGCAGACCACGATCCGGCCCTCGTGCATCTCACTCGCGCGGCAGCAGAGTCCGGGCCACCACTGAGGTGACGCAGAGCAGCACCCCCACCGCCACCAGACCCACCCGCATTCCCGGGAGCGAGAACGCCTCGTCCCCGGAGGCGGCGAGCAACGACCCGAAGAGGGCGACGACGAGCGCGCCGCCGGTCTGCCGCAGGGCGTTGAGCAGGCCCGACGCCGTCCCCGCCCGCTCACCCGGCACACTGTCCATCAGCAGGGCGGTCAGCGCGGGCACCGCGAGCGCCCCACCGACGCCGGTCGGCGCGAGCAGCAGCAGGACCAGCCACAGCGGTGTGTCCGCGGTGAGCGGCAGCAGGGCGAACATCGCCACGGCCAGGATCACCTGCCCCGTGACGATCACCGACCGGCGCCCGATGCGTTCGGCCAGCCGAGGGGAGACGAGGTTCGTGGTGGTGATGAGCGCGGACAGCGGGACGAACATCAGTCCCGTCGCGACCCCGGACATGCCCCGCAACTCCTGGCAGTAGAGGCCCAGCAGGAAGACCACCCCGTAGAAACCGGCGTTGATGGCGAAGCCCACGGCGAGCGACACGGACACCTCCGGGCGCCGGAGCATGGCCGGTGGCACCATCGGCGCCCGGTGGCGTCGCTCCACCCACTGGAAGGCCACACCCGCGGCGGCCGCGGTGGCGAACCCGCCCAGGGCCACGGCGCTGGTCCACCCCTCGTGTCCGCCCTCGATCACGCCGAGGGCGAGACCGGTGAGCGCCACCACAGCGGTGAGCTGACCCGGCAGGTCCAGCGGCGCGGGCCTGCGCGGTGAGCGGGCCACCCGAGTGAGCAGCAGCAGGATCACCGCGCCCACCGGCAGGTTCAGCAGGAACACCGAACGCCAGCCGACCGTCTGGGTGAGGACCCCGCCCAGTACGGGACCGGCCGCCATCGCCACCGAGCCGCCGACCGTCCACAGGGCGATGGCGCGGGCCCGGTGCCGGGCGTCCTGGTAGGCCTGCCGGATCAGGGCGAGCGAGGCGGGCATGACGATGGCCGCCGCGCCGCCCTGGAGGACCCGGGCCGCCACCAGAGTGCCGATGCCCGGGGCGAGCGCGCAGCCCAGCGAGGCCAGTGTGAACAGCGACACCCCCCAGCCGTACGCGCGCCGCGCTCCGGCCCGGTCGGCGAGGGCGCCCGCGGAGAGCATCAGGGCGGCGAACATCAGGGTGTAGGCGTCCACCACCCACTGGAGACCGGACATCCCGGCGTGGAGGCGGTCGCGGATGGCGGGCAGGGCGAGGTTCACGGCGGACACGTCGACGGCGATGACGGCGAAGCCGAGGAGAGCGGTGACCAGCGCGGCCCCGGGGCGGCCGTCGGCGGCGTCGTGCCCGGTACCCGCCGTGGCGGCGTTTACGGCGCGGCGCCGCGAGGGAGGCGCCGGCAACGGGCCCGGTGCGGGGGACGGCACGCGGTCGTGCCCGGCGGTGACGCTCACAGATGACTCCTCCGTCGAGAAGGGCGGGAGCGAAGACGGCTTCGAAGAGGCCCGCCCCGACCGGGAACCGGACCGACCCGGAAGACCCTTCGCGGAAACGGCGCGCGCGGGGCGGACACCGCCCCCACGTCCGCGGTCCGGTGCCGTGCACCCCCTGGGACCGCGGGGACGGGGCCGTCCCGCGACACCGCCTACTCTGTCGGCCGGGCCGGTGGCGCGGCAGGCCGCCGTTCGCCGGGGAGCCCCGTTCCAGGCCCTGCCACGCCCCCCCAGCGGGCTTGCGCTGCTGAGACAATGAACGGATGAGCGATGACAACGGTGGTACGGAACTGGGCAGATACCTCAGGGCGCGGCGCGCCCTGGTGAGCCCCGAGGATGCGGGGCTGCCGCCCGGCGCGGGCATCCGCCGCACGCCCGGCCTCCGTCGCGAGGAACTGGCCACGCTCGCCGGTGTGAGCGTCGACTACTACACGCGTCTGGAGCGCGGGCGCGAGACCAACCCCTCCACCGCCGTCATCGACGCCATCAGCCGGGCCCTCCGGCTGTGCGGTGACGCGCACGAGCGGCTGCACGACCTCGCGGAGCTGGCCTCCGGACGGTTCACCGAGCCCCGGCCCGTCCCCGATGACACGGTGCGCGACTCGGTCCACCAGATGCTGGAGCGGCTGCGCCCCATGCCCGCCTACGTCGTCGACAGCTACAACTACTGCCTGGCCGCGAACCCGCCCGGGCGACGGCTCCTGCCGGGCCTGTGGGACTGGCCGCCGGAGGAGCGCAACGTCACCCGGTACCTCTTTCTGCACCCCGTCGGCCGTGCCCTCTACGCCCCCTGGAAGCAGACGGTCGCCCAGTCGGTGGCCCATCTGCGGGCGGTCGGGGGTGTCGATCCCGATGTGCCGCGCCTGGCCCGGCTGGTCGGGGAACTGCTTTTGAAGTCACCGGAGTTCGCCGAGCTGTGGAACCGGTACGAGGTACGGGAGCGCGGCGGCGGCATGAAGACGTTCGAGCACCCGAAGGTGGGTGGGATGACGCTGTCGTTCGAGGTGATGACGCTCGCCCGCAGTGGCGGGCAGCGCATGGTCGTCTACCAGGCTCCGGCGGGCTCCCCCGACGAGGAGGCCATGCTCCGCCTCGACCCCGCGGCCCACCCCTCCCCTCGGTGAGCGGCCGTACCGAGGGGAGGGGGCGGGGCAGGGCCGCGGACGACGGTGGCTCACAGCAGTCAGATGCTTGGGCTGGGTGTAGTCGAGCAGCCCGCCCATGGACAGATCGCTCCCGTAGCCGGAGTGTCCGACACCGCCGTGCGGCAGTTCGGCGACCGTGGTGCCATGGGTGTTGACCCAGACGATGCCGGTGCGCAGGGCCCGGCCCGCCGCATGGCGCGGTCGTGGTCCCGGGTCCACACACGGGCGGGAGCCCCTGCGGCACGGCGTTGGCCAGGCGCAGCGCCTGCGCCTCGTCGGCGAACGGCGGGACGGTCACCACCGGGCCGAACACCTCGCCCTGCACGAGCTCGTCGCTCTGGCGCACTCCCGTCACCACGGTCGCCTCGTGGAAGAAACCGGGGCGGTCCAGGGCGGAACCGCCCGCCACCACCTGGGCATGGACCGGCAGCCGGTCCAGCGCGCCGCGGACCGTGCGCAGATGCTCCGCGCTGTTGAGCGGACCGAAGTCGGCGCCCTTGTCATCGGGGTCGCCGGGGCGGAGCCGTGACACCGCGCCCGCGAAGGCGTCCACGAAAGCGTCGTGGACGCGCTCGTGGACCAGGATCCTGGTGGCCGCCGTGCAGTCCTGTCCGGCGTTGTAGAAGGACAGCGACGACAACTGCTGGACCGCGTGGTCGAGATCGGCGTCCTCGTGTATCAGAACCGGTGCGTTGCCGCCGAGTTCCAGATGGAGCCGTTTGAGGTCGGCGGCCGCGGCGGCGGCGATCTCCCGCCCGGCCCGTGCGCTGCCGGTGAGGGCGACCAGCCGTACGTCCGGGTGCGAGACCAGGGCCCGTCCGGCGTCGCGGTCGCCGCACACCACGTTCAGCACACCCGGTGGCAGATGCTCCGCGGCGAGCCGGGCGAGCGCCACCGTGGACCGCGGTGTGGTGTCGGAGGGCTTGAGCACCACGGTGTTGCCCGCCGCCAGCACCGGGGCGATCTTCCACACCGCCATCATCAGCGGGTAGTTCCACGGGGTGATCTGGGCGCACACCCCGACGGGCGACGGCGCCCGCCGCCGTCGTCCTGGCCAGGATCGTCCACAGCCTGCTGCCCACCGACCCCGAACTCCGCCAGGACTGGCGCCTGTGGCAGGAGCTGTGGGTACGGTCGCTGCGCGACGAGACGACGCGGGTGTTCGCCGTCGACCTGTACGCCCAGCTCCACGCTTGGGTCGGCGGAGCGATCGAGCAGGGTGTGGCATCCGGTGAGTTCCGCCCGGCCGACGTGGACCGTCTGGGCACCCCCGTACTGGCGCTGAGCGACGGATACGGGATCCGGCTGATGCTGGGGGATCCCACGGTCGACGTGGACGACGTGCTGGCCGCCATCTGGCGGCCGGTCGCCGAGGAACTCGGCCTGCCGCCGGACTTCCCCGAGATCTGACCCGCGGCCGCACCCCTGCCGGCGGAACGGGCCGCCGCGCCGGAGAGCGGCACCCGGTGCGGCGGCGGTTCGGGGGAGGGGAGGGTCAGCCGACCCGGACGGTGCTGGACGCTCCGGGGGCCACGGAGACAACGGCATAGGTGTAGATCGCGCCGTCCACCTTCTTGGTGCGCACGGGACGCTTCTTCCCGTCGACCGTGATCCGGCTGTGCTTGCCGGGGAACCGTGCCTCCCAGGTGTAGGTGGCGCCTCCGGAGGTGTGGGCGAGGGTGGAGGAGGTCGCGCCGTCGTGACGCAGGGTGAAGGTGCTCTTGCCGATGCGCAGATGGTCCAGCTTCAGCCAGTCCATCCCGCTGGGCAGCCGTGACTGGGTGGTCAGGGAATGGCGGGGCGCGTCGGGCGCGACGCCCATCAGCCCCTGGACCGTCTGGCTCAGGAGGGTGAAGGACACCTCGGGGTAATCCCCGTTGGGGCCCTGGCGGCTGACGGTGTGCTGGGTGTTCCGCCGGTCGTAGATGTGGCGCATCCACTTCCAGGCCGTGTCCGCGCGGTTGTGCCGGAAGAAGGTGTCGGGGAGGTAGGTGAGGGCCTCGATGTTCACGGGCCTGCCCGAGCCGCTCGCCTGCTCGTCGATGTAGTCGAGGTAGGCGTTGTTGCGGGGGCCGGGGTCGATGATGCCCTTCATCGGCATGAACCAGCTGTTCTCCTTGCCCCAGCCGGTGACCGCCGTGCCATCGGTGCGGTAGGCGCGCACCATGGACGCGCCCGAGCCATCGCCGCTCCAGGTGGTGTTGAAGTACTCCTTGAGCTGCTTGGCCCGTGCGGCGGACGCTTTCGCGAGGGAGCGGTCGCCCTTGTCGCGGGCGAGCTCCGCCAGCGCGCGGTACGCCTGGTACTGCGCCGCGATGCCGTCGCCGCCCTCGGCGAGGTGATCGTTGCCCTCCTCGTTGTAGCTGGCGGCCCCGGCGAAGATGCCCTCCCCGGTGCCCTCGGCCACCTGGACCTTCCCGTTGTCCTTGGTGCCGTCGTGCAGGTCGACGAACTCCTTGGTCGCGTGGCGGTAGTAGTCCCAGAAGGCGGTGTCGTCGAGGTAGGCGCGGTCGCCGCTCCAGCGGTAGGCCTCGTTGGCCTTCTCCACCAGTTCGAAGGTGGCGGGCACTTCGCGGACGAAGTCGTCGGGGCCGTGGTAGTCGATCGCGTGCGCGGTGGTGGTGTCGAAGTTGAGCGACCAGACCGGGTAGTAGCGGTGCTCGGCGGTGGAGGAAGCGGCGTAGGAGCGGAGCATCGCCTTGTTCTCGTCGCCCAGCCCGAGGATGGCGGCTCCGCCGAGTTGGTGGGCGAAGTCGCGCGCGTAGTACGCGCTGCGGTGGGCATAGCCGGCCCAGTAGGCCGAGCCGTAGGTACCGGTGCCGGTTCCCGAGCGGTGGTTCTCGTCGACGTTCAACGGGCCGGTGGTGCCGGGGAGGTGCACCCAGCTGTTGGCCTTCCGCTTCGACCAGTTGAACATTTCCACGATCCTCGGGTCCGAGGAGCTGAGCGTGGGGTCCACCGGGGACGACGGCGACACCATGACGTCGTCGGCGTTGACCCAGCTGTCGCCGGACTCGAAGGCGATCTCCAACTGGTCGTCGGGCTTCAGGGCGACCCGGCTGATGGTGTAGCGGGCGTACGTCGGGCGACTGGGCAGCGCGACGGAGTCCATGACCTTTTTGTTCACCCGCGCCGTGAAGTGGGCGCCGGGCCCTCCGGTGGCGATCCACGCGGAGAAGTCATAGGTGCCGGACTGGCGGGCCGTGATGGTCTGCGACGCCTTGTTGTCCGGACCCTCGTCGAGGTAGAGCAGCCGGGTGCCGCCATGGGGCATGTTGGTGGCGGTCCCCGCACCGGAGGTGAGGGTCCAGCCCGCGCCCTCCTGCTCGAAGCCGGGGTCGGTAACGGTCAGTGGGGCTTCCGCGGCGGCCGCGGCGGGCGCCCCATCCGTCGGTAGAAGCGTTACGGCGAGCGCGCTGAGCGCGGCCAGCGCGGACAGCACGTACAAGCGGGAAGGTCTCATCTCTTTCTCCCGGTCGTCATTGGCGTGGACGGGAGCCGGGGCGGCCCTTGGGGCGGCGACGTTAGCAATCGGCCATCTGGCTTGCAATGAGTGTGAGCATGCTTTCTTTAGCGACGTCAATGAACAAAATAAAGTGTGCGGAAAGATTGCAGTGAATCTTTGCAAGCACTACGTTCCTGTCACCACCTCTCGTGCCACGGCGCAGCTGTGCGCGCAGCCGCAGACAGGGATCAGTCATGAACGTTTCGCCCGTGAACACTCCTCTCGGCATCGACCGCCGAAGACTCCTCCGGCTCGGCGGCGCGCTCGCCGCCGCCGCCTCGCTCTCCGCGTGCTCCGGCTCCGGCGGGACCGGTGGCGCGGGCGACAAGAACAAGGCCTCCCTCACGGTCTGGAGCTGGCAGGAACCGGCCAAGGCGCTGAAGGCACTGGTGCCGGAGTTCCGCAGGAAGCACCCGGGTATCAAGGTGACCGTCGAGGACATCGGGAACCCGGCCATCTGGGACAAGATCACCACCGCGATGGCGGCCCGAGGCGAGGGGCTCGCCGATGTGCTGCACATCGGCGTCGACTACCTCCCCGGCTACACCGAGAAGTTCCCGGACGGACTCGCCGACCTGGGCGAGCTGGGCGCGAACAAGTACCGCCGGGCCTTCGCCTCCGGCCTGTGGCGCACCGTCTCCCCGGACGGCAGCAGGGTCAACGCCCTTCCTTGGGAGGCCAATTCGGCGGGCTTCTGGTACCGCGAGGACCTCTTCCGGAGGGCAGGTGTCGAAGCGGGCTCCCTGGCCACCTGGGACGACGCCATCGAGGCAGGAAAGAAGATCAAGGCGAAGACCGGCACCCGCCTGATCGGCATGGACAAGCCCGCTTCCCAGGCCGACGCCGCCAACTTCTTCCAGATGCTCCTCCAGCTCCAGGGCACCTTCTACTTCAACGCCGACGGCGACATCACGCTCGACTCCCCGGAGGCGGTGCGTGCCATGAAGATCATCAAGCGGCTGAACGACGCCGGGCTGGTCGACGACTACTCCGGCGGCTGGAGCACGATGGTGAGCTCGCTGAAGAAGAGCACCGTCGCCGTACAGCCCATGCCCACCTGGTTCGGCGGTGTCATCGAGCGCGAGGTCCCCCAGCAGAAGGGTAAATGGCGCGTCCAGCTGCCCCCGGCCGTCCACTCCGGCGGCTCCCGTTCGGCCACCGTCAACTCCACCCACCTCGCCGTCGCGGGCAGCAGCCCCCACCAGGCCGCCGCCTGGTCCTTCGTCGAGTACGTCCTCACCCGTCCGGCCTCACAGGCGAAGATCTACCGGAGCGCGGCCATCGCCCCGGCCCTGATGAAGGCATACGACGACGCCGCCTTCCACGAGCCCTCCGCCTACTTCGGCGGACAGAAGCGAGGAGAGGTCTTCCTCAGGGCGCTTCAGGCGCCCTCCCGGGCGTTCAACTACTCCGCCGACTACGCCCGCGCGCTCAAGGTGGTCACCGATGCCCAGACCAAGGTGCTGCTCAAGGGCGCCGACGCGGCCGAGGTGCTGGGCGATGCCGCCGACCGGCTCGGCAAGCAGACCGGACGGAAGATCGTCCGATGAGCGCGGTCCTCCACACGGCAACCGCCCCCGCCGGAGCGGCCCGAGCGAGGAGAAGCCGACCGCGCGGGCGCATCGCCCCCTACCTCTTCATCCTGCCCGCCGTCGCCCTCTTCGCGGCGTTCAAGCTGTACCCCATCGGCTGGTCCTTCGTGCTCAGCCTCCACAAGTCGGTGGGCGGCACCGACACCTTCGTGGGGAGCGAGAACTACCGGCGGCTGGTCGACGATCCGCTCTTCTGGACCGCGCTGAAGAACACCGCCGTGGTGCTCGCCGTCCAGGTCCCGGTGATGCTGGCCCTCGCCACCGGACTCGCCGTCGCGCTCAACTCAACGCTGCTGCATGGGCGTCCGGTCTTCCGGCTGGGGTTCTTCCTGCCGATGATCACCGGTCTGGTGGCCTACGGCATCATCTTCTCCGTCCTCCTCCACAAGGAATACGGCCTGGTCAACTGGTCCCTGGAACACCTCGGTATCGACGGCATCCCCTGGCTGACCGATCCCCTCTGGGCGAAGATCTCCATCGGCCTCGCGCTGACCTGGCACTACACCGGCTACAACGCGGTGATCCTGCTGGCCCGGCTGCAAACCGTACCGAAGGAGCTCTACGACGCGGCCGCGGTGGACGGAGCAGGGCCCTGGCACTCCTTCCGGCATGTGACCCTGCCGGGGCTCCGCCCCGCACTGCTGCTCACCACGGTCCTCTCCACCATCGGCACCCTGCAACTCTTCGACGAGCCGTACATCCTCACCGGAGGCGGTCCGGACAACGCCACCCTGACCATCGGCGTGTACCTCTACCAGACCGCCTTCAAGTACTTCGACTTCGGCTACGCCTCGGCCATCGCCTATGTGCTCGCTGTCCTGATCGGAATCCTGGGACTGATCCAGTTCCGGGTGCTGGGAGACAAGTCGTGAGACCCGCACAGCGCCGCAACGGCATCCTGCTGACCTCCTCGCTCGCCATCACCCTGGCCGCGGTGGTCATCCCCCTCTACTGGCTGATCGTCGCCAGTACCCACAGCAGCCGCGAGATCTTCAACAGCCCTCCGCCCCTGCTGCCCGGCGGCCACCTGCCGGAGAACCTCGACACCCTCCAGCGGACCGCCTCCTTCGGCCGCGTGGTGCTCAACTCCACGCTGATAGCGGCGATGTACACGCTGTGCGCCGGCGCGGTGTGCACGCTCGCCGGATACGGCTTCGCCAAGTACCGCTTCAAGGGCCGCGAAGCGCTGTTCGGACTGCTGATGCTGGGGCTGGTGATCCCGGTCCAGGTGACCTTGATCCCGCTGTTCAAGCTGATGGCGGAGCTGGAGTGGCTGAACACCTACCAGGCCGTGATGATGCCGAATCTGGCCCTGCCGTTCGGTATCTTCCTGATGCGCCAGTCGATGGCCGCCGTCCCCGACGAACTGCTCGACTCGGCCCGGATGGACGGCTGCGGCGAGCTGCGGCTGTTCTGGAAGGTGGTCCTCCCGCCGATGAAACCCGCCCTCGCGGCACTCGCCATCTTCCTCTTCCTCTACCAGTGGAACGACTTCATCTGGCCGCTGATCGTGCTGCGCGACAGCCAGTCGTTCACCATCCCCGTGGCCCTCGCCGCTCTCCAGGGCCTGAACAACACCGACTACGGGGCCATCCTCGCCGGTACCGCCGTCGCCGCGGTGCCGATGGCCGTCGTCTTCCTCGTGCTGCAACGCCACTTTGTCTCCGGCCTGCTGGCCGGTGCCGTGAAGGAGTGACCATGTCCCACGCGACGCACCAGGCCGTCACCACCGCGGAGCTTGCTCCCGCGGCCCGTGAGCCGCTGCTCGACGGAGTGAGCATCGCAGTGCCGGCCCCCGGCGCCGACGTCACCTGGGACCTTGTCGAGGAGTCCGGGGGCCCCAGCACCCTGTGGCTGCGGGCCGACGGCGCCCCCATCGAGGTCCGGTTCTCCGTACCGCTCGGGGACGCCGCCGGATACTGGCATCCGCGCGTGGGATGGCATCGCACCCTGCTCGCCGACTGGGAGGGGCGATCGGTGGCCTCCCTGGTCGACGGACACGCCGCGGGGTGCCTCTACGACCACTCCGGCGCCACTCTGCTGACCTTCGCGGCCGTCGATCCGGTCCCGGAGACCACCCTGCGGTTCGGGGTGTCGGAGGAGAACGACACCTATGTCGTCCATGTCCATCTGCCCGCGTCGGACGGCCCGCACCGGTTGCTGCTCGTACCGCGCGCGGAGTCGGTCGCCGCGGCGCTGCGCGTCCTGCGCGCCTGGTTCACGGCCGAGGTGACGGCGCTGCCGGTGCCCGACAGCGCACGCACACCCGTCTACTCCACCTGGTACGCCTTCAACCAGCAGGTGGACGCGGTTTCCCTGGAGACCCAGGCCCGCCTGGCCGCCGAACTCGGCTGCGGAGTTCTGATCCTGGACGACGGCTGGCAACGCCACGGCCACGGTCGCGGCTACGCGGGCTGCGGCGACTGGGAGCCGGACGAGGCCAAGTTCCCCGATTTCACGGCTCATGTCGGCCGGGTGCGCGGATACGGTCTGCGCTACATGGTCTGGATCGCCCCGCTCCTGCTGGGCCCACGGGCCGCATGCCACGCACGCTGGGCACCGTATGCCACGCGCCCCGCCACGGTCCCCGGCGCAGCCGTCCTGGACCCCCGCCACCCGGAAGTGCGCTCCCGGATCGTCGAGAGTTGCGTACGCCTGGTGCGCGACCACGGACTCGACGGTCTGAAGGTGGACTTCCTCGACCAGGCCATGGTGTACGCGGGCGACGGCGCCGGGGATGTCGGCGTGGCGATGGCCCTCCTCCTGGCCGACCTGAGGTGCGCGCTCCAGACCGTCCGCCCCGGCGTGCTGCTGGAACTGCGCCAGCCGTACACCGGTCCCGGTATGGCCCCGTACGGCAATATGATGCGCTCCTTCGACTGCCCGGCGGACGCCACCGCCAACCGGGTCCGCACCATCGACACCTCACTGCTCACCGTCGGTGGCGCGGTCCACTCCGACATGCTGCTGTGGGATCCGGCCGCCCCGGTCGAGGCCGCGGTGCGCCAGCTCATCGGCACCTTCCACTCCGTGCCGCAGCTCTCGGTGCGGCTGGACCGGCTTCCCGCGGGACACCGTGAGGCGATCGCGTTCTGGCTGGCCGAATGGAGCCGTCTGCGTCCGCAACTGCTGGACGGTACGGTCGAACCCGGGCGACCCGACGAGCTCTACACGCTGGTCCGTTCGACCGCCGACGGGGTGTGCGTCATCGATGTGCACAGCGATCGCGTCGTGCCGCTGCGGCCCGCCGGGCACCACGAGATCGTGCTGGTCAACGGAACCCCGGCGGACCGGCTCACCGTGGCGGTGGGGGAGGACTCCCGCGCCGCGGACATCACGGTGCACGACCCCCGTGGCCGTATCATCGACCGGTGCCGTCGTGTGCTCACGCCCGGCGTGCACACGGTCCCCGTGCCGAGCATGGGACTGGCCACACTCCGGATCAGGGAAGGCGGCACACAGTGAAGGTGGGGATCACCGAGGTCGCCACGCGGGCAGGGGTCAGCGAGGCGACCGTCAGCCGTGTGATCAACCGGCGGCCGGGCGTCTCCAAGAAGACCCGCGACACCGTCGAGCAGGCCATGGCCGAGCTCGGCTACGAACGCCCGACCCAAGGCCAGCTGGTCGCGCTGCTCACCGAGCACGTCTCCAATCCGTTCTTCGCGGACGTGGCCGAGCGGATCGAGTCCTCGCTCGCACCCCACGGCCTGAAGACGGTGGTGTGTCCCGCGTTCCCCGGCGGTGTCCAGGAGCGCGACTTCATCGCCTCCCTGGTGGACAAGGGCATCGCGGCGGTGGTGTTCCTCTCCGCGTCGAACACCGTCGAGGGAGCGGACCTCGAGACCTACGGGATGCTGCGGACGCGTCGCATCCCATACGTGGCCATCAACGGGGAGTTCGCGGACGGAGTGCCCGCGCCGGTCTTCTCCACCGATGACCTCCTGGCCGCCGAACTGGCCGTCGACCACCTCCACCGGTTCGGACACCGCAGGATCGGCATGGCCTCCGGCCCGGTGGGCAACCACCCGGCCGACAAGCGGGTCGAGGGTTTCCTGACGGCCATGGCGAAGCGCGGCATCGAGGACCCCGAGCGCTGGGTGATCCGGCAGTCGTACACCGTCGAGGGCGGCCAGTCGGCCGCCACCACCCTCCTCGGCCTCGGTGCCACCGCGATCGTCGCGGCGAGTGACTACATGGCGCTCGGCGCCATCCGCGGGGTGCGACGCCAGGGCCGCTCGGTGCCCGGCGACATCTCGGTGGTGGGATACGACGGGTCGATGATCACCGAGTTTGTGGACCCCCCGCTCACCACGGTGCGTCAGCCCGCCGACCGGCTGTCGCTGGAAGTCGGCCGCACGGTGCTGGCCCTGGTCAGCAATCGCGATGTCCCCACCGGTGAGCTGCTGTTCGACCCGGAGCTGGTGATCCGCGCCAGTACCGGCCCAGCTCCTTCCTGAACGGCTGAGCCGGGGCCCACACACACCAGGCCGGTCGGGGCGCCCGGACCGGCCAGGTGTAGCCAGCCCCCCTGCGGAACCCGGGGGCTGGCCCCCGTGCGGCCGGGGTGCTGCCGCCATGGTGCCGTGGGGCCCCAGTCCCTACGTTTGGGCAGGTCAGAGCGTTACGACCGCATCAGTACCGGAGCCCTCCATGTCCCAGGCCACCGCGCCGTCCGTTCCCACCGCACCTGTCGGCGGCACCGCGCCGCCAGGGAGTGAATTCGCTCCCCTGCTGCGGACGGTCAGGACCCAGGGGCTGCTGGAGCGCCGCCGAGGCTGGTACACACGGATGATCACCGTGAACGCCCTCGCCCTGGCCGCCGTGGTGACAGCGATCGTCCTCGCCGGGGACACCTGGTGGACACTGCTGCTCGCCCCGCCGCTCGCGGTCCTGTCCGCCCGCACCGCCTTCGTCGGCCACGACGCCGGGCACGCCCAGATCACCGTCGGCCGCCGGGCGAACCGGGTCATCGGACTCATCCACGGCAACCTGCTGCTGGGTATGAGCTACGCGTGGTGGAACGACAAGCACAACCGGCATCACGCCAACCCCAATCACATCGAGAAGGACCCCGACGTCGGTGTCGGCGCCCTGGTGTGGACAGCGGAACAGGCCGCCGTACGCCGGGGGTTCGCCCGCTGGGTGACCCGCCACCAGGCCCGGCTGTTCTTCCCGATGCTGCTCCTCGAAGGGCTCGCGCTGAAGGTGAGCAGTGTCCAGGACCTGCGGCGGCAGCCGGTGCGTGAACGGGCCGTCGAAGGGGTGCTGCTGGCGCTGCACGCGATCGGTTATGGCGCTCTGCTGCTGACCTGCCTGCCGGTGGGCAAGGCCGTCGTATTCGCCCTGCTGCACCAGGCGCTGTTCGGGCTCCACCTGGGAATGGCCTTCGCGCCCAACCACAAGGGCATGGAGATGCCCGATCCGGCGGGCGAGCGCTGGGGCCATCTGCGCCGCCAGGTCCTGACCTCGCGGAACGTCCGCGGCGGGCCGCTCACGGACTGGCTGCTCGGCGGGCTGAACTACCAGATCGAACACCACCTCTTCCCCCACCTGCCCCGGCCCCATCTGAAGCTCGCACAGCCTCTGGTCCAACAGCACTGCCGCACCCTGGGGCTGTCGTACGCCCAGACCGGGCTGCTCGACTCGTACCGGCAGGGGCTCCGGCATATGCACACGGTCGGCAGCGCGGCCCGGTCCGCGTGAGACGCGGGCACCGGCCGGTCATGGGCCCGCCGACGGGTGCTCGGGGTCGATGTGCTTGGGCCGGTTCTCGAAGACCTTGGCGATCACCCAGCGCCGGCCGCGTCGGCCGGCTTGTTTGCCGGGGTAGATCCGCAGGTCGTAGTCGTCCGTGAGGTAGGCCGACTCCATCGCTCCGGCGTGGAACACGGCCTCCGTCCGGCCTTCGTCCGCCGTGAATTTCCGGTAGTGATTGCCGGTGATCCGGGGACTGCCCTCGAACACGTCGGGCATCACGCTCTCGCAGAGCCCTGTCATGAACTCCGCCGACGGCGGCTTCTTCCCTTCGACCAGCACGATCACATGGACCAGCCGCTTGTTGAGGCGCTCGGTCTGGGCGGACTGCCGCCGTCCGTTCGGCGCGGGAGCGTGGTCCAGCTGCCGGCCGCAGCGCGGACAGTCCAGGCCGTGCCCGGCGGATCGCGCATGGCGTTTGCACAAGGTGACACCGCAGTCCTCGCAGCATCCGCCCATCGGATTGCTGATCATCGCGCCGCCCCTGTGGCCGTCCAGCAGGTGGTGGGCGCTCACCCAGGACACCCCGCATCCCGGCGCTTCACAGGCGCAGAACACCGCGTTCAGGCGGGTGTCGAACAGCTGCCTGGTACCGAGCTGTTCGTCGGGAGCGGCTTCACTCGTCGTACGGGCCCCGGCGTAGATCAATGCGCTGGCCAGTTGCCGTGCCTCCGGCAGGTCGGGGTAGACGTCGAAGACGACCAGCAGCCGTTCCAGGGCCGATCGGTAGCGATGCGCCGACATCAGTGCGGTCGCCTCGTCCAGCAACTGCTGTGTCCATCGCGACACCATGGGGATCCTTCGTCCTTCGGTCAGGGGTGAGCTAGTCGGCAGCGGGCGGTGGTGCGGGAGGCGGTACGTACAACGCGCGCGTGAGAGCGTCGCCGACGTCCGGCGTGAGGGGCGTGGGCCCGGTGCCGTCGACATCGTCCGCGTCGTCGGGCGGGCATGCGGGACCCGGCAGGACGGCGGGCCCCGGGGGTGCGGCGGGCCCCGGGAGCGCGGAGGTGAGGCCGAGGCGCAGGGCGAGCTCGCCGCCGTGCAGCCGGGCCGCGGCCTCCAGCAGCAGGGCGTAGTTGTCCGCGGCGGCACGGGTGCGGGACCGGCCCGCGAGGGCCAGGGTGAGGCTGATGAGAGCGGCGGGCCACCACCGTCCGGCGACCGGAAGGTACAGCAGGGCCCATGCGGTGAGGGTGCTGCCACGGTACAGGGACTGGCGTGCCGCGGAGATCTCCGCACGGGTCGGTTCGGGCAGGATGAGCCACAAGTACGGCCACACCGTGGCCAGATCGAGCCGGTGGACCCGCTCCAGACGGGCGGACACGCTGTGGATGCGATCGCCGCTCCAGGTGGGGCGGTCGGGGAGTTCCGCCGCGACACGGGTCATGGCGAGGTGGGCCGCCCACCGCGCGGTGGGGTCGCCGCGCTCGCCCCGGCCGCGGGCGCGCCGAGCCTCCGTCAGCAGCCGGTGGTAGCCCTGGGCGGCTGTGGTCCAGCGTTGCCGACGGCGCTCGACGCGCAGCCGGGCCGGGGCGCGCAACGGGCGTGGCCAGGCGCGCCAGCCGGCGCCCAGGCAGATGCGCTCCACGAGTGAGCCCAGCGCCTGCGCGGCGAGCCCCGCCCCGGCGGAGCCGGCCAGCACGGCGCCGAGGACCACGACCTGCCCGCCGAAGGTGCCGACCGCCCGGGCCTCCGCCGCCGCCGAGATCCGCTCGGTCAGCTGGTGCGGGTCGACGGCGTGGCCATGGCCGAGCAGCGCCGCCGTGCCCAGGACGGCGAGGTAGAGGGCGCCCGGCAGGACGAGGAGTGACAGCCAGCGTTCGGCGAGCTTCTTCCCGAGTTCGGAGAGCAGACCGCCCATGGCTACAGACGGTCCCGTCGCAGCGGTTGGCCGGTGATGGCACAGCGCGGCAGAGGCACGGTCGGGTGCGGAACCCAGGAACGCGCACACCGGTGCGCCGGACACAAGTAGACGATGTCGGCCGGGCCCGGTGCCGCGCCGCGGGTCAGCCCGGTCACCTGGTGCAGACCCGGGCCGCCGGGCAGCCCACCGTCCCCGAGTCCGCGGGCGCCGTCCTCCGCGCCGTCGAGCGCGTGCACACCGCGGGCGTCGCCGTCCGCCTGGAGCAGCAGATGCAGATGCTCCAGCGCCCCGTCGACCTCCCCGCCCGAACGCACCGCCGCGAGGAGCCGATCCAGCGGTCCGTCGTCGCCCAACTGCCCCTCGAGCAGCTGTGATCGGAGCTGTTCCAGGTTCTGGCAGACGTACGCCACGGCGTTGGCTGTGCGAACGGCCGGCCGGCCGGGGCCGTCACTCAACACGTCCTCCCTATAGTGATGCAGCGCACACCAGGCTCCAACATGCAGTGTGACATGGGTACGAGGGGACGAGGTGCCGAATGCGGTGGAAGTCGTTCAGCGGTGGTCACGGCCGCAAGGGGCCGGAGGACTGGGTTCGGCGCGGGAGCGAGGCATGGGAGCGATTCGACCGGACCGGCGCCACGGCGGACTTGGACGAGGCTGTTGCCGCCTACCGCACGGCGGTGGCGCGGGCTCCGCGGCGCCATGCGGACCGTGCGAGTCTGCTGTACGACCTTCAGGTCATGCTGCATGCGCGCAACGCGCGGACCGGCGCCCTGGCGGATCTGGACGAGGCCGTGGCCGCCGGGCGGGAGGCCGTCGCCCTCGCCCCCGCCAACGCGGGCTATCTCTCGGTCCTCGGCGCCGTCCTCACCGAGCGCTTCGAGCAGAGCGGGCGGACCGCCGATCTCGAACAGGCCATCGCACTGGGCCGCGAGGCCGTCGCGCTCCCGCCCACCGGCTCCTCCGACGTCGAGGCCTCGCTCACCAACCTGGGCTCCGCGCTGCACCGGCGATACCAGTGGACGGGATCCCTGGCGGACCTGGAAGAGTCGGTCGACCTGGCACGTACCGCGCTCGCACTGAGCCAGCCCCGGTCCTCCGGACGCAAGGGAGCTCTGGCCAATCTCACGGACGGGCTGACCTCGCTCCACCTCAGAACCGGGCGACCGGAGGCCCTGGACGAGGCCGTCTCCTTCGCCCGACGGGCCGTCAGGGCCGAACCGGCCACCGGCGTCCATCAGCTGGCCTGCCTGACCGACGCGGGCAACGCCCTGCTGCTGCGGTACGAACGCGACGGTGCGCACGCGGACCTGGAAGAATCCATCGCCCTCGGGCGCGAGGCCGTCGCACTGACCGTGACCCACCCCACCGTGCGGCCACCGTTCCTCATCAATCTCATGAACCGGCTGACACTCCGGTACCAGCGGGGAGGCCCGGACGCGGACATCGAGGAGGCGCTCGTGCTGGGCCGCGAGGCGATCGACCTGGCCCCCCTTCACCATCCCGAGCGCCCCGGATACCTGGCCCACCTGGTGAACACCCTCGCTCTGCGGTCGCTGCACAGCGGCCGTACGACCTTCCTCGACGAGGCGGTCACCCGCTCCCGCGAAGCCGCCGAGGCCACGCCCTCGTCCGCCCCGCCCGAGGTCAGGGGCGCCTGTCTCACCACCTTCTGCCAGGCCCTGCGCAGCCGCTTCGAACAGGTGGGAGAACTCGCCGACCTGGACGAGGCGATCGCGGTCGGCCGCGACTCCCTCCCGCTCCTCCCCACGGGAACCCGTGGCGCCCTCCGTCAGTCCGTCGTCCTGATCGAGACGCTGTACGTACGGTTCCGGCACACCGGATCCATGGACGACCTGGGCGAGGCGATCGCCCTCTCGCGCGCGGACCTGGCAGCCGCGTCCCGCGACCCCGTGGACCGTGCCAGTCCGCTCGCCTTCCTCGGCATGCTGCTGTGGACCCGTTACGAGCGCACGGACCACGACGCCGACCTGGAGGAAGCGGTCCGGTTCTGCCGCGAGGCGGTGGCGGCGACCGTCCACGAGGACCAGTTGACGTCACGTCTGGCCAACCTCGCGGCGGCGCTGGTGGCACGTTTTCAGCAGACCGATCTGCCGTCCGACCTCGACGACGCCATCGACGCGGCCCAACGCGCCGTCCAGCTCACCCCGCGGCGGGACACCGAGCTCCCGCGCTACCTCTCGAACCTCGCCTACGCCCTGACCCTGCGGTTCCGACGGACCGGCGGGAGACCGGACGTGGACGAGGCCGTCACCGTCGGCCGGGACAGCGTCGCACTCATCCCCGCCCACCATCCCGAACGGGCGAAGTTCCTCGGCAACCTCGGAGGCGCGCTGAGGACCCGGTACGAGCACTTCGCGGCCGAGGCGGACCTGGAGGCGGCCATCGCCGCCTTCACCGAGGCGGCGGGAGCGGAGTCCGCACCGGCCTCCCACCGCGTCGGCGCCGCACGGAGCGCGGCCGAACTCATCGCCCCCACGGACCCCGCCCTCGCCGCCGACGTCCTGGAAGCGGCGGTCCTGCTGCTCCCCGAGGTCAGCCACCGGCGCCTGGCACGCGGCGACCAGCAGCACGCGCTCGGCGATGCCCGCCGACTGGCCGGTGATGCCGCGGCTCTCGTCCTCTCCGCTCCGCGGCGGTCCGGCACCCAGGACCCCGCCCTGCGCGCCCTGCGGCTTCTGGAGACCGGACGGACCGTCCTCATCGGCCAGGCGCTCGACGCCCGGGACGACCTGTCGGAACTCCGCAGGCGCCACCCCGGGCTCGCCGCCCGATTCCTCGACCTGCGAGACCGCCTCGACCAGCCGCCGCCCGCGCTCCTCGTGCCCCAGCTGCCCGCCGACGGCGGCTCCCCGGCCCACTCCGGTGCCCCGGCAACGGAGCCGCCCGCCGCGCTGAACCGACCGGCTCTCGCCGCCGAGTTCGCCGCCACCCTCGCCGAGATCCGCGCCCGCCGCGGATTCGCCTCCTTCGCCCTGCCGCCCACCCCGGAAGACCTGATGACCGCGGCGGAGCACGGCCCGCTGGTGGTGCTCAACGTCAGTACGTACGGCAGCCACGCCCTCCTGCTGACCCGCGACGGTGTGTCGGCCGTCCCGCTCCCCGCACTCGATTTCGAGAGCGTGATCGCCAGGACGGACGCCTTCCACGGCGCCGTGCACGGAGCGGTGGCGGGCAGCGACAGCACCGAGCGCCGCGCGGCCCAGGGCCGCTTGCGCGAGGTCATGGAGTGGCTGTGGGACGCCGCGGCCGGACCCGTCCTGGAGCGGCTGGAGTTCCGGCACCGGCCGACGGGGGAGCCGGACACCTGGCCCCGGCTGTGGTGGGTGCCGAGCGGCCTGCTGAGCCTGTTACCGCTGCACGCCGCCGGCCACCACACCGAGGCCACGGACGGCACCGCACCCCGTACGGTCATGGACCGCGTGGTGTCCTCCTACACACCCAGCGTCCGCGCACTCCACCACGCCCGCGCACACGCCCCCGCCACGGACATCTCCCCGGCCGGGATCCCCCGCGCCCTCGGCGTCGCGATGCCCGTCACCCCCGGCATGCCGGGAGGAGGCCGCCTGCACCACGTGAGCGAGGAAGTCGCCGTGCTCCGACGGCATCTCCCCGATGTGGTGGCCCTCGACGGCGGAGCCGATCCGGCCGTGCCGGTCAAGGCCGATGTGCTGAAGCGGCTGCCGGACTGTCCCGTCGCCCACTTCGCCTGCCACGGTCACAGCGATGCCACGGACCCCTCCCTCAGCCGTCTGCTGCTCCAGGACCACGAGCGTGACCCCCTCACCGTCGCCGCCCTCGCTCCCGTCGTCCTCGACCGTGCCCAGCTCGCCTACCTGTCGGCCTGCCGCACCGCGACCGTCACCCACGGGGCCTTCCTCGACGAGGCCCTCCATCTCGCCTCGGCCTTCCAGGTCGCGGGCTTCCCGCGGGTCGTCGGCACCCTCTGGGAGGTCGACGACCGGCTCTGCGTCGCCATCGCCGACCGCTTCTACGCCCATCTGCGCACCGCGGAGGGCGGCCTGGACACCCGCCGCGCCGCGTACGCGCTGCATCGCGCACTCCTCGCCGTACGCGACGGGCAGGACCTGCCGGGCCCCCTCACCAGGGCGGCGACCCCGTTCCTGTGGGCAGCGCATATCCACGTCGGAGCCTGAAGGCCCCGGGCCGCACCACACCTTACGGAGACCCCATGCTGTTCAAGCGCTTCCGGAGGAAGCCGACGGAAGAACCGCTCACCTCGCCCCCGGCACCCGAGCACGAGGACGCGCGGTGGATGCCGGAACCGGACGGGCCCGACAGCGAAGGGATGATCACCCTTCCCGGTACCGGCTGGACGGGCGAGTGGTGGAGGGAGATGCCCGTCCGGGTTCCATGGCGGGTCGACGTCAGCGAGTTCCTGAGCCGCCGCCCGCTGCCGTACCTCTGGCCGGACGACCCCGAGTACCGGGCGCACGTCGACGGCGGGGAACACCCCGAGCAGCTGCTGCACATCAGTTGGACCGATGTATTCCTCCACCACCCCGACGACAGCGTCGTCATCCAGTGCCTGCGCGACGCCTTCACCGGGGACAACGTCGGGAACCTCACCAGCGTCGCCGACCTCCTCGGCCACACCTGTGCGCCGGAGGTCAAACAGGAAGCCGCCAAGGCGGTGTGGCGGCTCAGCGACGAGGGAGTGCACCGGGTCTTCAACGTGCTGCTCTCCCGCGGGTTCTTCCCCTCCGACTACGCCGCCCTCTGCGTCCACGAGGCGCTCGGCCACCTGCGCGCGATGTGCCCTCCGGAGAGGGCCGGGACACTCGCATCGGAACTCGGCGGTCCCGACCAGGACTGAACGCGGGCGGCCGGTCGACGGGCCGGGTCGGCCGCGGCGAGGAAGCTCCCGAACGTCCGCACCGCGGCCGCGGGGCAGGAGCGGCATGATGAACTCCATGACGACCAGCGCGGAGCTGCACCCGGTCCGGATACCGGGCTACGGGGGTGGTCCCTTCACCCACCGCACCGAATTCCTGGACGAGAACGTGTTCTGGCTGGGGCACCTCTCCCACTGCGCCCAGGGCGCGGAAAGCGAGGAAGCCGAAGAACTGCTGTTCGGCGCGGACTACGACGCGGCCGGGGACTTCCAGCACCGACTGTTCCAGCGTGCCGACTGGCCCGCTTTCACCATCCCGCTCACCGCCGGCCACCGCCTCCACGTCGTCTACCGCACCGTCGAGGGCGACGAAGGCACCGACTACCTCCTGCACCACCCCGACTGGGAGGAAGCCGTGCTCCTCGCCCGGGACGAGGGATGCTTCATGGGCCCCGGCCTGTCCTGGCCGGAGCTGGTCGCCGCCGCGGACAACGCACTGCCCGGTGGCTCCACCACCGATGCCCACGCCCGCCTGCTGCTCCTGCTGCCCGCACTCGGTGACGACGCCCTGCCCGACCACGCAGCCGACCGTCTGGCAGTCGCGTTGCGCGCCCGCACCGGTGTCGAAGCCCCCGAACCGCTCGCCGGTGCCCTCCTGGAAAACCAGGGCCTCTGGGGTCCCGCACACTGGACCACGCCTGTAGCCGGTCTCCGTATCAACGACGGTGAGTACTCCTTCCGCAACCCCGCCAACCGGTTCGCCCTGCCCGCCGCGCTCCTCGCCCGTGTGGCTGCCGCACTCGCCCCTCACGAGTGAGTCCTCCTCGATGGCTTCGCAGGACGAACACACCCACTGGGTCCGGTTCGTCGGGTGGACGTTGTTGTGCGTCTCGACGGTCCTGTACATCGCGCCGACGCATCTGCCGCGCTTGCTGCGCGCCATCCCCGTTCGGGGGAGCAGTGCGACGACCGCCGGTCCGGGCACACGGGAGCCCGCGCGTTGACGCGCGGGCTCCCGGTCAGCCCGGCTGCCGTCGTCACCGTACGGACGCCGGGGAGTCAGCCGGGGTTGATACGGCCCCGCCAGCCGCCCTCTTCCTGGCCCCGGTGTTCGATGAAGTCCTTGAACCGGTGCAGATCTCCCTTGATCCGGCGGTCGAGCGTCCCGGTCATGTCCGCGGCCTTCTCCGCCAACCCGGTCGGTTCGAAGACGATGGCCAGATTGACCTCGGTATGGCTCGCGTCCAGGGGCCGGAATGTCACCAGGCCCTGCTGCCGCACATCGCCCGAGGTCGTGCGCCAGGCGATGCGCTCGTCGGGGAGCTGGTCGACGATCTCGGTGTCGAACTCACGGTGCACACCGGCGATGGAGGTCGACCAGTGGTTGTGCCGGTCGTCCACCTGGGTCACCCGATCCACGCCTTCCATGAACCGCGGGAACTCGGTGAACTGCGTCCACTGGTTGTAGGCCGTGCTCAGCGGAACGTCAACCTCGACGGACTCCCGCACGGTGCTCATCAGTGACTCCTTTCTTCGTTGTCACGGCACCGGGTTACCGGACGGCGCGCTCGTAAAACGTCCCGGCCGGGACGGCCGGGACGGCGGCTCAGCCGGGCAGCAGCAGGCCGACCGCCGGCGCTGCCACCACCGCGGCGGAGACCAGCGCGGTAACGCCCCGCCCCCGTGGGCCGTCAGCGTCCTGCCCAGTGCGCTCCACCCGCGGCCAGCAACAGCTGCCGGCTCACGGAGGCGGTGATCACGGCGGCCACGAAGACCGCTGGGACGGAGGGGCCGGCTCCGGTGCCCGCGCCTCCGGCGGGCACCAGCGCTGAGAAGCAGATGACCGCCCAGGGGTTCACCAACCTCAGGACCAGGAAGGCGAGATAGGCCCGGACGGGGCGGCCCAGCAGGTTCCGCTCCGGGCCGGCCGCGTCGTCCCGTTGCCGGTGGCGCGGTGCCCGTACGGCGGCCCGCGACGCCATGCCGAGCATGACCGCGGCGATGGCGCGCAACGGGCCCGCCACCGGGGCGACGGTCCGCGAGACGGCGGCGCCCCCGACCACCGCGACCAGGGCGCGGCAGCCGTCGGCGGTGCCCGACCCCGAGCGCAGCTGCGCCAACTCGCGGCGCGGATCGGCCTGGAGCTGTTGGAGCCGACGGGCCGCCGGGTACGGCTCACCCCCGCGGCACTGGCGCTGCTCGGGCATGCCGACGCGCTGTTCGCGCGCTGGGAGGAGGCCCGCGCGGATCTGGCCGGGTACCCGGACGGGACGGCCGATCAGCATCAACTGCTGCTGGCCGCCTGCGGCCGCCGGGTTCACCCCCGCGGGCGAGGCACAGTGCGGCCGACGGGTCCGCGATCGCGGCCCTGGTCGCCCACGGCTGCGGAATCTGTCTGCTGCCGCGGCCGGCGCCGGTACCGGACGGCCACCGGGACCGGGTGGTACGGGTACCGCTGCGCGGTGAGCCCGTACCGGTGCGGCGGTTCGTGGCGGCCGTACGGCGCGGCAGCGAGCGCCAGCCCCCGATCCCCGCCCTCCCTGTGGAATCGGCGTGTTGAAGCCGATCAAGAAGGGTGCGCTTGCAATGAGTTGGCGTGCGTTCCGGGTACCGCCGGACGCGGTACGGGTCGTCCACGTCCTGCCTGTGCAGCACAGCCCGCACCGGACCGGCCGGCCCCACACCTCATGATCTTGCGCCTCCACCCGAGGGGGTGAGCTGAGTAGTCCGCCCCGTGGACCGTATGGCCGGATGTGGCAGCCCATCGGCCCCCTGGCAGGGGAATGCCGCCGGGGTGACGCTGAGGGAGAGGCGCCGACACATGCTAAGGATGTGAGAGCCACAATGAGCGGTTTGGTGGTCGTGGGCGTGGACGGCTCGGCGTCGAGTCTCGCCGCGGTGGAGACGGCGGCGCGAGAGGCTCGGTGGCGTAGGGCCGGGCTGCGGGTGGTGCACGCGTTCCTGTGGCCTGCGATGCACGTGCCGCTCGGGCCGTCGGCGCTGGGCCCGCCCGAGGGCGGGATCCGGAACATGGTCGAGCACCTGGTGGCGGAGGCGGTGGCGTGTGCCAGGTCGGTGGCACCGGAGGTGGATGTCTCGCATGCGGTGGTGATAGGGGAGCCGCTGTCGGTGCTGGAGGCGCAGTCGCGTACCGCGCAGCTCGTGGTCGTCGGGTCGCGGGGCATGGGCGGGTTCGTCGGGCTGCTGGTGGGATCGACAGCGGTGCACCTGGCCGCGCACGGCAAGTGTCCAGTGCTGGTCGTGCGAGAGGCGGGTGACCAGGCGGGGCCGGTGGTTGTGGGCGTCGATGGTTCCATCGTGGGGGAGCAGGCGGTTGACTTCGCCTTCGCCGAGGCTGCTCTGCGGAAGGCGCCGGTGAGGGCGCTGCACGCCTGGACTACGTGGAATACGCCTTTGTCCGCGCCGCAGGATGCGGCGGTGCCGTATGCGAACCCGCCGGGCGCACTGGCCAGGGAAGAGGAGCGGCTGGTGTCCGAGGCGCTCGCCGGGCACCGGGAGCGGTACCCGGAGGTTGCAGTGGTACACCAGGTGGTGCATGGCCGGACGCGCGAGGCGCTGATCGAGGCGAGCCGTTCGGCACAGCTGCTGGTGGTGGGCGCCCGGGGGCGTGGGGGGTTCGCGGGGCTGCTGCTGGGGTCGGTCAGCCAGGCCGTCCTGCACCATGCGCACTGTCCGGTCGCCGTCGCGCGGGGTTCTGGTGGGCGGCGCTGATGTCGCTGGGGTGCCCGGTCGCCGGGATCGCCCCTGCACGCCGTCGCTGCCGGCAAGCGCCTGCGCCACCACACGATGGAGCAGGCTCCCTGCCCACGCCACCGCTGTTCCGGGCAGGGAGCGCTCACTGCGGCGTCGCCTCGTGGCGCGGCCTGCGGGCTACGGACGGCAGGCGTGCACCGGAGAAGCGGGTGATCATGGGTCCGGCCACGGCAAGCAGAAGGACATAGGCAGCCACGAGGGCGCCGAGCCGGTCGTGACGTACTCCCACCAGGCCGACGATGACGATGGAGAATTCGCCCCGGGCGATGAGCGCGGTCCCGGCCCGCAGCCGACCCCGGGGCCCCGCACCGTCCCGCCGCGCGGCAAACCAGCCGGAGGCCACTTTCGTCACGGCGGTGACCAGGGCCAGCAGCAGGGCGGTGGGCAGCACCGGAGGCAACATGGCCGGGCTCACGGACAGACCGATGGCGAGGAAGAACACCGCGGCGAACAGATCCCGCAGTGGGCTGAGCACCTCCCGCGCCCGCTGGGCTGTCTCGCCGGTGAGTGACAGTCCGACGAGAAACGCACCGACCGCGGCGGAGACGTGGACGGCCTCGGCGAGAGCGGCGACGATCAGCGTGACGCCGAGGACCCGCAGGAGCAGTTGCTCGGCCTCCGGATGCCCCAGCAGCCGGCCCAGGTGATGCCCCCACCAGTACGACACGGTGAACGCGGCCAGCACTGTCCCGAGTGCCAGCAGCACTCCCAGCAGTGCCTGCCGCCATGTGCCGCCGGCGGCGACGACGGCGAGCGGCGGAAGGTAGGCGGCCATCGCGAAGTCCTCCAGCACCAGCACGGACAGCACCGCGGGGGTTTCCCGGTTGCCCATCCGCCGCAGATCGGTCAGGAGCCGGGCGATGATGCCCGAGGAGGAAATGTAGGTCACGCCGGCGAGCGCGAGGATCCCGGCGGCGTCGAGCCCGAGCAGCCATCCCGCCACTGCTCCGGGGGCCGCGTTCAGCACCAGGTCGACCAGCGCGGAGGGCAGGTGACGGTGCAGACTGACCGTGAACTCCGGCACCGTGAACTCAAGCCCGAGCACCAGCAGCAACAGCACCACCCCGATACCCGCCCCGGTCTCCACGAACGTCCCGGCCGCCTGAACCGGCGCGATGCCTCCCTCGCCCAGGGCCAGTCCGGCCAGGAGGTACAGCGGGATGGGCGACAGCGCGAAACGCCGCGCCAGTGCCCCGAGCAGGCTCAGCGCGGCCAAAATGACCCCCAGTTCCAGCAGCAGGGGGATGGAGATCTGCACCGGCTCAGCCTCGGACGATCTGTTCCACCGCGGCGATCCCTTCATGGGTTCCGATCACCACCAGGACGTCCCCGGCGCGCAGGACCTGCCCCGGTCCCGGGGAGGGGATCACTTCCTCGCCTCGGACGACCGCCACGATCGACGCACCGGTCCGGGTCCGCGCCCTGGTCTCCCCCAACGGTTGGCCGGAGAACGGGGTACCCGCCGCCACCTCGACCTGCCCGGCACTGAGGCCGGGTACTTCCCTGGTGAGATCGGCGAACCGTTCGGCGATGCGCGGGGCGCCGAGGATCTCGGCGAGGGTGTCGGCCTCCTCTCCGGTCAGCCGGAGCACGGCCCGTGCTTCGTCGGGATCCTCACCCTCGTAGACGACCACTTCGAAGTCGCCCGACCGCCGGGCGACGACACCGATCCGGTCGCCGTCGCGGTTGACGAACTCGTAGCGCAGCCCCACCCCGGGCAGCAGCACCTCGTTGACGTCCACGCACATCACCCCGTCAGTCATAAATCCGGAACCCGTGCGACCCCCGTACCGGCGGCCCGCTCTGCACCGATATTCGGCAGATGCGTACGGCTACTCGAGCACGGGCGCCGGGCCCGGCCTGAGCCGTGCGGGTTGATGCCGGTGTCCTGGTCGTCGAGGGGTGTCGGCAGGGGCGTGCGGCCCGGTCGGCAGGCCGGATGGCTCCTGGCCGCGGTGGGCGGCGGCTCCGAGGCTGGGAGATGACACAGCCGCTCGCCGGTGGCCCTGCTGGACGGGAGCCCGGCTGCCCACGGGGAGCGGGCGGCCGGGACCGGCCGCTGTACGCCCTGGCGCCGCCGTCTGCGGTCCGGGCCGTCTTACGGGGCGGCGCGTTCGGGATCGGGGGTGGGGGCGTCCTCGCGGTGCAGGAAGGTGGCCAGGAGGTCGCCGACGGGGTGGTCCGCCTCGCTGGGATGGCGCAGGGCGACGGTGGGGTCGATGGTGTAGCGGTTGCGGCGGCCGACGCGCTCACGGGTGAGGTATCCGGCCGCTTCGAGGTCGGCGACGATCAGCTGGACGGCGCGTTCGGTGATGCCGATGGCGTCGGCGACGTCGCGCCCGCGCGCTTCAGGGTCGCGGGCGAGGGTGATCAGGACCCGGGCATGGTTGGTCAGGAAGGTCCACTGATCGCCGCGCGGGCTGGAGGGCCGGCTCATGGCCTTCATCATACGAAGTCAGCTTCGTATAACCAAGATTATTTCGCGCAAAATAATTGACGAAAAGGTTTTCGCGTAACTCTTGGCGGGAATCAGAGGGGCAGGTGACGCTGGACACACCCCCACCACCCTCTTCGACCCCACCGAAAGGGGGTCACGATGTCCCCCAGCCCCTCGCCCCGGCCTCGCCAGGCCGTGCCTGTCGCCGGCGTGGGGCCGGGGCCGGCGGACCAATCGCCCGCCGGGGTTCGCCATCTGTGGACGCTCTCCCAGCGCCGCCTGCCCACGGCCCGACGGGTGGAGGCGTGATGAACGGCCTGCACGCGCTCGCACCCTGGTGGCTGCTGGCGCTCGTGGACTTGGTCGTCGGCGGTCTGTGCCTCGCCCACGCCCTTCGCCCGCGCCGCACCACCGCCGTCCGGCGGCCCGCCTGAACCGGGGAGGTGAACGCCTGGACGAACTGAATCAGCGCCCGGGTCCGGCAGCCCTCCGTAACCCGCCAGGGCCTGGGACACCCCCCACTCTCTTCTCCGTCCTTGTCCTTCCGATCCGCCCGAGGAAGCCGATCCACCATGGATGAACTGTCGTTCGTCGTCCCGCTGTGGGTATGGGCCGCGGTCGCGCTCGGCATCGGCGTCTTGCTCGCCGTCGACCTGATCGCCCACCGCGACAACCATGTGATCGGCTTCCGCGAGGCCGCGCTGTGGAGTGGCCTGTGGATCGCCATCGGCCTCGGCTTCGGCCTCATCCTGTGGGCGTGGCAGGGTGGCGAGGCGTCCTCGACGTACTACGCCGGCTACCTGATCGAAAAGGCCCTGTCGATCGACAACGTGTTCGTCTTCGCGTTGGTCTTCTCCTTCTTCGCCGTGCCCGACGCCTACCAGCACAAGGTCCTCTTCTGGGGCGTCATCGGCGCGCTCGCGGCCCGGCTGGTGTTCATCTTCATCGGCGCCGAACTGCTCCAGGTGTTCTTCTGGACCGCCTACCTCTTCGGCGCGTTCCTGATCTGGACCGGCTACAAGATGGCCGTCTCCAAGGACGAAGAGGTCCATCCCGACCGCAACCCCGTCGTCCGCCTCGTCAAGAAGATCATCCCCACTGACCCGCGGTTTCATGGCGACAGGTTCTTCACCCGCATCAGCGGCAAGCGAGTGGCGACCCTGCTGTTCGTGGTCCTGGTCGCCGTCGAGGCCACCGACCTGATCTTCGCCGTCGACTCCGTCGCCGCCGTCCTGGCGATCACCACCAACACCTTCATCGTCTGGACCGCCAACGCCTTCGCCGTCCTCGGCCTGCGCAGCCTGTACTTCTGCCTGGCCGGACTCCTGCGCCGCTTCCGGTACCTGCACTACGGGCTCGCGGTCCTACTCGCCTTCGCCGGCGTCAAGCTCATCCTGTCCGAGACCCCTGTGGGCAAGCTGCCCATTCCCCTCACCCTCGGCGTCATCGCCGTCACCATCACCGTCTCCATCGCCTGGTCCCTGATCGCCACCCGCGGCCAGCAGCCCCCCCATCGCCCAGAGCACGCCGGCTGGGACGGCAGAAGGTGACGCCCCCGGCGCGGCAGCGCACGCGCCGGTCACGAGCCCGACCACAGCCCCCAGGGCACGCACACGCACAGGAAGGAACCGCCGTGACGACGCTCCGCCTCTCCCTACCGGACGCTGCCGCACCGGCCCCGACACGGGTACACCTCTACCGCTTCTCCTCGCGACCCGGCGCCGGGGTCCTGGCCCTGTTCACCGGCTCGCGCGCCGATCAGGCCGTGGCCGCCCGCGCTGCCGGCCTCGCCCGCAGCGGACACCCCCGTCACCGCCGCGGCCCTCGTCCGCTCCACCGGCTTCAGCATCAACGCCGTGCTGCACCACGCCCGACACCGGCGCTTCCAGGCCGACACTGACGCCATCCTCGCCCCTGTGCTGCCCGTCATCGCCCGCGCCGGCCCTGTGCGGACCACCTCCCTGGTCGTGCCCGCCCGAGTCAACCCCTACCGGGCCTTGCCCGCCGGCCGAATCGAACGCGTCGCCGGGCGTCTCGGCAACGACGTGATCCTCAGCCCGGTCCCCCTGCCCGGACGCACCCTGCATCCCACCGGGCCTGCCGCACAGCCACCCGCCCGCGAGCGCGCCGTCGACGGCGGACAGGATCATCGCGCACGCGGGAGCGGCGGCCGCCGAGCCTGGCGGCGCCTGCCGCACGTGACGGCCGCGGAGATCGGAGGTGCGCTGTGAACGCACATGTCGTTGTGGGAGTAGATGGTTCGGCGTCGAGCCTGGAAGCGGTCGAACTCGCAGTCCGCGAGGCACGCCTGCGCGAGTGCGGGCTGAGAGTGGTCCACGCCTTCACCTGGCCGATGATGCACGTGCCGCTCGGCCCCTCACCCCTCGGCCCGCCCGAGGGCGGACTGCGCAACATCGCCGACCGGATGCCTGCCGAGGCAGTCGAGCACGCACGGTCCACCGAACCGGAGGTGGAGGTCACCAGCGCCCTCACCACCGGCGAACCGCTCACCGTACTGGAAGCCCGGTCCCGCACGGCCGCGCTGGTCGTGGTCGGCACCCGCGGCGCCCGGAGGCTTCGTAGGGCTGCTGGTGTGGTCGACGGCGGTGCACCTGGCAGCGCACAGCCATTGCCCCGTCCTCGTGGTACGAGAGCAGGAACGTCCCGCCCAGCAGGTCGTGGTGGGCGTCGACGGCTCCCCGGCCGGCGACGCCGCGGTCGACTTCGCTTTCACCGAGGCCGCGCTGCGACGCACGTCCCTGACCGCCCTTCATGCCTGGACCCTGTGGAACGCCGCCGTCCCCGAACTGCAGGACGACGGCTTGGCGTACACCGAGCCCGAACAGCGCGAACCCGATGCGCACCCGGGCCGCTGGGAGGCCCACGGGCTGGCGGCGCTGCGCGCGGCCGTGGACGAACGGGTCTGACGGCATTGCGAGGTGGAGGCTCGGCCCCCGCGCAACGGGCGCCGAGCCCCGGACCGCACGTCCGGACGTCAGACCAGCGGCGGCTTGGCGGCGTGCTCCAGGAGCGCCGCCACGGTGACCGGCGCGCCGGGCCGCGGCCAGTTGCGGTCCTTGCCGGTCAGCCCGGCGTAGAGCCGCTGCCAGGCCGCGGGGCTGTCGCCCAGGTGCCGGTCGGCGAGGGTGACGAGTTCCTTGGTGGCGTCATGAACGGTGTTCTCCAGCGCGGTGGGCAGTTCGTGCCGGAGGGCGGCCTCGCGGAGATAGTGCAGCACGCGGTTGGCGCCTTCCGCGTGGTGGAGGAGGTCGGAGCCGGTGAGCAGGGAGGCTTCAAGGAAGGAATCCAACGTGGCGCCGAACCTTTCGCGGCGATCGCCCGGCTGGGGCGGGGCCGTGATGGCCGCGCGAGCCAGCTCGTGACTGCGTTCGGCGAGGGCGCGGGCGGGGACGGGTGACCAGCGTCCCGTGATGCCTCTGGCCACCCCCGGCGGGGCGTCCGGGAGCCGGACGAGTTTGCTCCACACCCGTTCCGGGAGCGGTTCCTCCTCATGGGCGCGGACCAGGACGTCCCAGTCACGGCGGTAGGGCAGGTCGAGGATCTTTTCCTCCTCGTACTCCTTGCACGCACGCAACTTGGCGACCAGCCGCTCTGTGCTCAGCTCGAGATCGAGGCGGGCGGTGAGGACGGCGTCGGGGTCGGGCGAGGCCAGCGCTTTGGTGGCGACCTTGGCGGCGGCGGTGCTCAGCAGGCCGCGGTCGACCAGGGAGCGCAGATGGTCCGGGCCGCCGTGGCGCAGGGAGTTGCGGGCGACGAGGAGATGGTCCATGAGCGGGACCCACTTGCCCCATGACACGATCGCGTGCTCGACGAGTTCGGCGTCGGCCGCCTCGGCCAGGACGCGGTAGGGGTGCAGGTAGCCCCGCCCGATGAAGGTGAACTTCTCCAGCAGCCTGGCGCGCAGTTCGGGGGTGAGCGGGAGAAGGTCGTCCGGGCCGGTGGCGGGGCGGCCCTGGGGACGGCGGGAGAGGATGGTCCGGCGGATCTCGGGTGTGGAGCTGTGGGGGGTCGGGCCGTAGAGCACCGCGTTGACGACGGGGTCGTCGGCGCTCAGGAGCCGCCGCCACAGCCCCGGGTGCTGCCTGGTGGCATCCGGATCCTTGGCGAGGACGAGCAACGCCGCGCGATCACCATGCGTGCACACATGGTCGAGGACGGCTTCGGTGAGGTGTTTGCGCGCGCAGGCCTTCTCGATCAGCGTGAGCGCCGCCCGGGGATCCAGCCGCGGCAGGACGGCGGCCAGCGCGTCGGCGTCCGCGTGCAGCAGCAGCCCGGCGGCCGCCGGGGTGAGGGCCGTGGGTGCGTCGGGGCCGTCGTCGGTGGTGGCGTGGTCGAGCAACTCGCCGAACGGCCGCCGGGCCCGCTCGGTGTCCATGGCGGCGAGTGCGCGCAGCCAGCGGCGGGGGTCGGCGCCGAGCCGGCCGTCGACGAGGCGGCGCACGGCGCGCAACTGGTCGGCACCGCCGCGGTCGCGCCAGGCGGCCGGCAGCGGGTCCAGCCGCTCCGCGGGCTGCCGGGCGACCATCTCGCTCGGGGCGATATGGCCGTTGCGGCAGGCGGCCAGCTCCTTGATGACCTCCCATGTGCGTCCCGTGAAGCCCGCGTAGGCCGGACCCCGCTGGGAGGCCAGCACCTTCACGGCCTGCGCGGTGCCATGCGTACGGCACGCCTCCTCGAGCCAATCGGGGTGTGCGTGCCCGGGGATGTCGGAGGAACTGGTGTCGGCGAGCTTCTCCAGGACGTCGGAGTCCGTGGGCAACGGGGCGCCGGGGACCAGGTTGCGCAGCAGGTCGATCGCGGCCACCGCGGCTCTGGTGTCCAGGGCCTCGTCAAGGCGCTTGCGTTCGGCGAAGTGGAGGTTCTTCTCGGGGGGTGCGGGCGCCGGCTCGTGGGCCGCAGCCTCGGCCTCGGCGTGCTGCCGGCTCGCGTCGAGGCGGGCGAGCGCTTCGGCGCCGGGCCGGGGGCCGGCGGCCTGCGCGGCGGCGGTGAGCAGTTCGGCGAGGGTGCCGGTGAAACTCTCGACCAGGTGGAGCGCGATGACCCATCCCTCGGGATGGCCGGCCAGATGCTCCCGCACCAGCTCCCTGACGCGCCGTCGGGCCGCGGCGCGCACGGCCGGGTCCTCGTCGTTGAAGAGGCTTGCCAGGACCGCGGGCGCGGGACGGGCGGTGTCGATGAGCCGTTCCGCCGAGAGGGTGCCCTGCCGCACCGCGTCGTCGAACCAGCGGCCGTGGCGGGGCCAACTCTCGTTCTGCAAATAGACCAGCGGATCGAAAACGCCGTCCTGCAGGGCCTCCGTGCCCGCGACCCCGTACGGCCGGGACGCGGTGAGGGCCACCCGGATCTCCTCGTCGACATCCTCGTGGCGCAGGAGTTCCGCGATCGGCTCGGGTTCGAAGGTGTGCTCGTGGTGGGCGGCGATCAGACGCGGGAAGTCGTACGTGTACGGCTCGTGAACGATGGTGCGCATCAGCCGGCGAGTGGCGTTGCGGCCGCCGGAGTGTGCGAACTCCCAGGGCAGTCGGTCGGGGTCCTCGTACGGTTGCATGTCCGCGCGGAGGCGTTCCACGCCGTCGGGGTGGCCGAGCGCGGCCCGGGTGTCCTCGATCACCTGCCGGTTCCAGGCGCCCTCGGGAAGCAGGGCGATCAGCGTGCGCACCGCATCGGGGCCGCCGCGCTCCCACACGCGGACCACGGCGAAGCGGTGCATCTCGTCGGTGGGGAACAGCTGCCAGGCGTGCGCGACGAGTTCGGGGTCCCCGCTGGTCACCAGCGGGGTGCACAGGAACTTGTCCTCGCTGGCGAGGAGTTCGGCGCGCAGCCGCGCGTCGAGCGGGAGCGGCTCGGTACGGCCGGGGGTGCGCGGAACGCCGGAGGCGATCGCGCGCCGCAGCGTCAGGGTCGCCTTCTGGTTGCGGTACACCGTGCCGTTGACCGCGGGCTCGTCGCGCTCGACCAGCCGGCGCAGCTCGCGCGCGCCGAGCGCCACATTGCCCCCGATGGCGGCGCGGGCGCGCGGATCGGCCGCCGCGAGCGCGGCATCGAGGGCGTGCGCGGGCAACGCGCCCTTGCCGAGCAGGGCGGCCAGCAGCTCGTCGGGCAGCTGGGGGAGGAGATCGCGCAGGTCCTCGGGCTCGGCGGCGTACAGCAGGGAGCGGTACGGCTTGCTCAGCGCGGGCACCTTGGCGGTGGGCGCGGGCGCGGGAACCGTACCGTCGGCGATGGCGGCCAGAAGGTCGGCGAGGGTGCCCTTGTGGCGGGACAGGGCGACCCGCAGAGTGGCCCAGCGGCGGGGGTCGGCGCCCAGGTGGCGGCGGAGCCGGGCACGCAGCGGCGCCGCTGCGGCGCCACCGACCTCGGCGAGGGCGGCGGCCGCGGTACGGGCGGGGACCACACCGTCGAGGACGGCCGCGCCGGTGTCCTCGTCGGCCTCGCCCAGGGCGGTGGCGAGCCGGAGGAGTTCGGGGTGGCCGGGGGTACGGGCGGCGGCGCGCAGCACGGCGGCGCAGGGCCGGGCAATGTCGGCGACGGTGACGGGGTGGGCGCGGTAGAAGTCGGCGAGCAGCGGCTCGGGGCAGTCGGGACGGGCGGCCAGGATCCGTACGGCGGCCTCCGGCAGCGGCTGTGAGCCATGGGCCGCCGCCAGGGCGTCCCAGTCCGGTGTACGGCGCCAGCCCGGCTCGGCCTCACCGGCCCGCAGACCGGCTATCAGGCCCTCGGCTCCTTCGGCGGCGATGACGGCGGCCCGCAGACGGCAGGCGCCGTCATCACCGTCGAGCGCCGTGCGGGCGACATCGCCGACGTCCCCGCGCAGCAGTGCGGTGGGGGCGTCGAGGAGGGCGCGCAGCCGCTCGGGGTGCGGCAGCAGGCTCTGCACACCGCGCAGTTGCTCGGCGGTGGTCAGCGCCGTACCGCAGGTACGCAGGGCGTGTTCGGCCACCTCAGGCACGTCGCTGACCACGGCGGCGGCGATGAAGTGGCCGAGGCCGGGCGGATCCTGAGTGGTCGCGCGAATGCGGTCCAGCAGGGGCGTCAGGGCGGTGGACGCGGGGTACCGGCCGGGTGCGAGGATCCGGCGGCGCATCCAGGGCAGGGCCGCGGGGTGCTCGTACACGGCTTGGTCGACGACGGGATCGGGCCGCTCCAGGGCGATGGCCAGATCATCCGTGGTGAGGCCCTTCGCACGCAGCACGGCGCGCCGTACCAGCGCATCGGGATCGCTCACGGCGTGTGCACGGGCCTGGTCGGTCAGCTTCGCCCACGTGAGGTAGTGGGGCTCGCCCTCCCCCAGTCGGTGGCGCACCCGCCCGGCGTCTCCGGGGGCCGCGCCGTCGAGGAGGAGGGCCAATAGCCGTGCGCCGTAGGGATTGTAGGGGTTGGCGGAGCCCGATGTCACTGATGGCGTCCCTTGCGTCCGTCGGGGTGGTCCCGGTGTGCGGTGTGTGCGGACGGGGCGGGCCACCGCGGCCACCTGGATCGTGGCGGCGCGGCTGCCGATTCCCCCGTGGGGGTAGCTCATCACATGCGGTGCCGGACGGTCAGCCGGGTGCCTTGTCACCGTCCGGGCCCGGCCTCATGCGGTGTCACCGTCCGGAGGTCGCCCCGGTGTCGGCCGCGGAAACCACCGGTCCGTCGAAGACGTCGCAGGGTCCTGCCCGGGCCCGCTTCTGCGTGGTTGCATGACTCGGTACAGTCCCTGATCTATGCCGAAACGTTTCTCTTCGCGCTCGGCAAACACGCGCCCCTACGCCCAGGAGGCCCCATGCCCCGTAAGCAGGCTCTCAGGCCGGCGATGACGTGTCTGGCGTTCGCGCTCGCCGCCACCCTCAGCGCCCCGATGACCGCCACCGCCCGTGACACCCCGGACCCCCGTGCGTCGCGTGCCGAGTGCCCGCAGCTCAGCAAGGACGTCCCGTGGTACGGCAACAACCGCGCCAGACTCCAGCACATGATCGACGAACGTGGAACATGTGCCCAGGGTTCCGGCACCGGTGCACCGAAACCCGTGGCCGCGTTCGACTGGGACAACACCGTCGTCAAGAACGACATCTCCGACGCCACCCTCGCGTGGATGCTCAAGCACGACAAGATCCTCCAGCCCGCCGGCTGGCGCGCCACCAACACATGGATGACCGACGCCGCCCACCGCGCGCTCACCCGCGCCTGCGGCACCTCCGTACCGGCGGGCCGGCCGCTGCCGACCTCGACGGACACCGACTGCACCGACGAGATCCTCGACATCTACGAGGACGAGAAGACATCGGCCGGGGACACCGCCTTCAGCGGGGTGTGGAATCACCGGCGGACCGTTCCCTCGTACGTCTGGATCACCCAGCTCTTCGCCGGGCACAGCCCCGAGCAGCTCACCGCCTTCGCCCGTGAGGCGCGTGCCGAGAACCTCGCCGCACCGATCGGCACGGAGCAGAAGGTCGGCACACACAGCTGGGCCGGTTATGTGCGCTACTACGAGCAGCAACTCGACCTCATCCACACCCTCCGGAAGGCCGGATTCGACGTCTGGGTCGTGTCCGCCTCCGCCGAGCCGATCGTGCGGGCCTGGGCTCCGGGCGCGGGTTTCGCGGACAACCGTGTCGTCGGCATCCGCAATGTCATCAAGGACGGCCGACTCACCACCGGTGTGCAGGGGTGCGGCGACGTCAAGGACAACACCCGCGGTGACGTGCTGACGTATATGGACGGCAAACGCTGCTGGATCAACAAGAGCGTCTACGGCATCAAGGGCGCCGAGGCCTGGCGGAAGCAGGACCCCGCGCACCGCATCGCGTTCGGCGCGGGCGACGCGGAAACCGATGTCACCTTCGTCAATGACGCCACGGCCGGACACCTGGCCATCAACCGCAACAAGACCGAACTGATGTGCCGGGCCTACGACAACGCCGACCGGCGGTGGGTCGTCAACCCCATGTTCATCGAGCCGAAGGCGCGCCAGAAGATGCCGTACCCCTGCGCCACCAAGGGGTACATGAACACCGATGGCGCCGAGGGTCCGCTCCGGCGCCCCGACGGATCCGTCGTTCCGGACCAGAAGGACCGGGTGTTCTAGCGCCGCGCGGGTGCTCCGCCAAGGCCGGCCCGGACACCGGGCCCGGCCGCCCTCGCCGTCGGCACCACCCGGCGGACCCTGGAGCGCCGGGTGCGCGAGTGGCTGGACACCACGCCCTGCGCCGTGGTGCCGGCTCCGCGCCGAGCGGGCCGACCATCTGCGGCGTACCACGGCCCTCAGCGAAACGGACATCGCCCAGCAGGTCGGATACGGCAATGCCGGGCCGCTCAAGGCCCTGCGGGTTCACGGAAACTCCCACCCGGCGGCTGACTGACGGCCGCTCCATATGGGGCTCCCGACGGGTCCGGGTGCCCGCGAGCCGGGAGGGCGGAGCTGCGCATGTGCGCTAATTGGCTGCAAGGGGGGTCCGGGACGGCTGATGCCTGCGAGGCTGGCTGAATGAGGACTCTTTACAGAAGACTGCTCCGTGTGCTTCCCCGGCTCGGAGTGCATGTGCTCGATCTCGGCTCGGGGACGGCCGTGCTGTCCCGGCGCGGTGAACGTACGCGCGTTCCCGTGGGCCGGGGAGCCGATCTGGTGACCCGCGGCAGCGGCACGTACGCGGTGACGCGGATGCGAGCGGGCATGTGGGCGGTCGCCCGCGACCGTGGTGACCCGCCCGGACCGTGGAGGAACGTTCCGCTCGGTGACACCGGGTCCGTGCTCCTCCTCGAGGAGAGCGGTTCGGCCGATGAACGAGCTGTCCAGCTTGCGGCGGCCGCGTATCTGTGTGCTCACCATGTGGCCGGGGTGCTGGAGAAGTACGGCGTGAACTGCGTCTTCGACGTCGGGGCCAATTCCGGCCAGTACGCGAAGAGCCTGCGCCGGCTCGGCTACACGGGCAGGATCGTTTCTTTCGAGCCCACCAAGGAGGCGTTCGCGAAGCTGGCGGCGGCCGCGGAGTCCGATCCCCAATGGTGGGTGTACCCCTTCGGCCTCGGACGCCAGGACGCCGCGGAGTCCATCCACGTGGACTGGAACACCATGAACTCGCTGCTCCCGCCCAGCGACTACGGCAAGGGCCGCTATCGGCGGTTCGCCAAGACGCGCACCGAGGAGATCGAGATCCGCAGGCTGGACGGCGTGATGGACAAGGCGCTGGCCGACCTGGCCGAGCCCCGGCCCTATCTGAAGATGGACACCCAGGGGTACGACCTGGAGGTGTTCGCGGGCGCCGGGGACCGGATCGGCGACTTCGTGGGGATGCAGTCGGAGGTGGCGGCGCTACAGCTCTACGAAGGCAGCCCGCGGATGAGCGAGGCCATCGCCGTGTACGAGAACGGCGGGTTCGAGATCACGGGCATGTATCCGGTGACCCGTGAGGCGACGACGGGCCGGGTGGTGGAGTTCGACTGCGTCATGATGCGCGCGGCCGCCGCCCCCCGGTGAATCGACGGCGGTTCCGCCGGGCCCTACGGGTGCCCGGCCTCGGAGCGGGTCCCGGACCGGAACGGTCCGGGACCCGCTCGGTCATGGTGCCCCGTCCGGCCGAGGGTGAGCCGTGCCTCATTCCGAGCGGTCTCCCTTGCTATGCAACGAGTTGCATAGCAGGATCGGGGCATGGCGCTCGAACACGCGATCCTCGTCTCCCTGCTGGAGCAGCCGGGATCCGGCTATGAGCTGGCCCGGCGGTTCGAGCGGTCCATCGGTTACTTCTGGACCGCCAGCCACCAGCAGATCTACCGCGTTCTCAAGCGCATGGAGAGCGATGGCTGGATCGGGGCCCGCGATGTGCCGCAGCAGGCCCGGCCGGACAAGAGGGAGTACTCCGTCGCCGAGCCCGGCCGGGCAGCCCTGTCCCAGTGGCTGCACGAGCCGATCGAACCCGAGAGCGTGCGGCACGACCTCGCAGTGAAGATCCGCGGCGCGGCCTTCGACGACCCGGCCGCGCTGATCAGCGAGGTCGAACGGCACCGCCGGACGCACAGCGACCGGCTCGCCCGCTATCTGGCAGGTGAACGACGGGACTTCACCGGCCCCGACGCCCCGGAGACGCCCACCGCCGGGCAGACGCTCCAGCACGTCGTGCTGCGCGGCGGTATCGCGTACGAGCGGATGACGCTCGACTGGCTGGACGACGTACTCGCCACGCTCCACCGGCTCCGTCCGGAGCGCGAACCCGAGCGCTGAACCCGAGTGCTGAACCCGAGCGCTGAACCCGAGCGCTGACCCCCGGGGCCTCGATGCGTCCGCCGCCCGGGCCGTCCCGCATGCCCTCATCCGCCACAACCCGCTCCACCCACCCCCGCAACCCTCAAGCCGGAAAGGCGACCCCCGTGGCCGACGCACTGCTGTTCAACCCGCGCACCTATGACCCGGCACACTTCGACCCCGAGACCCGCAGGCTGCTGCGCGCCACCGTCGACTGGTTCGAGGACCGCGGCAAGCGCCGACTGATCGAGGACTACCGCACGCGTGCGTGGCTGGCGGACTTCCTCGCGTTCTCCGCCAAGGAAGGACTCTTCGCGACCTTCCTCACCCCGGCCTCGGCCTCCGGCGCCGGGCAGGCGGACAAGCGCTGGGACACCGCCCGGATAGCCGCCCTCAACGAGATCTTCGGCTTCTACGGGCTGGACTACTGGTACGCCTGGCAGGTCACCATCCTCGGACTCGGCCCGGTCTGGCAGAGCGACAACGCCACCGCCCGCACTCGGGCGGCCGAACTCCTCTCCCAGGGCGAGGTGTTCGCCTTCGGCCTGTCCGAGAAGGCCCACGGCGCCGACATCTACTCCACCGACATGCTGCTGGCGCCGGACGGCGACGGCGGCTTCCTGGCCAGCGGCTCCAAGTACTACATCGGCAACGGCAACGCCGCCGGGCTCGTCTCCGTCTTCGGCCGGCGCACCGACGTCGAGGGCCCCGACGGCTACGTCTTCTTCGCCGCCGACAGCCGCCACCCGGCGTACCACCTCGTGAAGAACGTGGTCGACTCCTCGAAGTACGTCAGCGAGTTCCGCCTCGAGAACTACCCCGTCGGCCCCGACGACGTACTGCACACCGGCCGTGCCGCCTTCGACGCCGCCCTCAACACCGTCAACGTCGGCAAGTTCAACCTCTGCACCGCCTCGGTCGGCATCTGCGAGCACGCGATGTACGAGGCCGTCAGCCACGCCCACCACCGCATCCTCTACGGCCGTCCCGTGACCGCCTTCCCGCACGTGCGCCGCGAACTGGCCGACGCCTACGTCCGTCTCGTCGGGATGAAGCTGTTCAGCGACCGAGCCGTCGACTACTTCCGCTCCGCGGGCCCCGACGACCGCCGCTACCTCCTCTTCAACCCGATGACGAAGATGAAGGTGACCACCGAGGGCGAGAAGGTCATCGACCTGATGTGGGACGTCATCGCCGCGAAGGGCTTCGAGAAGGACACCTACTTCGCCCAGGCCTCGTCCGAGATCCGGGGGCTGCCCAAGCTGGAGGGCACCGTCCACGTCAACCTTGCCCTGATCCTGAAGTTCATGGGCAACCACCTGCTGGCCCCGGCCGACTACGCGCCCGTACCGACCCGCCTGGACGCGGCCGACGACGCGTTCCTCTTCCGGCAGGGCCCGGCCCGTGGCCTGGGTTCCATACGCTTCCACGACTGGCGCACCGCCTACGACGCGTATGCTCACATCCCCAACGTCGGCCGCTTCCGCGAACAGGCGGACGCCCTGTGCGAGTTCGTCAGGACCGCCGCCCCCGGCGAGGAGCAGAGCGAGGACCTGGACCTCCTCCTCGCCGTCGGCCAGCTCTTCGCCGTGGTGGTGTACGGCCAGCTGATCCTGGAGCAGGGGCGCCTGACCGGCGTCGAGGAGAACGTGCTCGACGAGCTGTTCGCGGTCTTCGTACGCGACTTCTCCGCATACGCCGTCGAACTGCACGGCAAGGACTCCGCCACCGCGGACCAGCAGCGCTGGGCACTGGACGCGGTCCGGCGCCCGGTCGTCGACGAGGCCCGCTCGGCCCGCGTCTGGGAGCGTGTCGAAGCGCTGGCCGGAGCCTACGAAATGGCCCCCTGACCACGGCGGTCCGCTCGTCCGCTTCCCCTGGCCCCGCGCGAACACCGTGACCCGGCCCTTCCGCGGGGGGCGACGGCGAAGGCGCCTGCACCGGGTTGTACCCGGGCAGGCGCCTTCGGTCGGCCGGTGTGGTCCGCGTACCGCGGGTTCAGGCCGGGGGCAGTTTTCCGCGCCCGAAGAGCTTCCGCTCGTCGTGCAGGGCGAACGGCGTGGTTCGAGATCGGCGATCCGGATGCCGAAGATCTTCAGTGGAGCATCAGCTCCGTCCCGAGGTCGTAGCCCGCACTGAGCGCCCACGCCGGGGCCCGGCCCCGGGTGGCCGCCGCGGCCCGTCCGGTCAGGTGCACCGAGAGATCCCCGCCCACTCCCGCGGTGTCGTACAGGAACACCTGGGCGCACGCCGGCACGGGCCGTCGCGCTGGCCGCGCCCTGAACGCGGGGTGTGCCGCCCTTGGTCCGCTGGCGCGCCTCGTGGAGCGCCCGCCAGCCGTGCGTACGGTCGTACCGGGCGCCGACGGCGAACGATCCGGTGGTGCGCTGGTCGGCGTCAAGCACGATGGGTCCGCCGGCGGTGAAGCGGTAGGTGAAGGTCACCTCGGTGCTCACCACGACCGGCACCGGACCCACCCCGAAGACGTGCCGTCCGGTGACCGCCGCCAGCGGCACCGTGACCTGTCCGGTGTCGGCGGTGCCCCGCGCCTTCCCGTTGCCCCCGCCAGCCGTAGCTGTACGAGCCGCCGGGGCCGGCGGCCGCGCACGCGGGCAGCGGGCCGTGCCCGCCGCGCCGGTCGTACTGGAAGATCAGCTCGGGCCGGAAGGCGATGTCACCGGCCGGGCCCACCGCCGCATCCACGGCCCGACGGACGGCCCCGGGTAGCGGCTGACCGAGGGGTGCGCTCCACACCGCCGGGGAGACACCGCCGGGGGGGACGGTGCGTCAGGGCTCCGCCGAGATACGGATGCCCACCGTGCCCGTCTTGCCGCGCCGCAGCCGGCTGCCCACGAGGGTGAGCCGGCCGAGCATGCCGTACTTGCGCGCCACGAGTCCACGATAGCGCTCGGTGGTGGCCGCGTCGCAGATCCCGGCGATGGCGGGCAGCTGTTCGCCCGTGGGGTTGCCGCGCACGTCGCACGGGCCCACCAGGACATCGCGGCGGTTGCGGATCCGCTTCACCTTCCACGAGTCGGTGGCCGTCCATACCCCCAGCGCCGGCCCGTCGGGCACCACCCAGACCGGGGTGGCGACGGTCGAACCGTCCTTGCGGTAGCTGGTGAGGAGCAGATACTTGCCGGTACCGAGCCGTTCCAGCCAGGTCTCTTCCATGCCGGAAGTCTAGGCGTACCGCCCTGGCCCAGGGCCGACCATGGCTGCCGCAAGCGGTGACCATGCCCGACGACGCTCAGCGCCCGTCCGCCCGGGCCGCCTCGTCGACACGTTCGCGAACCCACGCCAGGAACGCGCGCACCTCGGCGGTGGGCAGCGGGACCGCGGATGAACGGGGCCGCTCGAAGCTGTGCACGGCGGCCTCGATGAGCGGCCGGAATCCCTCCTCCGCCGTAGCGATGTCCTGTGCCGCCCCGCGCTTGGCCATCCAGCGACCCGTACGGCAGAACACCACCGCACGGCAGCCGTTGAGTACACGGTTGTCCGCGAGGTGGCCTTCGCCGTCGCTGTGCTCACGGACCGAAGCGCGGACCGCGGCGAGCACATCCGGGCGATCCGGTGCGGCGACCACCTCCCGTGCGGGGCGGCCGAACAGCGAGAGTCCGGCCTGATGGGCGACGGAGCGGTCGATGACGTACCAGAACGACGGGGACCGCGCCGCCTCGAAGCTGAGCCGGTCCGGCAGCAGCGGACCGGTGTTGAGGTCCAGAAGGTACCCCGCTTCACCGGAGGGACGGCCGACGAAATCCGTCCCGTAGACCACCAGCTCCAGCCCCGCCGCGGGGCACAACAGATCGGGGTGGGCGAGGGCCGCGGCCAGGTCGTGCAGAGCCGATCCGGACAGTGACGGCTCCACGACGACCGTCACATCGACATCGCTGCGCCCGTGCCAGTAGTCCTCCAGCGCGAGGGAACCGACCGCGAACACACTCACCAGATGGGGTCCGCACACCGCGCGTGCGCGCCGGACGAGTTCCCCCAGGTAGGCATGGAGCTCAGGGGGCAGAGACCGCGGCTCTTCGAGTGGGTGGATCATCCGCTCCCCTCCACCGGTCTACAGGTCGGCCACGAGGAGCCGGTAGCCGACATCGAGTGCTTCACGGTCGAGCAGGTCGGCATGACGTCGGTGCCATCGGCCGGAGGACAGGTCGTCGGACAGCCGGGCCAGGCCCGGTCGGAGCACCTCGTCGCCGGTCTGGGCGAACACCGAGATACCGGCCCGCACTTCCGGATCGAGATATGCCTCGGGTCGGCGCCAGAACGCGGCGAGGAATCCGTCGGTGCAGTCGTGCGGGACGGGGACGGTCTCGACGCGGGCGCCGCCCAACAGCGTGACCAGGCGGTCGATCGCGACGGCTCGTGTGTCGTCGAGCGCGGCTGCCTCGGGCAGGTACTCTTCCAGCAGCCAGAATCCGCGGCTGATGGTGTAGTCCCAGGTGAGGATGACGATCCGCTGCCGGGCTATGCGGAGAAGCTCCCCGATACCGGCTTCCAGGTCGCCCCAGTGGTGCACGGTCAGGAGGGCCATCGCCGCGTCGGCCGAGTCGTCAGCGACAGGGATCGACTCCGCGGACGCTTCCAGGGCCCGCGCGGATCCGGCCGGACGCTGAGCGATCATCACGGAGCTGGGTTCCACAGCGAGCACCGTCTGTGACGGTTCATAGGAGCCGGTACCGGCCCCCACGTTGATCACGGTGGCAGCACCACCGAGAGCTTGATGGATCCTGGCGGCGATGCGGGGATCCGGTCGCCGGGTGTGAGCGTACGTCGTACCGATGCTGTTGTAGGTCGCCACACCGTGCAGTATGCGCTACCCGTCAGAACCGGGTGAGGCGATCGCGTTGTTCAGTTTGGCCCATGGCGAGCCCTGACGCCTCCCTGCCCCGCGACGACGCCGCACCGCGCTGCGGGAATTCCTGCGCAGCCGCCGAGCCCGCGTCTCACCGGCTGATGTCGGCATGCCGGACGGGGGCCGACGGCGCACACCGGGTCTGCGGCGCTGAGGAGGCCGCGGGGCCGGCAGGGGTCGGAGTGTCCTGGTACACGTGGCTGGAGCAGGGGCGCGACATCAAGGTGGCCGAGCAGGTCCTCGACGCGATCGCCCGGGTACTGCTGCTGGACTCGGCCGAGCGCGCCCATCTGTACCGCCTGGCGGGTTCAACCCGCCGCAGGCCGCCGCCGCGCCGTCCGTGGCGGTCGCGCCCGAGATGCGGCGGCTGCTGGACGCCTGGTCCCCGCGGCCCGGCTGCATGCGCGGCCGCCACGGGAACTTCACCGCCGTCAACGACGCGGTGCGCGGGGTGTTCGGCTACAGCGAGAGCGACCACAACTGTCTGGTCTCCTTCTTCACCAACGTCCGCTACCGGGTGCTGCACCAGCACTGGGCGGAGACCGCACCCGACGTGGCCGCCGCCTTCCGGGCCCGACGTGGCGCGCTACCCCGGACGATCCGGAGTTCGGCCGCGTCGCCGCTGACCTGGCCGCGGTCAGCTGCGAGTTCGCCGAGCTGTGGTGCGCGCCACGATGTGGCCGAGCACACCAGCGCGGTGAAGGCGGTCGATTACTACGAGGCCGGAGCGATGGTCTTCGGCGCCACGCTGCTTCCCCTGCCCGAACACCCCGGGCACCACCTGATCCTGCACAACCCGCGCCCCGGTACGGAGACCCAGCGGCGGCTGGAGACGCTGATGCGGCAGCACAGCCTGGTGGTGCCACACCCAGGATGAACGGACACTGCCCGCAGTGCTGCCGGTGGCCCCGGGGTCGACGACATGAACAGCAGCGAGCCGCAGATGAAGGCAGTGACCATCCTCGAGTTCGGCGAGGCCGATGTGCTCCCCGTCGCCACCGTGCCGATCCCCGAGCCCGGGCCGGGACAGGGCGCCATCGACGTGGCGTACGCGGGGCGCCTATTTCGCCGAAGTCCTCTACCGGCGCGGGGGTGGTCGGTGTGCCGCTGCCCTTCGTACCCGGTATCGAGGTGGCCGGCCGGATCCGAGCCCTCGGTGACGGCGTCGAGGGCCTGACCGCCGGACAGCCGGTGGCCGCGCTCACGAGCGTCGACAGTGGCGGCTACGCCGAGGTGGCGGTCACCTCCGCCGACCTCCCGGGTGCTGGCTGTCCTGGTCCCGCGGCGACGGCTGCTGCGGCCGAGGATTCGGCGCTGGCGGCTTTCCGCCGATCCCAATGGTGTTTCACAGGCGACCACCTATGAAACGCCGTGTCCGGGCCGAGTCACGTTCGGCCACTGACCGGTCTTCACGCCCGGGCGGTGGGCGAAGGCGCTCCGGTAAGCGGCCGGAGTCATGCCGATCTGGCGGCTCAGGTGCTGGCGGAGCGACTCGCCGGAGCCGAGGCCGCTGCGGCTGGCCACATGGTCGACGGTGAGATCGGTGGTCTCCAGCAGCTCGCGGGCCCGCAGCAGCCGCTGCTGGAGCAGCCATTGGAACGGGGTCACACCTGTCTCGGCTGTGAAGCGGCGGGTCAGGGTCCGCACACTGACCTTGGCCCGACCGGCCAGGTCGTGTAGAGAGATTGACTGGTCCAGGTGCTGCAGTGCCCAGATGCGGGCCGCATCCAAGGGGGAGTCGGTCTCGGCCGGTAGTGGGGTCTGCACGAACTGCGCCTGCCCGCCGTGGCGCACCGGGGTGACGACGGCGGCGCGGGCCGCCGCGTTGGCCGCGGCCGCGCCATAGTCGGAGCTGATCAGGTGTAGGCACAGGTCGATCCCGGCGGCGGAGCCCGCACCGGTGACGATCCGTCCGTCCTCGGCGAACAGCCGGTCGGCGTCTACACGTACCGCAGGGTAGGCGCGCTGAAGTTCCTCCGCGAGGGCCCAGTGGGTGGTGGCAGTACGGCCGTCGAGGAGCCCGGCCTGGGCGAGGACGAAGGCGCCGCTGCAGATCGAGGCAACGCGCTTTCCCGCGGCGGCCGCCTCCCGCAAGGCGTCCAGTGCGGCTGGCTCGGCGTCATGTCGGCTGGCGGTCGAGGGGACGATCACCGTGTCCGCGGCCGCGAGGGCCTGCAGGCCGTGCCGGATCACTACCTCGATACCACCGGAAGCGGCGACCGTACCAGGCATGACGGTGCACACCGTCACCTCATAGCCGGGGCGTCCCTCAAGTTCGACGGCGCTGAGCAGGGTCGACGGCATGGACAGGTCGAAGGGCTTGACCGCAGGGACGGCCAGAACGGCGACACGATGCATGGCTAGATCCTTGGATCTCGTGGCTTTCAGGCCACTGACCCTACCGTGCGTCGGCACGGCAGAGTTGGGCGAGCGGTCGGGCCCCCGCGACCACGTTTCCCCCTTCAGGGAAGCGTTCCATTTTTGAGGGAAAACGGAGTCAACGTCATGGCTGAATCAGTCGTCATCGGGGCAGGTGCGACCGGGGTCGCGACCGCCAGGCAACTGGCCGACAGCGGTGAGCGGGTCCGCCTCATCACCCGCAGCGGCAGTGGTCCTGACCATCCCGGCATCGAACGGATCGCCCTGGACGCGGGCCGCACTGACGAGCTGGCCGAGGCACTGGCCGGAGCGGCCACGGTCTTCAACGCCGCCATGACCGCCTACCAGACCTGGCCGGAGACCATGCCGCCGTTGTTCGCTTCGATCCTCACCGCGACCGAGCGGGCCGGGGCCGACTACGTGATGCTCGGCAACCACTACGGCTATCAGCAGACCACCGGGCCGGTCACCGAGCGCACCCCGATGACCCCGCACACCCGAAAGGGCCGGGTGAGGGCCGAGCTGTGGCGGCAGGCCAAGGATGCCCACGACGAAGGGCGGCTGCGGGTCACCGAAGTGCGAGCCGGCCAGTACCTGGGCCCAGGTGCAGTCTCAGCGTTCACGCTGCTGGTCGCGCCCCGGGTCCGCGAGGGTGAACTGGCTCTCGTCCATGGTAACCCCGATGCGGCGCATGCCTTTTCGTACACCGAGGACGTCGCAGCGGCGCTGGTGGCGGTCAGCGGCGACGAGCGGGCCTGGGGACGGGGCTGGCACGCCCCGGTCATCACCACGACCCTGCGTCAGGCCGCGACCGACCTCGCCGAACTCCACGGAGCGCCCGAACCGCGGTTGGAGCCGCTCACCGAACGGGATATGACACTGCTGTCCTTCACCGATCCACTGTGGCGGGAGTTCGCCGAGATGAGCTACATGTCCGAGCGTCCGTTCCTCGTGGACGACAGCGATATCCGCAACACCTTCGGGCTCAAGCCTTCAACGCTCCGTGCAGCGCTGGCGGCCTGATGCCGCGGTGGTCGGGCCGGGGCTCCCGGCCCGACCACGCCTGGACATGAGGTGCGCGAGCTGCTCGACGATCGCCGAGTCCTTCATCGCTTCTCCGTCCGCGAGCGGTCGGCGGCATCCGCCGGGGTGCGGGGTCGGGGCACGGCGGCGGCCGGCCCCAGGTCGAGCCCGGCGTCCATGTCCAGGCGGAAGGTGCCGCACGGGTTGACGTTGGACAGATCAGCGCGGTCAGGCCGCGCCGGTCCTCGTCGCTCAGCTTCTTCGCCCAGGCCGGCTCGGCCGGAACCTGCTGAACCAGCCGCGTGTTGACGTGCACGAGAGCGGACTGGAGCAGGTGCAGACGAGCATCGAGGTCTCGGCATGCTCCTTGTCCGGGCCGGTCGGGGCGCCGTCCTTGCCGTAGTGCAGCACGGTGTTGGCGCTGTTCCAGTTCTCCACGACCTGGAGCCCGCCGTGGATCTCCCGGCGCAGGCCGGGGCCGCAGCGGTCGGTGGGCCGGCCACCACGTCGCCCTTGCGCACCCGGGAGGTGCCGGACGCGCGGTGCTTCACGGCCGCCCGGCCGGAGGCGGTGTCGTAGGAGGCGAGCGTTACCTCCCTGCCGGTGGGGCGGCTGGCTCCCCCGCCGTCCGAGGGGCGGCTGACGACGGCGGATCCACCCTTGCCCGGGGTGACCGGGAGCGTGGTGGTCTCCGTGCCGCCGCCGGACGCGGCGGAGGGGCCCGGCCCGGATTCCTCACGGATTCCTCGTGCGGGCCCTCCGACGGGCCGCCGTGCGGTCGGTGTCCGGTGCAAGCGGCGTCGGCCGAGCCCGGCGATGTGTTCCCGCATCCCGTGAGGAGCAGTGCGGATACGCAGACCATCGACCACGGACCGGGGCTGGACACCCGCTTCGTGCGAACCTCGTCGGTGGGGGTGGGAGGGGAGCCAGCTCGAACGCGTGGTGCCTTGAGGTGCCCGGGCGGCGCCCTGGTCTTTTCGTGATCGATCTCGACGGAGCGATGATCGGCATGATCACGCTCGATCGGCGCGATGCAGAGCGTCCGGGGCACGTCCGTCCGGATGCCGGGGAAGCCGGGCCCGGTTATCTGTTCCTGCCGGAAGCGTGGGGATTCGGGTACGCCGCCGAGGCGTGCGCGGCGGCACTCGACTGGTCGCCGGCGCACTTCCCGGCGAGCCGGTGGTGCTCTGCACCCAGACCGCTCAACGACCGCGCGATGCGCCTCGCGGCGAAGGTGGGGTTCACCGAGGTGGAGCGGTTCGAGGAGTACGGCGCAGAGGAGTGGTTCGGCCTGTGGTTCTCGGTCACGCCGTCCGGTTGAGCCGGGCGTTTTCCCGGGGGTGCCGTCGCGGGCGGGGAGCGAGGGTTGGGGGCGGAGTGCCGCAGGGTGAAGATCTTCATTCCGAGGGCTTGTTTTCATTTTGCTGAAGCTCTTCAATATGAGGTACTCCACGACGCACACGTCTGAGGCGGGTCGGAACATGAGTGAGGCCACTGGCACGGCGCCCGACAAGGGCATGAACATCGAGGCGATGGTCGCCACGGTGGGTGTGCAGATCAAGGTCCTGCGCAAGCAGGTCGGGCTGACGCTCGACGACCTCAGCCGGCGCTCCGGGGTGTCCACCGGACTCATCAGTCAGGTGGAGCGCGGAAAGGGCAACCCGTCCTTCGCGACTCTGGTGCAACTCGCCCACGGCCTCGAAGTGCCCGTCGGCCGTCTCTTCCATCTCACCGAGCAGATCAGCCCCGTCGTGCGGCGCGACGAGCGCCGCACCCTGGACTTCCACGGTGCCGGTGACCCCGGCGATGCCCGCTACGAACTGCTCACCCCCAGTCTCAACGGCGCCCTCGAGGTCATCTGGGTGGAAACCCAGCCGGGCCACGACACGAGCAAGACCCCCTTCCGCCACAGCGGCGAGGAATTCGGGGTCGTCCTGTCGGGAGTGAAGGACGTCTATCTCGACGGAGTGCAACACCGGCTCCACGCCGGTGACTCCATCACGTACTCCTGCAGCATTCCGCACTGGTACGCCAACAGCGGCGACGAGCCCTCGACGTCGATCTGGGTGATCACTCCTCCCACCTGGTAGCAGACCCGGGTTCTCGGCGCCTCCTCAACGTCCCGTCCGACCACGGACAGGGCAGCGGGTTCCGCACGGCCGGATTCGTCCGTAGCCCTTCCCACCTGCGAGGTGCCCCCATGGCATCGCTCTCCTACCGTTCCCGCACTCAAGCCGGCGCCCTGTCCTCCCGGCGCGCCTTCCTCGCCCTCGGCGGTGGCAACGCCGTCGAGTGGTACGACTGGATGGTCTACGGCCTGCTCGCCTCCTACCTGGGCCCGCAGTTCTTCCCGTCCAGCAGCTCCCTGTCGTCCACCCTGTCCGCACTCGTCGTCTTCGCCGTCGGCTTCGCGGCCAGACCCCTCGGCGCCCTCGTCTTCGGCACGCTCGCCGACCGGCTCGGCCGCCGCGGCATCATGCTGCTGTCCATCGGCGGCATGGTGCTCAGCACCGGCGTCCTCGCCGTACTCCCCACCCACGCGAGCATCGGTGTGTGGGCCGGAGTGATCCTCGTCGTCTGCCGGATCCTCCAGGGGCTGTCGACCGGCATCGAGGCGCCGCTGAACTCCGCGTACATCGTGGAGATGGCACCCGAGGGCCAGACCGCGCGCTACGGCGGCATCATCAGCGTCTACGTCCAGTCCGGCATCATCGCGGCGTCGCTCGTCGCGTTCCTGACGACCACTTTCCTCAGCACCCCGGCCATGGAGGCGTGGGGCTGGCGCATCCCCTTCGCCGTCGGTGCCGTCGTCGGCGCCCTCTTCCTGTGGCTCCGCCGCAACCTGCCCGAAACCCTCCACAGGTCCTCCGCCCCCGGGGCGGCCCCGCCCGCCTCGCAGGTGTGGCGGGAGGTCGGCCGCAACAAGCTGGCCCTGCTGGCCATCATCTTCGTCGTCGCGGGCGCACAGGCCCTCAACTACACCTGGGCGACCGGACTGCCCAACCTGGCGCGCACGGCGTACGACGAGGACCCCAGCGCGGTGTTCGCCGTGAGCACCCTGAGCGGGCTCTGTATCGCCGCGCTCTACCCCCTCGCCGGGCGTCTCGCGGACCGCAAGCGCATCTCCCGCACCTTCATCGTCACCAGACTCGCGGCCGTGCCCCTGGTCTTCGTGGTCCTCGCCTACCGGGCCCCCGGGATGGTCCTGTTCACGGCCGTGATGATGATCGGCGCTCCGGTGCTGGCCTTCACCATGGGGCTCTACAACACCGTCTCCGCCACCCTCATGCCGATGAGCTGCCGGGTCACCGGTGTGGGCATTGGCTACGCCGTCGGGGTCGCGGGCTTCGGCGGCACCGCTCCCTACATCCTGCTGTGGTTGCAGGACCGGGGGGTGTCCTGGGTGTTCCCGGTCTACGTGGCCGTTCTGTGCCTGCTGAGCGCTCTGTTCTACACCCTCGCCCTCCGCCGCAGCTCCGTCCGCGTCGGAAGCTGAAAGGAGTCATCTGTGTCCTCCCACACGGAGACCATCGCCCTCGACGCCGTGGAAGCGCCCGTGGTCCAGCGGTCCGACGTGGTCGTGGTGGGCGGCGGTCCGGCCGGAGTCAGCGCCGCCGTCTCCGCCGCCCGCAGCGGAGCCGATGTGACGCTCCTCGAGCGGTACTCGGCCCTGGGCGGCCTGGCCTCGGGCGGCATGGTGCTGGTCCTGGACGACATGGTCAACGGGGACGAGGTCACGGTCACCGGGATCGTCGACGAGTACGTCGAGCGGATGGCCACGATGGGACTCGCTGTGTACCCGCCGGTAGAGGAACGTTTCTCCTCCCCGGAGACATGGGCCAAGTGGGGACGGTGGGGCGCCTTCGACTTCCATTCCCACCTCACCCCGAAACCGATCTGCTATGCCGTCGCCTTCGACCCCGACGGGTGGAAGCGCGTCTCCAACGACCTGGTCCGCGAGAACGGTGTCCACCTGCGTCTGCACAGCTGGTTCTCCCGCCCGGTGGTCCAGGACGGTGCCGTCAGGGGAGTGGTCTGCGAGACCAAGGCCGGTCCGCAGGCGGTCATGGGCAGCGTCGTCGTCGACACCACCGGCGACATCGACGTCGCCTCGCGCGCCGGCGCGGCCCACACCCAGGGCAGCTACCTCACCACCCTCGTCTTCCGCCTCGGCGGCGTCGACACCGACGCGGCGGCCCGATTCGAGCAGGAGAACCCACGCGACGTCCGGGCCATCAACCGGAAGATCAAGCGGATGCTCGGGGGAGCCTGGGAGCTGTGGTGGCTGAAAACACCCATCCCCGGTGTGGTGTGGTGCAACTGCCCCCATATGACCGGCTTTGACGGCGCCGACCCGGTGTCCCTCACCGAAGCCGAGTTCGAGGCGCGGGCCCGCATCGCCGCCGTCCTCGACACCATCCGGCAGGACCTGCCCGGCTTCGGGGGAGCGTATCTGCTCGACGTCGCCGAGCAGATGGGCGTCCGTCAGACCCGGCTGCTCCAAGGCGAGTACGTCATGACCAAGGAGGACGTGACCGGCCGCCGTCACTTCCCGGACTCGGTGGCACGGGGCCGGGACTACTACTACCCCTACCGTTCCCTGCTGCCCCGCGGGGTGGACCAGCTGGTCGTCGCGGGCCGCCACTACTCGGCCACCCCCGAGGCCCAGCGGATGTCGCGGGAGATCCCCCCGTGCATGGCGATGGGGCAGGCCGCGGGCATCGCCGCCGCGACGGCCGCCGAGCGGGAGATCGCCGTCCGGGACGTCGACCCCGCGGACATCCAGCGGCGCATGCGCGACCAGGGCGCCGACCCGGGCGACGTACCGGCCCCGAACGCGACCACCGACGACCCCGTGGAGGCCACGGCATGACCGGTCAACAGCAACTCAGCGGCATCACCGTGGTGGACTTCACGCAGGTCTTCATGGGCCCTTCGTGCACACAGTCGCTCGGCGACTACGGCGCCGACGTCATCAAGATCGAGCGGCCCGGCACCGGCGACATGACCCGGACCTCGATACCCGACCCCGCGGGCCCGGACAACCCGATCTTCCTCTCCATCAACCGCAACAAGCGCAGCGTCGCCATCGACCTGCGCAGCCCCGAGGGCCACGCGGTGGTCGGGCAACTGGTACGCGACGCCGACATCGTGGTCAGCAACTTCCGCGCCGGGGTCATGGAGCGTCTCGGGCTGGGATACGAAGCCGTCCGAGCGCTCAACCCCCGTGTCATCTGGGCCTCGGGCACCGGCTTCGGACCCCGGGGCCCGTACGCCCGCAAGGGCGGACAGGACGCCGTCGCCCAGGCGTACAGCGGAGTCATGTGGCGCCGGACCTCCGAGGAGGACCCCTTCGCCCTCTACCCGACCACGATCTGCGACTACATCACCGGCCAGCACCTCCTCCAGGGCATCCTGCTGGCGCTGCTGCAACGCGAACGCACCGGGGAGGGGCAGCGGGTCGACGTCACGATGTACGACTCCATGCTGCACCTCCAGATGCAGGAGGCCTGCCAGCAACTGATGCGCGGCACCGAGGTCAACTGGGCGGCGATGCCCCTGACGGGCGTGTTCCCCACCACCGACGGAGCGGTCTGCCTCGTCGGCGGCTTCACCCGCGACCCACTGCACGCCCTGAGCCTCGCCCTCGGCCTGGACGAGGACCTCTCCGAGCGAGCCGACCTCGCCACGCTCGGGCAGCAGTTCGAGGCCCGGCCGGAGCTCCAGCGGATCTTCGCCGAACGGCTGGCGACGAACACCACCGCGCACTGGATCGACCGCCTGGAGGAACACGGCATCCTGTGCGCCCCCGTCCACAGCCTCCGGCAGGCGCTGGACGATGAACAGACCGCGGTGAACAACATGATCGTGGAGATGGAACACCCCGCCGTCGGCCGCGTCCGCGCCCTCAACGCCCCCATCCGGCTCTCCGCCGGACCCCCCACCGTCCGGCTCTCCCCGCCCCGATTGGGCGAGCACACCACCGAGGTGCTCGCGGAACTCGGCTACAGCGCCGACGACATCGCGGTGCTCCGGGACAAGGGGGTACTGGCATGAGCGCGGAGGGGGTCCGCTACGAACGCGACGGACACATCGCCCGCGTCACCATCGACCGGCCGCACGTCCTGAACGCGGTCGACTCGGCGGCCCACGCACGGCTGAACCGGATCTGGGCCGGTATCGAGGCCGACCCGGACGTCCGGGTCGTCGTGCTGACCGGAGCCGGTGAGCGGTCGTTCTGCACGGGCGCCGACATGTCCGAGAACGCCGTGCACACGTCCGGTCTGGACTACTGGGCCGCACTCGACCCCAACGGCTTCGGCGGTCTCACCCTGCGCACGACGCTCGACGTCCCGGTCATCGCCCGCGTCAACGGGTACGCGCTCGGCGGCGGTATGGAACTGGTCCTCGGCTGCGACCTGGTGATCGCCGCCGGGCACGCCTCCTTCGGCCTCACCGAACCCCGCGTCGGGCGCATCCCGCTCGACGGCGGCGTCGGCCAGCTCGTACGGCGCCTTCCGCATACGCAGGCGATGGGGCTGCTGCTCACCGGACGGCGCGCCACCGCCGCCGAGATGCACCGGATGGGCCTGGTCAACGAAGTGGCCGCGGAGGGCGAACTGGACGCGACCGTCGACCGCTGGGTCGCCGACGTACTGGCCTGCGCCCCGACATCGCTGAAGGCGATCAAGCAGATGGTCCTCGCGGGAGCGGGTCTCGCGCCGCGTGAGGCGCACGCACTACGCACCCCCGCCCTCATGGCCGCCCTGGACAGCGAGGACGCCGTCGAAGGCGTGCGGGCCTTCCGCGAGAAGCGCGGCCCCGTCTGGCCGGGGCGCTGAGCTGCCCGCCGGCCCGAACCCATCCACCGACGACCCAAGGAATGCCATGTCACACCATCTGGCCCCCGGAGTCTGGGGGGTCGTGGCCACGCCCTTCGTCGGCTCCGCCCACACCGTCGACGAGACCGGCCTGACCCGCCTGGTACGGCACTACGAGGCCATCGGAGCCACCGGACTGACCGTCCTCGGCGTCTTCGGCGAGGCGTCCCGGCTGTCGGCGGGGGAGCGCCGCACCGTTCTCGAGGTGGTCGCCGAGAGCGTCGGCCTGCCGCTCGTCGCCGGTGCCACGGCGCTGGCCACCGCCCCGGTGATCGAAGAGGCGCGCCTGGTCACCGAGACGCTCGGTGACCGCCTCGCCGGACTCATGGTGCAGGTCAACTCACCGGATCCGATCACCGTGGCCGGTCATCTGAACGCGGTGCACGAGGCCACGGGCGCGCCCGTCGTCGTCCAGGACTATCCCGCGACCAGCGGGGTCACCATCCGCACGGCCGACCTGGCCGAAGCGGTGAAGGCCGTCCCCTCGGCCGTGGCGCTCAAGGCCGAGGCCCCGCCCACTCCTTCCGCGGTCGCGGCGCTGACCGCCGAACTCGATGTCCCGGTCTTCGGCGGCCTCGGCGGCCTGGGTCTCCTCGACGAGCTGGCCTGCGGTGCCGCGGGCGCCATGACCGGATTCTCCTGCCCCGAGGGGCTGATCGCGTGCACCCGGGCGTGGCACGAAGGAGGCTACACGGCGGCCCGCGAGGCGTATCTACCCTACCTCCCGCTCGTCAACTTCGAGGCGCAGGCAGGCATCGGCCTCGCCGTGCGCAAGGAGGCGATCCGGCGCCGCGGGCTGTTCCTGGAAGCCGGGGTGCGGCCGCCGTCCCGGACCCTGCCGGAACAGCTCGTTCCTCAACTGGCCCGGCATCTGTCCGCGACACCCGGCGCGATCCTGGCGGGGGCGCGCTGATGGACCTCGGAATCAGCGCGAGGACCGCCCTGGTCGCCGCCTCCACCTCCGGACTCGGCCGCGCTGTCGCCGAAGCCCTCGCGGCCGAAGGCGCGCGGGTGGTGGTCGCCGCACGGCGGGGCGACCTGGCCAGGGAGATCGCGGCGACCCTGCCCGCGGCGGTCGGTGTCGAAGCGGACCTGAGCGCGGCCGACGGCCCCCGCGTCATGGTCGAGGCCGCGCGCCGCGCGTTCGGCGACCCCGACATCCTGGTCCTCAACGGGCCGGGCCCCCAACCCGGGCAGGCCGCGGCCACCACGGACAGCGATCTCACCGGCGCCCTGGAAACCCTCCTGCTGGCCCAGCAGCGGCTGACGGCGCTGACACTGCCCGCCATGCGCGCACGCGGGTGGGGCAGGATCGTGGCCATCGGCTCCAGCGGTGTCGCCGCGCCCCTGCCGGGCATGGCCCTGTCCAACACCGGGCGGGCGGCGACCGCCGCCTACCTCAAAACCCTCGCGGGCGAGGTGGCGGCCGATGGTGTCACCGTCAACCTGCTGCTGCCGGGGCGCATCGCGACGGAGCGGGTCGCCGCACTCGACCGGGCCAGGGCGGACCGGGAACAGCGGGCCGTGGCCGACGTCGAGGCCGCGTCCCGCGCCACCATCCCCGCGGGGCGCTACGGTACCCCCGAGGAATTCGGCGCGGCGGCCGCGTTCCTCTGCTCGGCGCCCGCCTCGTACATCACCGGCACCGCGCTGCGCTGCGACGGAGGGCTGGTGCGCGAGCTGTGACGGCGGCCCCACGCGACCTCGCGCTCCTCCCCAAGGCCCATCTGCATCTCCACCTGGAGGGCTCGATGCGGCCCGGCACACTCGCCGACCTGGCGGCCGCCGCCGGTGTGCCGGCCCCGGGCGTCCGTGACTACCGCACCTTCGCCGAGTTCGGCGCCCGCTACGCCGACGCGGTGGCCCTCGTCCGCACCGAGTCCGATCTGCGCCGGGTCGTCCGCGAGGTCGTCGAGGACGCGGCCGCCGACGGCGCGGTGTGGCTCGAACCCGCCGTCAACCCGCTGGCCTACCGCGGCCGCCTGGGGCCGCCGGGACACGTCCTCGACGTCCTGCTGGACGAGGCGCGCACCAGCGCGGACCGGCTCGGCATCGGCTGCGGCCTGATGGTGACCGTCCTGCGCAACCTCCCCCCGCGGACCGCCGAGGAGCTCGCGCGACTGGCGGCGACCAGGGCCGGAGCGGGGGTGGTCGCGTTCGGGCTCGCCGCCGACGAGGAGAGGTACGCCCCCGAGCCCTTTTCCCGGGCCTTCGCCACCGCCCGGGACGCGGGCCTGATCAGCGCCCCGCACGCCGGTGAACTCATGGGCGAGGCAAGCATCCTGGGAGCCCTGGACGCACTCGGCGCCGACCGGATCGGCCACGGGATACGGGCCATCGAGTCACCCGGTCTGATGGCCAGACTCACCGCCGAGGGCACCGTCCTCGATGTGTGCCCCACGTCCAACGTCTCACTGGGCCTGGTGGCAACGCTCGCCGACCACCCCCTGCCCCAACTCCTGGCGGCGGGAGTGCGCTGCACGATCGGGGCCGACGACCCCCTGCTGTGCGGAACCGGACTGCTCGGCGAGTACACCGCCGCCCGCGACGTCCTGGGCCTCGACGACGACCGCCTCCGCGCGGTGGCGCGCTGCTCCCTGGAGGCGTCCGGTGCCCCGTCGGCCACGGTCACGGCCGCGCTTCGGGACATCGATGCATGGCCGGACACACGGGCCACCAACGCCACCCGCCCCCATCCGTGACGAGCGTTTCCGAGGGAACACCATGACCACCAGCACGAGCACCCAAACCCTCAGGATCGGCAACCTGATCGCGGGCCGACGGCTGCCCGGCGAGGGCTCCGAACGCCGCAATCCCGCCGACCCCACCGACCTGGTCGCCGTCGCCCCCTCCTCCGGCGGGGACGAGGCCGACGCCGCGGTCAGCGCCGCCGCCGACGCCCAGCCCGCGTGGGCGGCGCTGCCGGCGCCCGCACGCGGCGCCGTGCTCATGGACGCGGCGGAGATCCTCCGCGGCCGCCACGAGACCGTCGCCCGCGACCTGGTCCGGGAGGAGGGCAAGACCCTCGCCGAGGCCCGCGGCGAGGTACGCCGCGCCATCGACGTCCTCCGGTACTTCGGCTCCGCCGGCTGGCACTCCGACGGTCGGACCCTGCCCAGCTCGCAGCCCGACACCCTCGTCCACACCCGCCGCGAACCACTCGGCGTGGTGGGAGTGATCACCCCGTGGAACTTCCCCGTCGCGATACCCGCGTGGAAGACGGCCCCGGCCCTGATCAGCGGGAACGCGGTGGTGCTCAAACCCGCGGAGATCACTCCGGTGTCGGCCCACCACCTGAGCGAAGCCCTGCTGGCGGCGGGACTGCCGCCGGGCGTTCTCAACGTCGTCCACGGCCGCGGTTCCGTCGTCGGCGAGTCGCTGACCGCTGACCCGCGGGTCGCGGCGGTGTCGTTCACCGGCTCCACCTCCGTCGGCCTGCGCATCGAGCGCGCCCTTCACGAGCGGCGCGGACGCGTCCAGGTGGAGATGGGCGGCAAGAACGCCCTGGTCGTCCTCGACGACGCGGACGTGGCGAAGGCCGCGCGCATCGCGTCCGCGGGAGGCTTCGCCCTGACCGGTCAGGCCTGCACCGCCTCCTCCCGCGTCATCTGCACCCCCGCCGTGCACGACGCCCTCGTCGACGCCCTCATTGGGGAGGCCCGGCGCTACCGGCCCGGCAACGGCCTGGCCGAGGGCACGCTCATGGGGCCGGTGGTCAGCGAGCAACAGCTCGCGAGCGATCTGGACGCGATCCGGACGGCCCGTGCCGAAGGGGCGACGGTAGCCGCCGGAGGCGAAAGCGCCCAGGGCCTGATGCTGGATCCGGCGATCCTGACGAACGTGGGGCGGGGCGACACGGTGGCCCGCGACGAGATCTTCGGGCCCGTCCTGGCCGTCCTGCCGGCCGCCGACCTCGACGAGGCGATCGACCTCGTGAACGACTCCCGCTACGGCCTCGCCGCCGGGATCTGCACCCGCGACCTCGCCGCGGCCCAGCACTTCGCCCACCACGCCCGGGCCGGTGTCATCAAGGTCAACCGGCCGACCACCGGGCTCGACCTCAACGTCCCCTTCGGCGGCGTGAAGGACTCCTCCACCAACACCTACCGTGAACAGGGGGCGACCGCGGTCGACTTCTACACCTGGTCGAAATCGGTGTACCTGGGCTGGGACGGTTAGGCCCGGCCGGAGCGGCCCGGATCGCGTTCCCAGCCGGCACCAGGACTCGTGCTCCGTGTGGGGCGAGGACGCAGGGGGTGGTGACCCGATCGAGGGTACCGAGACGCGTCGCGCCGGCTCGGAGGCCACGATCACGCTCTGCGGGCGTGGCGAAAGATTGGTCGTCTGCTGGTCCGTTCCTGTCGTTTGCCGGCCTTGCCCTGGATGACGTGTTCCTAGGGTCGTGCGCATCCCCCGGGAGTCCGGCTATCGGACCCCGTACCCGACCGTTCTGGAGACGTCTGATGCGTGTATTGCCCCGCCGTGCCCTCACCGCTGCTCCCGCCGCTCTCCTGATGTTCGCTCTGGTGGCCTGCGGCGGTGGGTCCGACTCCGACTCCGGGAAGGACGAAGGCACTCAGCAGTCTGCGCAGGGTGCCGGCAGTGGTGGGAATGCCGAGGCGGAGCGAGGCGTCGAGGAGGAGGCAGGTGAGGAGAAGGAACCGCCGCTGACCGGCGAGGTGAAGAAGAAAGCGGAGGCGGCGGCACTGGCCAAGTACCCGGGGACTGTCGTGAAGTCCGAGGAGGACACCGAGAAGCCGGGCATGTACGCGGTGGAGGTCAAAAAGTCGGACGGTACGACGGTGGAGGTCTACCTCGACAAGAGCTACACCGTCACCGACACCGAGGAGGAAGGCACCGAGGAGGCGGAGAACGGCGGTTGACGGGCACGTTCCCGACCGGTGTGCAAACGCCCGCTGCGTGAGCGGCAGGCGTCGGGCCGTGGCGCGTGTGCCTCGGCGCAGTCCGATTCGCCGCCCTGCGCCGGTGCTGAGCGTGACGATGGACGCGATGAGCCCCGGCAGGTTGTGATGAATGCTGAGACTGCTGTTGTGCAGCCGTGCGAGCCTTTCGCCATGCGGCTGCTATTGATCGAAGACGATGACCGGATCGCCGGTCCTGTCACCGAAGGGCTTGAGCGGTACGGGTTCACCGTCGACCGGGCGCGCACCGGTGCCGCCGGACTTGCGAGGACCGTTGAGGACCCCGATCTGGTTCTGCTCGATCTCGGACTGCCCGACATGGACGGCTTGGACGTCTGCCGTCGCCTGCGCGCCCGGTCCGCCATCCCCATCATCATGATTACTGCCCGGGGGGAGGAGGCCGACCGGGTCGTCGGACTGGAGATTGGGGCGGATGACTATGTCGCCAAGCCGTTCGGCGTGCGGGAGCTGGTCGCCCGGATCCGGGCAGTGACGCGCCGCACCGCCGGTCATCTGGCGCCGGCGGATGCCCCGGCATCCGCGGAGACGCCTTCGGCGTCCGTGCCTGGAGCTGGTCCGCAGCGGCTGGGCCGGCTGGAGATCGACCGGCGCACCCGGGAGGTCCGCATCGAGGGCTGTGAAGTGGCCCTGTCTCCGCGGGAATTCGACTTGCTCGCCTATCTCGCCCAGGACCCCGGCGCGGTGCACTCCCGGCAGCAGATCATGGACACGGTATGGGACCCGCACTTCTTCGGGCCCACCAAGACGCTGGATGCGCACGTCGCCGCCCTGCGCCGCAAACTGGGCGATCCGGCCTGGATCACTACGGCGCGTGGTGTCGGCTTCCGTCTCACCGTCCCTGCCGGGCGGCCCGGGAACGGCTCGCCGCCAAAGGCCGTGTCGTGACGCGTCGCCTGCTGCTGAGCTACCTGGCGCTGGCGCTGCTGGTGCTCGTGGGTCTGGAGATTCCGCTCGGCTACTTCTACGCCCGTGGGGAGGAATCCCGCTTCTCCCAGGGCGTCGAGCGTGACGCGTCGATGCTGGCCGAAGTCGCAGAGGAGAACATCGAGAAGGGCAACCTGGAGGCCCTGCCCGAACTGGCGCAGGAGTACGCCGAAGACAACGGCGCCCGCGTGGTGGTCGTCGACCGCACCGGCCGCGTTCTGACCGACTCCGTGGGTGCCGCCGCCGTCGGGGCCGATGTGTCCGGGCAGACGGACATCGCCGCCGCCTTGCGTAACGAGGCCACCACCGCCACCCACACGGACCCCCAAGCCGGTGATGTCCTGGTGGCGACCATGCCGGGCTCCTCCGGGACCACCATCCGTGGCGCGCTACAGGTGACGTACCCGATGACGATGGTCACCGACCGGGAGCACCGCATCTGGCTCGCTCTCGCCCTCGCCGGAGCATGCGTACTTGCCGCCGTGGCCGTTGTGGCGTTCACCATGGCCCGCTGGATCACGCGCCCCCTGCGCACCCTGGAGCGGGCTACCACCCAGCTCGCCGACGGACACCTGGACAACCCGCCCGACTCCGCCACCGGACCACCCGAACTGCGCAGACTGGCCACCTCGTTCACCCACACCGCCACACGGCTGCAACACCTGCTCGAAGCCCAGCATGGATTCGCCGCCGAGGCTTCCCACCAGCTCAAAACCCCGCTGGCCTCGCTGCGGCTACGGCTGGAGAACCTCGAGCCCTACCTCGACCCGCGCGCCCACACCAGCCTCGAGGAGACCATCGAGGAAGTCGAACGGCTCAGCCGCATGGTGCACGGACTACTCGCCCTCGCCCGCCTGGAGAGCGCCGCCACCACCCCCGAGCCGGTGGACCTGGATGCCGTCCTCGCCGACCGGGCCGCCATATGGGAACCGCTCGCCTCCGAACAGCACGTCACCGTGGTTGTCACGGGGCCGGCGGTCGGCCGGGTGTGGGCGATTCCCGGGGCGTTGGAGCAGATCACCGACAACCTGCTCGCCAACGCGCTGCGTGTCTCCCCGCCCGGCACGGCCATCACCCTCGCCCGTGCGCCAGGTGCCGAAGTCCACGTCATCGACCAGGGCCCCGGCATGCCGCAGGCCGACCGGGAACGCGCCTTCGACCGCTTCTGGCGCGCCTCCGATTCCCACCACGACGGCACCGGACTCGGCCTGCCGATCGTCCGCCACCTGGTCCACGCCTCCGGCGGAGAGATCAGCCTCAACGCCGCACCGGGCGGCGGCCTGGATGCCCGTGTCCGGCTGCGTCCCGCGGACCAGGAACGCCGTTCCGGCAACATCACCTCACGTGCTGCTCAGCACTTCGGCCGTCGAACACCGACACACAGAAGCGGACCGCGTAGCCCCGTCTGATCGCAGTCCTCGCAGCCAGCCGGATCGCGAACCCAGCCGGGACCAGGACTCGCGCTCCGTGTGGTGGGGTCGTCGACAGTAGGCTCCGTACCGACGCGCCGCCGCGGCGGTGGTGGTCCGACGCGTCCCGCGTTGTCCTTGCCCCGCCCGCTACTGATCCGGAACTCCCCTCATGTCCCCTTCTGTTGTCCCTTGGTTCCTGTCCACGGTCTTCATGCTGATCGGTGGCACCCTCGGTGTGATCGCGTACCGCGGCTTCCGGAAGGTTCGGCGTCTGCTCCAGCGGGGCGCGAGGACGCAGGGGGTGGTGACCCGATTGAGGGCCACCGAGATGCGCCCCGCCGGTTCGGAGGCCACGATCACGCTGAAGAGCTCAGGGACCACCGTGTACTACCCGGTCATCTCCTGGACCACGGCGGACAACCACCCGATGGAGACGGAGGGCACCCTTGCCCGCCCCCTCGGCAGGACCCCTGCCCCCGGCACCCGGGTCACGGTGGTCTACGACCCGGCGGACCCCTCTCGCTGGACGCTTTCGTCCGAGGGCACCGTCATGTACGGGCTCGTCGCCGGGATAGGGGCGGTCTTCGCGGTGGCAGGGGTGACGATCTTGTTGGTGCGAGTGCTCGCGGGGCCGTTCTGAGCGTGCCCCGGGGATCAGGCGAGGGCGACGAGGCCGCGGTAGTCCTCGTTCCACAGGTCCTCGTCCGCGTCCGGCAGGAGCAGGACGCGGTCGGGCCGCAGGGCGTCGATGGCGCCCGCGTCGTGGGTGACCATCACGATGGCGCCGGGGTAGGAACCGACCGCGGCCAGGACTTCGGCCCGGGACGCGGGATCGAGGTTGTTGGTCGGCTCGTCCAGCAGCAGAACGTTGGCCCCGGAGTGCACCAGAGCGGCCAGCGCCAGCCGGGCCTTCTCGCCGCCGGAGAGCACCTCGGCGGGCTTGTCGGCGTCGTCCCCGGAGAACAGGAACGCGCCCAGCACATGCCGCACTTCACCGTCGGTCAGATGGGGGGCGGCGTCCGCCAGGTTCTGCCGGACGGACCGGTCCCCGCTCAGGGTGTCGTGTTCCTGCGCGAAGTAGCCCAGCCGCAGCCCGTGTCCGTGCACCACACGGCCCGCGTCCGGCCGCTGCTCGCCCGCCAGGATGCGCAACAGTGTGGTCTTGCCGGCGCCGTTGAGGCCGAGGACAACCAGCCGGCTGCCTCGGTCCACGGCCAGATCGACCCCGGACAGGACCTGGTGTCCGCCGTAGGACTTGGTCAGACCGACCGCGCCCAGCGGCATCCGTCCGCACGGCTCCGGCTCGGGCAGCCGGAGCTTGGCGACCCGCTCCGTCCGCCGGGCCGGTTCCAGTTCGGCGAGCATGCGATCGGCGCGCCGCATCATGCTCTTGGCCATCGTCGCGGTGGCCGACCGGGCCTTCATTTTGTCCGCCTGCGCGTGCAGGGCCGCGGCCTTGGGCTCGGCACCGACCCGCTCCCGGGCACGCCGCCGTTCGTCCGCCTCCCGCTGGGTGAGGTAGGCGTCCCACCCGGTGTTGTGGATGTCGATCGTCGCCCGGGTGGCGTCCAGATGGAACACCCGGTTGACGACGTCGGCGAGCAGCGAGGTGTCGTGGCTGATCACAACGAGACCGCCGTGGTGGCCGCGGAGGAAGGCGCGCAGCCAGCCGACGGAGTCGGCGTCGAGGTGGTTGGTCGGCTCGTCCAGCAGCAGTGTCCCGCCGTCCTGGCCGGAGAGCAGGATCCGCGCCAGCTCGACCCGGCGCCGCTGTCCGCCGGACAGCGTGCCCAACGGCTCGCCCATCACCCGGTCGGGCAAGCCCAGACCGGCCGCGACCCGGGCGGCCTCGGCCTCCGCGGCGTACCCGCCACCGGCCTGGAAGGCGGCCTCGGCACGTGCGTAGTCGTTCATGGCCCGCTCCAGCGCGGCGGGCTCCGCGGCCCCGGCCATGGCCGCCTCCGCCGTGCGCAGCCGCCGCAGCGCCCGCTCCAGACCGCGGGCGGACAGGATCCGGTCGGTCACGGTGACCGTGGAGTCGGCCGCCCGGGAGTCCTGGGCGAGAAGCCCGACCGGGCCGGTGCGGGTGATCGTCCCGGCGGTGGGCCCGGTCCGCCCGGCGAGGGCGGTCATCAAGGTGGTCTTGCCCGCGCCATTGCGGCCGACCAGACCGATGCGGTCGCCGGGCGAGACGGTGAAGGAGATGTCGGACAGCAGCAGGCGGGCACCCGCGCGCAGCTCGACGCCATGAACGGCAATCATGGACAACGCTCCGAAAAAGCAAAAGGACACACTTCTGGCCTGGAAGCGGGTCCTCAGCTAGGAAACTCGGGGCGTCGGCATGGGCTCACCGTAACCGACGGCCCGTGACCGCCGCAGCCGCTTTTTCCGGGGCTCCGCGGGGACCGGTCACGCGCCATGAAGGCGGGGCCCCGTATCAGGTGTCGAGATCCACCCGTACGGTCAGCAGGGCGTTGCCGACAGCGTGTACCACCGCGCTGTTCAACTGCGGCAAGGCGCGGAGCCGCGCGCGGGCGTCGTCCTGCGGCAGCGGGTGCGCGGTCCCGGTGTACCAGCGGCCTTTGATCCGCACCCGGACCCGGGGGTCGGCCTGGATGTTGCGCACGTACTGCGACTTCTCGCCGAACTCGGAGACCAGCCAGAACGTCCGCCCCTCGTGCCGCCCACCCAGGGGTGTCCGCCGGGGCAGTCCGGAGACGCGTCCGGTCGTCTCCAGAAGGGTCTGGAACGGCATCCGGCGGGAGATGGGGTTGACCACCCGCCGCTGGAGGGCCGTGACGGCCCGGAATGTGGTGTCGCCAGTGCGTGGCATGCGCGGCCTCCCCGTTGCTCGGCGGTCCGGTCCGGTGCGCCGGGTGCTCCTGGCGGGCGGCTCTGACGGTCCGGACTCCTCCTCGGTGCCTGACGTCACCTTACGAGACCGGTGTACACGGGTAGCGGGCCGCCAGTCCGGCCAGGGTACGCACATCGGCCGCGGTCGTGGGCGCGTATCCGTGGACGACCACCGGGAGCCCGGCGTAGTCGCACGCGGCCTGGAGGACCGGCTCCACCAGGGCCGCCTGGTCGGGGGGCGGGGTGAGCTCGCCGATGCCGTGCAATCCGCGGGCGATCACGTCGTGGGCGACCGCGGCCGCGGTCTCGGCGGACGGGCGGCCCAGCCGGACGGAGCCAAAACCGAGGAAGCGGGCAGGGTGGGCAGCCAGCGCCTCGTCAAGCTCCCGCCAGGCCACGGTCGGCCCGGCCGCCTTCACTCCGAGGCAGCCTCTCTGACGTCACGGTGACGGGCCAGTTGGATCAAGTCCCAACGGTTCCCGTACAGATCCCTGAAGACGGCCACCGTGCCATACGACTCCTGCCGCGGTGCCTCCTCGAACACGACCCCAGCGGCCCGCATTCGCTCGTAGTCGCGTTCGAACGCCTCGGTGTTCAAGAACCAGCCGACACGCCCGCCCGTCTGATCGCCGATACGCGCTTCCTGCTCACCGGTCGCGGCCCGGGCCAGGAGCACCGCCGATTCCGTAGCCCCGCGCGGAGCGACGACAACCCAGCGTTTCCAGTCATCGACACGGGTGTCCTCGAGAAGGCTGAACCCCAGAACGTCCACGTAGAAAGCGATGGCCTCGTCGTAGTCACGTACGACCACGGTCACCAGTCCGAGATAAGGCATCCGACGATCTTGCCCGTCAGCTACCCGGCCGGACCATCCCTACGAAGAGCCCGCCACCGCTTCGGCCTCCGGTCCGGCAACAACGGCTCTCTCCGCGCGGCTGGCCGTGGAGCCCGCACGGGTGGTGTCGATCGCCGATCCCGAGGTGACCGAACTGGGCGGCCAAGGGAAGCTCACCGTCTCCGTCGACCGTGTCCTCCCGCTCGCCGAGGCGGCTGAGGTGTGGCGGCTGAGGCGCTGCTCTCCGTTCGCTGAACCCTGCACACGTCCCCGTGTGGGGGAGTAGCCGTCGCCGAGCGAGTTGAGTGATCCAGCGGGGAGGTCCACTGGAGCCGGGCCGGGGGGCTCAGGCGGGGATGTCGGTCAGGCGGCGCAGGGTGAACGGCTCGGCGAGGATCTCGTCCAGGACCTGGGCGACATGCTTGAAGTGCGGCAGCGAGAAGTGGTGGTCCAGGGCCGCGCTGCTGGCCCACTCCTCGATGATGATCATGCGATCGGCGTTGTTGGGATCGGTGAACGGCTGGTAGCAGATGCACCCCTCCTCCGCCAGGGATGGCGCGATCATCGCGTTCAGCTCGTCGCGCAGACGCTGCTCCTGGCCCGGCTTGGCGGTGAAGCCGGCAACGATCGTGAGCGTGTTCGACATGGGGCGACTCCTGGTCCGGTGAGGTGGGTTGGTGCCGTTGTTCGTCGGCGGACGATGTCCATGCTGCGCATCCGGTCCAGGCCGACCCAGAGCTCCGTTCAACCCGGGTCAGCCCCGCCTGGTTCTGTCAGGACCAGGCAGAACCCCACGGCCCTGACCGACACTGGGAGCATGGATCGTGCCCAGCAGCTCAGCGAGTTCCTCAAGACCCGACGCGCCCGCCTCCGCCCCGAAGACGTCGGGGCGGGCACCTTCGGCGGACAGCGGCGCGTACCGGGCCTGCGCCGCGAGGAGCTGGCGCTGCTGGCCGGGGTGAGCGTGGACTACTACACCCGCCTGGAACAGGGCCGGGCCCGCAACGTGTCCCCCGAGGTCCTGGACGCCGTTGCCGGTGCGCTCCGCCTTGACGCCGATGAACGCGCACACCTGCGCAACCTCGCCAAACCCACCAGTGCCCGCAAGCGCCCCAGCCGCCCGCAACAGGTCGGCCCCGAGATGCGCCAGGCGCTCCAGGCCCTCGGCTCCGTCCCCGCCTACATCATCGGACGCCGCCTGGACATCCTGGCCTGGAACGACCTGGCCCGGACCTTGATCGCCGACTTCCCCGCCCTGCCCGCGGCCGAGCGGAACATGGCCCGCCTGGTCTTCCTCGACGACGCCGCCAAGGACCTCTACCCCGACTGGGAGAGCAAGGCCCGCGATACCGTCTCCAACCTCCGCCTGGACGCCGGCCGCCACTCCGACGACCCGCAGCTGGCCACCCTCGTCGGTGAACTCTCCTTGGCCAGCGACGACTTCCGCCGACTGTGGGCCGACCACACCGTCCGAGGCAAGACCTGCGGGCGCAAGCGGTTCAACCACCCGCGGATCGGCGAACTCGCACTTGACTACGTCGCCATGCGGGCCCCCGACGACCCCGACATGACCATGATGATCTACAGCGCACCGCCGGGACCCGAGGCCGCCACCACCCTCCAGCTCCTGGCCGGCCTCACCACACCAGCCGTTCCGAGCACGACGTACAGCGCGGCGGACCTTCCGGCGGAGATCGCGCTCTGAACTGAGCCGCACCGCCTCACGCACCACCAAGGCGCGGCGAGGAAGACCGGGCGCCCCACACCGCCGTGACCAGCCGCAGATGGTGACGGAACATCGGTTTGCTGTCCCGGATCATCAGCATCCGCGGGCTGCCGGAGATTGGCGACAGCGGCGTTCCGACCACCACCAGGCTCAGTGTGAACACCGCCATGGCCTCCACGCGGCGCTGCCGCACGATGCCGTAAACGAACCACGGGGGGAGCAGCACACGCCGACGACCATCGAGAGCCACTGGCCGAGGCCGCCCGCGCGCAATCCGTAGCAGGAGCCGAGTGGCAGGACGAGCTCGAAGAGCAACTGCGCGGCGAGCCGACGGCGCAGTGCCGCCGTGCGGCGTCGCGCGGCTACCGCGCGGGCCCCGTCCGTGTCGGTCTGTGGTGCTTCGCGCGTTGCCATGGTGTGTGTCCCGTGTCCGCCGCGGTCATGATGTCCTCCTGGTGGCGCTGTCGGACAGGTCCGCCAGCTCCCGGCCGGCGGCCCGCACATCCAGGTCGGGATCGTGGGTGGCGCCGACGCACCATGTCGTCGATGGCGGCGCGGATCGCCCGACTCATCACCCACGGGTCGAAGTCGCAGAACCCGCCCGCACGCTGCCCCTTGCGGATCTGCTTCACCTGGACGGCGAGCCTCTCCTCCGTCATGTCATGCCGAGGAACGCGACCATGCCGGGGTCGTCGCCGCGAGGTTGGCGAGGATCTCGACGACCGCCGCGAGGTGGTTCGGGTACTCGGCGAACGGGTCGAGGTCGCCCTCGATGGAGGCACGCAGGCGGGCCGCGTAGCTCTCGTGGGCCTCGATACGGGGGGCGGACGTAGCCCTCCGCGAGCCGCATCACCTCGGCGACGACCTCGCGCATCAGGTCGTCCCGCCCGTGAAAGTGGTAGGAGATCATCCCCGTGCTGCTCAGCCCGGCGTGCTCCGCGATCTTCCGAACGAGGCCCGGTTGGTACCCGGCCTCGGCGATGATGTCGATCGCCGCGGCGACGATCTGGGCACGGCGGCCCGTCTCCGTGAACGAGGGCCTGGTCGTGCGTTTCGCCGATTGCTCGGCCGTCACACTGTGCTCGGTGGTGGTTTCCGTGGTCAGCACGGAGGCGGCCCGTACCCCGCCCGGGGGATGGTGTGACCACGGCGATCGGGCCCGCCATGACAGGGCCGATCGCGACCCACCCACCACAGGAGAAGCCATGACCAGCACCGAAAGCAGCACATACGAGGGGTTCACGCCGGAGGAGCGGGCCGCGATGAAGGAGCACGCCCAGGAGCAGAAGAAGGCGGCGCGCCGCAGCTCGCCGGCGGTCAAGGCGGCGGAGGCGGAACGGGACGTGCTCGCGAAGATCGCCGAGATGGAGGGCTCCGACCGGAGCATGGCCGAGCGCGTCCATGCCATCGTCAAGGCCAATGCCCCGGTCCTTGCCCCGAAGCTCTGGTACGGGATGCCCGCCTACGCACTGGACGGCAAGGTCGTCTGCTTCTTCCAGAGCGCGGCGAAGTTCAAGGCGCGCTACGCGACCCTCGGGTTCAACGACCCGGCAAAGCTGGACGAGGGCTCGATGTGGGCGACCGCCTTCGCCCTGACCGAGGTGACGGCCGAGGTGGAGGCGCGGATCGCCACACTGGTGAAGCAGGCGGTGAGCTGACGACGCAACGCCTGGTGAAGCGCGGGCAGTTGGGGCGAGGTCGGCCCCCGCTGCCCGCCCCGACCGCTCCCGCTCCGGCCGCGCCGTTCGCCGTACCGGCACCTCATGGGACAGACGGCTGTCGGCGGCTACCGGACGGCCCCGGGGCCAGGCCGAGGCCGGCGAGCGCGGCCGTTCCCGCGGTGGCGTGCTCGCCCCCGGCGAGCAGCAGTGTGCGTGCCGACTGGTAGGGGCAGTCGGCCGCGTCGAACGCCGCCGCGGCGGCGAGCAGCCGCGGCAGGTCGCCGTCGAGCAGCGCCTCAGCACGGTCCACCAGGGCGGTGGCGACCGGGTTGCCGGGAACCACGGTCCGGGCGGCGTCGATCCGGCCCCGGGCGTCCGGGTGCCCCGCGAGCACCGCCGCCTCCGCCCGAAGCGCCACGTACCAGTGCAGCCAGACCCAGCACACCCACTTCCACACCTGCTCCGGCTCCGGCGCGACCCGCTCCAGCGCCGCGTTCACCTCCCCGCGGTGGAGCAGGAGGATGGCGTCGAACACCGCACCGTAGCCATGGCGGTGCTCCGCCGCCGTGTCCGCCTCGTCGACGATCGCGAGCCAGGCCGCCCGGGCGTCCTGGTCGCCGCGCAGCCCTTGGACCATGGCCACCGACGCGGCGGCGGCGCCGAGGGAGAGCGAGCGCGGGCGGCCACTCTGCCCCCACGCCTCGAGGAACCGCACACTGCGGGTGAGTACCTCCTCGGCACGGCCCGCGAACGCGTCCGCCACCAGGATCCAGGACGTGGCGTGGTGGCCCGCCTCGGCCATCAACGGGTGGTCGGCGAGCTGCCCTCCCCACCGTCGGGCTTCCGGCAGTTCGCCCACGCCGAGGGCGGTTCCGGCGGCCATCGCGAGGGCGTCCATCAGCTCATGCGTACTGGCGGGAGTGGGCGGTACGGAAGCCAGGATGTCGATCCGTCGCCGGGCGGCGGCCGCGACGGCGAACGCGTCACCAGTCCAGCTCTGGGCGCCGGAGAGCGCGTCGATGGCGGCGGACATCGCCACCGGGTCTCCCGTTCGCCGGGCGAGTGCGACGGCCTGCCGGGCGAGCTCGGCCGTCTCGTGCGCGGTGTTCTCCGCGTCTCCCTGAAGCGCCCCGAACGCGTCCGCGACCACCGCCGCCTGGGCCAGCGCCACCGCCGCCTCGGCGTCCGGGGAGTCACCGGCCAGCTCCCGCGCCTCCACGAGCATGGCCTTCACCTCGTCCACAGTGGGAATCCGCGTGAACGAGGTCGAGAAGCGGTACGCGGCGGTGGCGGCTTCCGCCAGGTCGCGGCCGGCACGGATGTCGTCCCCGGCCCGGCGAGCTGCCTCCCCGGCGGCACGGTGCAGCCGGAACATGTCGTCACCGAGCCTGCGGCACCCGGCCACCGAGGCGGCCTGCCGCAGCGCCGCGCCACCGGCGGCGGCGGCGAGCCCGGCCGCCTGCTCGTACCGCTGCTGGGACTCGCCGAGCAGATTGCGGGAGAAGGCCAGTTCGGCGAGGGACACCGCGAGTCCGTGCGCGTCCGCGCGGCGCTCCGGCTGGTCGGCGGCCCAGGTGAGGGCGGCCCGGAGGTCGTCCGCCACGGCGTCGAACCGGGCGCGCCAGTCCGCGCCCGAAGTCCCCTCGAGGGCGGTGGCGCCGGACACGCACCAGTCCAGGTGGCGGGACCGGACATCGATCAGCTCATCCGCGTCGCTCAGACGCTCCGTTCCGTACTGCCGGATGGTCTCCAGCGCCTGGTACCGGGTACCGGCCGCGGACGGTGTCACGGCCAGCAGGCTCTGCTCGGCGAGCCTGCCGAGCCCATCGACCACCGTGGTCGGATCCAGCGGGGCGAACCCTGCCACCCCGGCGGCCGCCTCAGCGGTGAACGGAGCGACGAACACCGACACCCGGCGCAACAAAGCCTGGTCCCGCGGCTCCAGCAGGTCATGGCTCCAGTCCAGCACCGCCCGCACCGACCGGTGCCGTTCGTCGGCGCGGGGCCCGCCGGTGAGGATCCTCAGCTGATCACCGAGGCCGGCCGCGAGGCCGTCCAGTCCGAGCGTGGACCACCGCGCCGCGGCCAGCTCGATCGCCAGCGCCATGCCTCCGAGCCGTTCGCAGATGGCCACGACCCCCGTGCCCACCGCCGGACCCGGCGGCTGACCGACCGCCGCCGCCCGGTCCATGAAGAGGGCCACCGCCTCCGACTCCTCGCCGCCGGTCCGCGACAGCGGCGGGACCGGGAAGACCCGCTCGAACGGCACCATCAGGCGGGCACGGCTCGTCACGAGCACGCGCAACCGCGGACAGGCCGCCAACAGCCGTTCCAGGAACGGCGCCACCCCGTCACGCACCTGCTCGCAGTTGTCCAGCACCAGCAGCGCCCGGCGGTCCGCCAGCGCGGCCGGCACCGCGTCGTCGATGCCGCGCCCGGGTCGCTCGCCCACACCCACGGCCGCCGCGACCGTCGCCCCCACCCGGCTCGGCTCGGTGATCGGGACCAGGTTCACGAACCACACTCCGTCGGCGAAGCCCTCCGCCACGTCGGCGGCCACCGCCAGCGCGAGGCGGGTCTTGCCCACCCCACCCGGACCGACCACGGTCACCAACCGGTGCGCCAACACCTCCCCGGCCAGCTGTTCGCGCTCCCGCCCCCGGCCGATGAACGCCGTCAGTGGCGCCGGGAGGGCGGGGGCCGGGCGCGACTGACCGGCCCGGGCTGCCTCCGCCGCGTGCCGGGACAGCGCCCGCCGATCCGGCATCTGAAGCTTGCGCAGGAGCGAGGAGACATGCGACTCGACCGTGCGCACCGAGATGAACAACCGCGCGGCGATCTCCGCGTTGCTGAGGAACTCCCCGAGCAGCGCGAGTACTTCGGCTTCCCGAGCCGAGATCACAGGACTGGGCACCGGATCATTATCCGTGTCGGTTTCCGTGGTCTGCACGGAGGCGACCCGTGCGCCGACCGGGAGAGGCTGAGACCACGGCGATCAGGCCCGACGGGGGCGACCCCGGGCCGATCGTGAACCACGACCGACAGGAGTGACCATGACCGGTTCTCCCACCCAGAGGATCAGGACGGTGCTGCCGCCCGTGTCCGGCACGGCGCCCGCAACCAACGTCCTCGACCTCCCTCAAGTCCGATGAGCGCCGCACCCCGCTCCCGCGCTCAGCGTCGGCACGACACCGAGCACCGGCTCGCCCATGACGTCGACGTCTGGGTGGCCACTGCCTCGGCCGACGGCGCGCCGTACCTGGTACCGCTGTCGTTCGACTGGGACGGCGAGTCGATGCTGGTGGCCACGCCGTCAGACAGCCCCACCGGCAGGAATCTGGCCACCACACGGGCCGTTCGGCTGGGGCTCGGCCATACCCGCGACGTATCCATGATCGACGGCGATGTCGACGTCCTCGACATCGACGCGCTGCCGCGGGAGCGGGGCGACCGGTTCGCCGAACGCACCGGTTTCGATCCGCGTGCGCCCGCCAGGCCGTACCGCTGGTTCCGTATCACCCCGCGCCGCGTCCAGGCGTGGCGCGAGGAGAACGAGCTGCGGGATCGGGAGTTGATGCGCGACGGCCGCTGGCTGGTCTGATGCTCCTGCCGGGCGCGCCGCCGGAGCGGTGGGGGGTGGGCGTGATGCCGATGGCCCGCCTCGCGGCCCGTCTGTCAGGTGGCGGTCAGCAGCTCCTTCAGGTGGTCCTGTTCGGCCGTCGGCAACTTCCTCATCCCGTTGCGGACCATGCGTCCGCTCCCTGGGCCCGGTGCGGCGGCCCATGTGGTGAGGAGGCCAAGAACGGCGTCGTGGTGGTGTGCGGAGAGGTCTCGGAGCATCCAGGCGACGGCTTTCTGCACGTCGTGGTCCGGCTCCTCTCGCAGGGCGTCGATGATGGTGAAGACATCGCCGGGTGCCGAGGTCTTCTGGAAGGCTCGCAGGATGACCACGCCGAAGCGTCGGGTCCATGCCCTCGCGTTCCTCGTGCAGCGGCTGCTGAACTGGATGGCGCCGGCCGGGTCGTGCGTGACGATGTGCCGCATGGCGAAGCAGGCCAGGTTGTCCGCGTTGGCCCAGCAGTCCAGGGTGGGCACATAGCGCCCGATCCGGCCAGGCAGGGTTCGGGGTGATAGCGGCCCAGACGCTCCAATGTCTTGCCGACGAGCTGGCGCGGTTCCAGGATGCCCGATTTCCAGAGGAGGTCCAGGGCGGTGATGACCTCCGTGGGACGGGTCTTGCCGATCTTTGCGAGTGGGTGGACCAGCGCTGTCACCGCGCTCATGCGGGTGCCCATGACGTCCTGGACCCCCGGCATCACCATGAACGCGTGCTCGGCAACCGCCGTGTCGGCATGACGACGGAGTTCGGCGATGAGCAGATCGGCGAGTCGCTGCGGAGACTGTAGGCAGGCGACGAGCCCGTCAGGCGTGGGGGAGTCGCTCATCATCATCTCCGGGGCCTTTGTGCCGGTCGTCTCCGGCCGCCCCGAAGGTGCGGACGGAAGAAGACGACGGACAGCGTCGTGCGCGTCAGCGGTTGCTCCAGGCGGGCTGCTTGGCCAGCATGTGGGTCGCCGTCTGGCGGGCCACGTCGTCCCGCAGGCCCTGGGTGTGCTGGAGGAATCCGGTGAAGCCGGTCAGGACTTCCTCGTAGCTCTTCATCCGGCCGTCTTCGTGTGCGCAGTGGTGGCAGTAGTCCTTCGACGGATCGGCGGCCGCGTGCTCCTCGGGAGCGCGCATGGGCATTCCGCAGCTGATACAGGTGGGGTCGTCGTACTCGGACACGAGATCTCCTCCGATGTGACTACTACGTGCGCAGCAAGGTCATGAAGTACTCCGTCAATGACGGGCCGTGCGCGGCGATGACGGACCCCTCGGTCACGAACAGGTCCTTGTTGACCAGGTAGTGGTGCACCAGGCCGATCCAGGTGTTGAACACCAGATGCGCGGGCAGCGCCCGGGTCCGGCCCTCGGCGGCCTCGGCCTCCGCGGCGGCGCACACATACGAGGACACCGCCGATTGCAGCCCCACCCAGGTGGCCCGGAACTCCGCGGGCAGCAGTGGTGCTTCGAGGACCAGCTGCCGATAGGCGTCTTCGTTCTCCTGCAGGCACTGGAGATGGGCTTGCAGGACGTCGTCGAGCCCACGGCCTGCCCCGGCCAGTTCATGCAGCCGGTCGGTGGTCTTGCGGCCGATATGTCCGGCGACCGCCAGGACGAGGTCCTCCCGTGAGGGGAAGTGCGTGAAGACCGTGCCGTGCGACACCCGGGCCGCCTTCGCCACGTCCACCGTACGGGTCTGCCCGAAGCCCCGCTCGCCCACCAGCCGTACGGCCTGAACGATCAGGCGCTGCCGGGTGGCCTCCTTCTGCTCCGCGCGAGACGACATCGCCCTCCTTCGATGAGTAATGGCTCACTGAGCCTACGCTCAATGAAGTGGGGGCCGTCAAGCGTCGCTGTGAACCGGAGGGGATGGATGGGGGAGCCGACCCGTGCTGTCCTGCCGGATCCGCCGGGCATAGTGTGGGCGCGACCTCAGCACATGTGCATCAGAGCAAGGAGCAGACGTGAGCGAGCCGGCGTCCATAGCCCCGCAGCGGGAGATTGCCCGGGAACTCCAGGTCGCCGAGACCTTCGAGGCCGAGCGGGAGATCGAACGCCGGGTGTCCTTCCTCGCCGAGCAGCTGACCTCCACCGGTCTGCGCTCCCTCGTGCTCGGCATCAGCGGCGGAGTCGACTCCACCACGACCGGCCGGCTGTGTCAGCTCGCCGTGGAGCACGCCCGAGCGGCCGGGCACGAGGCGCGGTTCTACGCGATGCGGCTGCCCTACGGGGTCCAGGCCGACGAGCACGACGCCCAGCTCGCGCTCTCCTTCATCCGGGCCGACCACGTGCTGACCGTGGACATCAAGGCCGCGAGCGACGCGGCGCTCGCGGCCTTGCCGGCCTCCGGCGTGACCTTCCGGGACGCGCACCACCAGGACTTCGTGCACGGCAACATCAAGGCCCGGCAGCGCATGATTGCCCAGTACGCGGTGGCCGGCGCGCACAGCGGCCTGGTCGTCGGCACCGACCACGCCGCCGAAGCGGTCTCCGGCTTCTTCACCAAGTTCGGCGACGGCGCCGCCGACCTGGTCCCGCTGACCGGCCTGACCAAGCGCCGGGTGCGCGCCGTCGCGGACGCCCTGGGCGCTCCCGCCGCGCTGGTGTGGAAGACCCCGACGGCCGACCTGGAGTCCCTCGACCCGGGCAAGGCCGACGAGGACGCGCTCGGGGTCACGTACGACGACATCGACGACTTCCTCGAGGGCAAGCCGGTGGAGGAACGGGCCTTTGAAACGATCGTCCGCCGCTACCGCCTCACCGACCACAAGCGCCGACTCCCCATCGCGCCCTGACATAGGCGCCCCCACGGATGGGTGGTGGCGGCTGATCGCGGCCGGAGTGTGCGCCTGGACTTCATCGCCTTCTTGGACTCGATCCGGGTGCGGCCTTGTCGGGTCGGCCAGCACGGATCGACCTGGATGGCGAAGTCCTCGTCGTCGTCGCTGAGCAGCCGGGGACGGTCTCCCCGCCCATCGAGGGTCCAGGCAGGCCGGACCGATCTCGTCGAACCGGTGGATCACCTCCCGCACCGTGTCCTCGTCAGCCTGGACAAGCTGGGCGATTATCGGGGACGGGGTTTCCGCCGACAGCCGCCGGAGAGGCCTGGGAAACGGTCTCCCGGGCCTTCGGTGAGCGGGAGCAGCGTGGCGCACCGGCCGGATTCGTTTGTCTGCGTGCGGCGTTGCAGGACGGTCGCGCAGAAGTGCGGTCGTGGACGCTCACCACGTATCGCCCGCTGGTCCGCTTCACCTCGGCCCGCGCGGAGGGCACGTACCATCGGGCGGGCTGGACCGCCAGGGAAGGACAGGGGCAGACACGGCCCTGGTCACGCGTGGCTGAGGATCGCCAGCAGTGCCACGCCCTCGGCGAGGACCTGGGCGGCGAGCGCCCACCGTCGCACCACCGCGGCGGGCGCGGCAAGCGCGACGAGACAGGCCACAGCGCCGAAGCCGAGCCCCCAGGAGAGCAGCGACCCGGGGAGCCATGTGCCGCACTGCTCTCCGTACGTCACACAGCGGGAGGCCCGCTCGGACGCCAGCGTGAGCAGACCGGCGACGAGGGCAGCCGGTGCGAAGAGGAGGGCGCACACGATGGCCCAGAAGCGGGTGCCCCGGGCCTGGGGCATCGGAGCGGGAACTGTTTGGTTCATGTCCCGATCCAATGTCGGCTTCACCGGCTCGTACAGCCGTTGTCCTACTCATCCGGGATGTGCGCCGTACTCAGGTCGGTTGGCGGCAGAGTTGACGTCCGCGACGATCTGATCGGCTCGCATCGCCGAAGCTGAACGCGAAACCTGCACGCACCCATCATTCGACGTAAGCCCATGCGCGCGGGTTCGCTCGGGTACACCAGGGAAGTCCCGGATCGTTCGCGATCGCAGCCTGTATCCGCCGCCCTGTCCTCCAGATCGACCCGCGGCAGCGGCAGCCCCCGGCTCGTTGTGCCCGCTGGACTGGCGGCTGTTCCTACCCCAGGAGTGGGCGGATGACGCCGTCCGGCGCCGGCGGACCGGCGTCCCCGAGGACGTCGGTCACCGGGAGAAGTGGCGGCTGGCACTGGATGCCCTGGACGAACTGGCCACATGGCACCTTGCGCCGCCGGTCGTGGTGGCGGATGCCGGCTACGGACAGAACGCCGACTTCCGCGCCGGCCTGGCCGGGCGGGACATCCGTTACGCAGTCGGCATCCGCGGCGATATCACCGTCCAGCGCCACGAGGGTGGTCCCCGCCGTCCCCGCCTGGTCCGGCACCGGCCGCCGGCCGGCGCCCCGCTACCGACAGCCACCGGTGACGGTAGCGGAACTGGCCGCGGCCGCCGGACGGGAAGCCTTCAGCGAGGTGACCTGGCGGGAAGGCTCCCGCGGACCGATGACCTCCTGCTTCCTCACCATGCCTGTCCGGCCGGCCGGGGTACGCTCACGCCGGCCGGCCCAGGCAGCCGCGGAGGCCGAGCACGGCCAGTGGGACGGCGTCCTGCCCCAGGTGCGGCTGCTCGCCCAATGGCCCGACGGCGAGGACGAACCGACCCGCTTCTGGCTGTCGGACCTGCCCGAGGACACCGCCGTCGCCGACCTGGTCCGCCCGGCAAAGATCCGCCGGCGGATCGAACACGACTACCGCGAACTCAAGCACGGCCTCGGCCTGGACCACTTCGAAGGCCGCTCCTGGAACGGCCGGCACCACCACGCCACCCTGGTCACCGCCGCCCACGCCTTCCTCACCGAACAGCGCCTGTCCCCAAAAGCCGACACACCGGACTCACCCTCTACCAGACCCTCGACGCCCTCCAAGACCTCCTGAACTGCTGGACCGACATCTGCAGCACCTGCCACCAACCTCTGCCCAGCAGGGCCACACCAAGATCAAGACAGACCTAACGGAGTCCTACTAGTAGATCGTCGCGGCTTAATTTTGCTGTGTGGTTGGGTAGAGGTGGCGCAGCGCGTGCGTCGTCGGTGGTGAAGTGCCAGTCGACTTGGCGCTGGTTGCTGTTGGTGTGCTGCTGCCAGGCGGCGAGTTCGGTGTTGAGCACGGCGAGGTCGTCGATGCGGCGGTCCAGGCACTGGCGGGTGAGGGCGGAGAGCTCGATCTCGGCGATGTTGAGCCAGGACCTGTGTTCGGGGGTCGCCGCGGTGGTCGCAGACATCGACAAGCGGCTGCGGGCTGAGATCCGGGAGCGGCAGCGACACCGCGAGCGGATCGCCCGTCTCACCTCCGGGGACAACCTGGCGCTGCCCCCGGAGGTGGTCGAGTTTCTCGACCGGCTGCGGGCGCTCGGGGTCGACGAGCGGATCGTCCAGGTCGAACGCGACGGCTGGAACCCGCTGGCCGCGCACTCACCCGAGCGAGTCCCGGAGTGGATGGCACGCAAGCGGGAGCAGATTGCCGACCCGCAGCTCATCGACTTCTATCTCACCCTGGGCCAGGCTCTCGACCGGACCGACGACGATCCACGGATGGTCGAACTGGCCGACAAACTGGCCGCCTACCTCACGCAGTTGGCCGAAGAGCAGGGCGAGGACTACGTCGACGATGCCGATATCCAGCCGCCCTTCGCCAAGCTGATGGACACCCTGGCGTTTGACACCGTGCCGCCGGCCCGCCGGCTGATCGAACTGCTGAAGCGGCGAGGCTGGACCGGCTGGACCAAGCTCGAGCGCGTGGACCCTAGTAAATCGTCGCGGCTAAGTATTGTTCTGGTTGGTGGGGTTGGGGCCGGGCAAGCTCCCCTTGTCGCTTCCGTTCGGCCGGGCAGGGGTGCCGTGTCCTCACAGAAGAAGTATCCGGTTGCGTTGAGTGCCGAAGATCGTCTGGCGTTGGGACGCGTGACGACGACGGGGGTCCGCAGCTCCGGACGATCGGCAAGCGCGGCATCAGCCACCACGCAGGAGCGGGCCTGCCCCGCCTCGCCACCTGATTGCCGACGGCCCGGCCATGGTAACGCCGAGTGCCCCTTCAGCGCGGGTGGGCTGAGATACTTCGGCCATGGAGGCTGGGGTGACGGGGAGAGGCACGCAATCGGACCCGCCGCCGCACGGTGCCATGTCTCATCTCCCTCGTGCGGCGTCTCCCGCGCCGCGAGCCCCCTGCCTGGGACCACCCATATCGGCATCATGAATTTATGTTGAACCACCTCTGAAGAGCGAATGTCGCATCGCGGCTGATCGGCCAAACGTCGCTGGTCAGCGAACATTCCGGCCGACGGTGTCACGACTGCGCGGAGGTATGTCGCGCGAGCTGGAACACAACCAACCGCAAACCCCGGGTGTCACACGCAATTGTAAGAACCGCATACGCCTCATGGAGGTTTGCAATGCCCTCTCCTCTTCTCGTCAGCCGCCGGGCTTTACGTGCTGCGTCGGCGCTGACGCTGGCTCTGGGTACGGGGCTGGCCGCTCCACTCTTCCTGACCGGGACGGCCGGCGCCGCGACGACGTCGTCGGCCACCGCCGCGTTCAGCGCGAGCGACCACGCGATCCTCTACACGGCCGCCTCCGGCCAGACCAACAAGGTGACCGTCACCGCGTCGATGACCAGCGGCTCCACGCAGATCACCTATGTGATCGACGACTTGGTTCCGATCAGCTCGGGGTCCGGCTGCACCTACCCGAGCAGCGCGGACCGAACCAAGGTCTCCTGCACGGTCGAGACCCTGGAGAGCCAGGACCCTTACGCCACCCTGAAGCTGGCTCTCGGTGACGGCAACGATGTCGTCACCTACAACAACGCCACTGACCAGGCGTACTACTTCGCCTCCATCGACCTCGGTGCCGGCAAGGACACGCACACCGACACCGGGGGCGTCAACGGCAACGATGTCGACGGCGGAGCGGGCGACGACACCCTCACGGCGGGCGGGGTCACGGTGGCCCGCGGCGGTGATGGCAACGACACGATCCACGCCGCCGACGGAACCATCGCCCAGGGTGGCAACGGCAAGGACACGATCTACTCCAAGGGCGAGGACAGCGCCGTCGACGGGGGAGCGGGCGACGACGAGATCCACGGCGAGGCGGACAGGCAGAGTCTGTCCGGCGGCGACGGCAACGACACGATCTACGGCGGGGCTGGAAACGACTTCCTCTACGGTGGGAAGGGCAACGACGTCCTGTACGGCAACAGCGGTGATGACACGATCTACGGAAACAGCGGTGACGACGAGCTGTACGGCGGCCCCGGCAACGACACACTCTCCGGGGGCCCCGGCAGGAACATCGTCCGCCAGGACTGACCTCTTCACAGCGCCCTCGGGCAGGAGTCAGCGCGAACGCGGTGATCTCGTTGGTCTTGTCCCGCACCGCAACTGGCTGACGGTGCGGCCGGCCGCACCGGCGGACAGTAGGTGGGCAGCGGGCGCGGCACCGGTGTGCGAATCGCGGGCGCTCTTGCCGCCCACCGCGACCGCCTGGGCCCCGTCCGGGGCGTGGCCGAGCAGGTCAGCGAACCCTCCGGGGCACACCAGGGCCAGCACGCGGCGCAGGTGGCACATCGAAGCTCCGATGATCAGGCGACTTGGTAGGTCTCCTTGATCATCGGGGCTTCGTTGCGTGTGCTCTGCTGTGATGAAGGTGGGTCATATCGGTGTGATCTGCCGGCGCTTGGAGTCGTCAGGACTATGGATCAGCCCTGGGTGTGCGGGTCAGGAGGCGCTGCGAGCGCATAGGCGGTGACCAGCCCGGCCACGCCGAGTACGCAGTTCAGGTAGATCGACGTGGATTCCGATATTCCGTTCCCTGTGATGATCAGGATGATTCCGATCACGAGAATCGCCAGGAATGCCATGTAGTGATCGTGAAGCACGTCTCTGAAAGTGATGTGCACGCATCCTTACCTCTTCCTGTCTTGTTCTGCCAGGGGTGAGGTTCATTCGATCAGTTCCCCCGTCGGCCGTCCACGGATTCCCGGATGTCCCGATCGGCACGGAACCCCGGCGCATTCTGTGCGTGCGATGCCGAACGTGGGATCTCAGGCGCCCGCAAATATGGCACTCTTCACCGAACTTCAAGGAAGCTCCGTGAAACTCTGCGCCTTCGAGGGCTCTTGTGGGAAGATCTCAGTCGCCCGGTGGGGTATGCATTCGAGGGGGCACCATGGGCACCAACCGACATTCCGAGACACCGCCCGTGCGGCGCTTCGCCGCGGAGTTGCGACGGTTACGCATCACCGCCGGCGAGCCTCAGGTCAAAACTATCGCCTCGCGGGCCCAGTGCAGCCCGGCGACCGTTTCCGAAGTGCTCAACGGCCACCGCCTCGCGAGCGAGACGGTCACCCGTCGTCTGGTGGCCGCGCTCGGGGGCGACTGGGCACACTGGGGCCAGTTGTGGCGTGCGGCCAAGACGGAACTCGACGATCTGAGGCAGGACACCCTGGGCGCGCGGCGGGACTCACGGACTTTCGGCACGGCGCCGGACCTTTCCGAAGCGTTCCGGAGCACCTCCCAGATGGAGATGGTGTGCTACCCGAACCCGCCCGCCTTCTTCAAGGCCGCAGCCGATCACATTCGCGCGGCCCGGTCCGAAGTCCGCCTTACCTACGTGCGGCTCCACCCTCCCACCCAATGGGGATCCACGGAACCCACCTCTTACTACGACACGGTATTACAGTGGGCCAGAGACAACTCGGCCGAATGCGCGAGCGTGCGGCGCATCATCGGCGTCCCCGAACGCAAGGGCGTACCGAGAGCAACCTACTTCGAGTGGCTGAGGCAACACCAGGACGAGGTCACGGATCTCTATACCTACGAGGCACGCGTCATGCCGTGGAGTGCTTCCTGCGCCTGGTACAACAGGGGCCTCATCGACGACACGGTCACCTTCCTCTCCTTCTCCGGTGCAGGTCGCCGACAGCTCACGGGATTCAGCGTCGACAATCCCCAGTTCCTGGCGCACTTTGCGGACAGTTTCGATCAGGCCTGGGGTGCGTTGGAACCCCTGGACGCCTACGTGTCCAGGCACTCCGCACCGACCACCCGCGCAACCGAGACCCCGGCACCCGAGGACCGAAGGCCCGGCACAGCCGCGGCAACACCATCGCCGCACAAGGGACGCTGAGTGTCCCTTGTGCGAAGGGCTCGGTCTGGCCTCCAGCGCACCGAATGCCGCCACACTCGGACGGCTCCTCGCCCGCGTGGACGGCGGCGCCCTCGACGCCGCCGTGGGCGCCTGGCTCGCCCGGTACTCCGCCGACCCGGTCGGCGAACCCGGCGACACGCTGGTTGGTCTTGCCGCCGACGCCAAGACCGTGCGTGGATCCCGCACCGACAGCCAGGCCGTCCACCTGCTCGCCGCCGCGTTCGACTACTGCCAGACCCTGATCGCGGCAGGATCGAGACGAAGACCATCTACGCGATCAGCAGCCTGATCCTCCGAACAGGTCAGGCGGGCACGGCTCGCCGAACTCGTCCAGAACCACTGGACAGTTGAAGCCCTGCACCACGTCAGAGACGTCACGTTCCAGGAGGACGCCTCGCGAGTACGCACCGGCCCCGCACCCCGTGCCATGGCCGCCCTGCGCAACGTCGCCATGGGACTGATTCGCCGGGCAGGCTGGACCAACATCGCTGCCGCAGCCGGTCCCGCCCCCCAACACGCGAGCGCCATGCTCGGGCTCACAGCGTGAGAACGCATCGACCCTGGGGCAGGAGTGAGCGCTGCTCAAGACGTTCAGCCACATACCGACACCGTGTACTCCGAGGTTGCGACACCTATACGAGCTCCTACGCAGGGGCGGCAAGCCTCGTGCATGTGAACGGTTCGTCGATCCGGTAGGTGTCGTGCTGCTCGTCGTAGACGATCGGGCACTCGGTGTTCGGGTCGCAGAGTTTCTCGATCTGGCCTCGATCAGCGGAACTGATGGTGAACCAGTACGTGTTGGTGTCCCGGGCAACCCGCTCGCATCTGTAGAAGAAACCCTTCACGCCAGGCCCGAACACGTCGCTGGCGGCCAGCTTCTTGTTGAGGTTGATTTTCTCGCAGTCGGCCTTCATACCGACGTTGGTGGTGTCGGCCGCCTCGGTCGTATATCCCTTGGCGGTGTGGGTTCCCACACCGTCCAGGTCCGCTCCGGCAGGGCGATCTGTTCGGCGACCTCGGCAAGCAATGGGCTGTGGGGTGCGGGCTTCTCAGACCGCGGTGTGGCGCCGACCTCCGAGAAGCCTCCGGCGGCTGCTCACGCGACATGTTCCTGCTGGAGCCTCGTTGGGGTTCGGCCGTATGACCGATCGCGTTCGGAGCGCGGGAGGAGTTCGCCCCCGTACCGGGCCAGCGGGAGCATGCTGCGCAGGTGGAATGTCAGGCGTGGCCAGCACCACGGAAAAAACGCTCGGCAGCAGACGAAGGCACGGGGCAAAGTGACCCCATGAGCGCAAAAGGCCTGGAGAAGGATGGGACGATCGCGCGTGAAGGTGCGCTGAGCCGCGTGTCAGAGGCCTTCGACCCCGTCATCGTTGCCGCCCGGGCTCTGATCACCGAGATGTTCGACAGCACCCGGCTGCACAGCGCCTACGTCTACGGCAGCATCCCCCGCGGTGCCGCCCTCCCCGGCATATCTGACCTCGACCTGCTTCTCGCCCTCCGCCACGAACCCACCGAGGCGGACCGAGCGGACACCAAGACGATCGAGGCCACTCTCGACCGTTCCTTCACACAGATCGACGGCGTCGGCATCCTCTTGTCCAGCGCACGCGCCCTGCTCAGTGACCTCGAGCGCTATGACGGTGGCTTCTTCGTCGCTTGTCTGTGCACCCCGCTGCTGGGCGGCGACCTTGCCGAACGGCTTCCCCGCTACCGCCCAACGGCCCTGCTCGCCCGCGAGACGAACGGTGACCTCTCCCTCGCGCTCCCACGCTGGCGTACCCGAGCGGCCGAAGCCGCCACGGAAGCGGACCGCAAGACCCTCAGCCGTCTTGCCGCCCGCAAGGTCGCGCGCACCGGCTTCACCCTGGTCATGCCTCGCTGGGGCGGCTGGACCAGCGACCTCGGCGAGTCCGCCGAGCTCTTCGGCCGCTACTACCCTAGGCGCCGGGAGCAGATGCGCCTGGCCGCGGCCACAGGCCGCACTCCCTCGGCAGATCCGGCGGTACTCAGCATGCTCATCGACGACCTGGGGCCCTGGCTCGCGGCGGAATACACAGCCGTGCACGGCGAGAAAGCACCCCGCCCTGAACCGGCCTGAGTGGCGTCGATTTGCCATTGTCAACTTGCCCTGCGGATGGGCCGCTTCGTGAACCTCAACAAGGTTCCGGCCACGGAAAATCCAGACGGACCTGCCTCCCGTCGCGCCAGGTGCCGATAGTGCAGCAAAAAAGGGAGAGGGTACGGGCCGCCGACTCGGCACGCACCCACCTCCTGGTCATCGTGCTCGCGCCCTCCGCGGCGGACCGGTCACGCGTGTCCACGCTCCAACGGCGTGGGGTGGTCGGTCCTTTACCCTGTGGTGATCATTACAGTCTGGGCATGGCCATACGAGACGAACTGCTCATCGATCTGATCAACCGTACGGAGATGGAGGGCGGTGGTCCTCGTATCACGGTCGTAGCGGAGGGCGCGGTGGTGACCGGCCGTATCGTGCCGCACCGGCACTGGGCAACGCACATCGCCGGTCGGCTCGGTGAGGCCGATCTGCCGGACGAACGCTTCGCCGAGGACTTCGAGCGGGAGGCGGCGGAGCCCCTGGCGTATCCGCCGGCGTTTCTCCACCTCCAGGGCTGTCACCTGATCTCCGGCTCCAGTAGCCTTCCCGCCGCGCTGGGCGAGTTCTTTCGGGTGTCACTGTCCGCGGTGAGCGCATGGAGCGTGCGCTGAACCACGCGGGAGCCGGTGCATCCCGACCGCGGCCCCGCTGTTGATCCACGTCCGTCGGCTGGAAGTGTGCATATCCACGGCGCGCATTCCGGGCCGGGGCACCCCGGTCATTACCTGTCGGTTGCGGCGGTGTCGCGTTCGAGCACCGCGGCGGTGCCAGCCTCCGCGGCGATGTTGTGAGCGAGCCCGACTGCCCGTTGCGGGTGAGCGGGCTCGGCGGTCGGCTGAGCCGGCAGCACCTTTGCCGACCACCACTGGTTGCAACAGGCGGCGGCGCTGCTGCTGCTCAGCGGTGACATGGACGCGACCACGCAGCATTGCGCCGATCAGCCGCCGCATGGGCGTCGGGGACAGCGGTACGTGTGGCTGGAGGCCGGGCACGCCAGCCAGAACATCTCCCTCCAGGCCGCCGAGGTCGGACTGGGTGCGGCCCTCGTCGCCGGGTTCGACGACGACCGGCTCTGTGGGCTCACTCCCGCTGTCGTTCCATCCGGTCAGCACCCGCTGGGGCTGCTCGGGATCGGCCAGCCGGCCGATCGGCAGGGCTGATCAGCGAGCTTGGGTGGTCTTCATTTCGTCGGCGCACGCATCGTTGAAGGCTATTCAATTGCCCCTCGCATCGAAATGACTGACGGTGCGTCAAATCAACACATGCTTCCGCCCTTCAGCATGTTCATGGTAGAAACTCCTTCCACGCGGGGGGTCTTCTTCCGTGGTCTCCGTCATTCACCTGAGGTCGTACGCCTCCTCCCTCCCCGTTGTTGGTGGTGGTCTGTTGGCGTGCCATCGGATGGCAAGAGAAAGGTGCTTTCATATGGCCCTGCGCCACAGAACACGGAACGCGAGCCGGATCCTAGTGATATCCCTAGCGATGTGCGGACTCGCGACGGCGGGTACGGCTGTCGCGTCCGCGGCTGATGAGCCGACGCGTGAGCAGCTCCTGGCGGACTGCGAATCCGGGGAGGGAAAATGCACTTTCAACTCCCCTCAGATCAGTGAGCCGTACCTCGGTAATTTCCAGCAGGTCTCGGACACGCTCTACAACTGCAGTACTTCGGACAGCACCAAGAAGCTGAGCTGGACGCAGAAGGTCGGTTCGACCGACTCCGTCGGAGTCTCCATCACCGCCGGCGGAAACATCATGGGCATCGTCGACATCAGTGTGACGGCGAACTACGGCCACACCTGGACCAGGGAGTCCTTGGCGTCGGACGAGCAGAACGTGACGGCAAAGCCCGGGGAAGTTGCGTGGATCTCCCGTGCCCAGTTGATGCGTGATGTCTCCGGTACGTGGCAGACGCACTACGACAGCCCCAAGTGGGATCACTACTTCTGGTTCGTTCCGGACACCATTTCCAGCCCGGCGGAAAACGGAACCGGCGGAAAGAACAGCGCGGTCGTGGTCCGGAGCCGTCCGATGACCGAGGCGGAGAAGTCGTCCTGCGAAGCCAGCGGAAAAGCGGTGTTCGCCAAGGAGGGGTGACCCACTGGCAACCAGGATGATGAGACGGACGACCGGAGGACCCCGGTCGGTCCGGCATCGGCGGTCAGCGGTCGTTCGGGGTTGACCAGCCCGGCGTCCGAGAGGGCCGCCCACGGGGGAGGGGGGAAACGGCCCCCTGGTACGGACATCGTGCGGTCCGTGCCGAGCGTGATCGCGCTCAGCACGGACCGCATCCCACCAGCGCTGGAGCGGACTTCGGCGCGGGCACCACATCCCCAACGCAAAGTGGCCCGCCGTCAGCGGATCTGGGCGCCGTCGGGGAAGTCGGTGGAGCGGGAGAGTTCCTCCCAGGTGCGGATGTCCTCGTCGACGGCTGCACGGCCGGTGGTGACCAGACGCAGGGCGTCGGAGCCGAGGACGAGGTGCGCCGGCGGTTCGGGAGAGTCCAGCACGGTCAGCACGGCGGCGGCCGCCTTGGCCGGATCGCCGAGCTGGTTGCCGCTGGCCGCCTGGCGGGCCGCCCTGATCGGATCGAACAGCTGGTCGTAGTCGCTGATCGAACGCTTCGCCCGCACCATGGAACGGCCCGCCCAGTCGGTGCGGAAGGAACCCGGCTCGATCGCCGTCACGTGGATGCCGAAGCCCGCCACTTCCTTGCCGACGGCTTCCAGAATGCCTTCCAGGGCGTACTTGCTTCCGCAGTACGCCGACATCCCCGGCACGGTCATCAGCCCGCCCATCGACGTCACGGCAAGGACATGTCCGCGCCCGCGTCGCCGCATGCCCGGCAGCACCGCCTGGATCGTGGCCGCGGCACCGCCATGCCCGCTACTCTACACAGTGCAGATTTTCTTCTGCGTCACGTAGATTTTCGTGAGTGGGCGATAACCTGGGCCCATGGTGACGGACAGGCCCCGGACGGGCAGGAGGCAGCGGGAGGCACCGCGCAAGGGAGACCTCCGTGAGCAGGCGATCCTCGACACCGCGGAGGCGCTCCTGGAGAAGGTGGGAGTGGAGGCGATGACCGTGGAGGCCATCGCGGCGGGCGCCGGCATCTCCCGCGGCTCGCTCTACTTCTACTTCGTCTCGAAGAAGGACGTACTCACCGCGCTGGTCGCGCGCACCCTCGACACCCTGCGCAGGGGAGCACTCCTTCCGACGACCGACGCCACCCTGGCCCCTCGCGACGCCATCGCGCGGGCAGTTCGCGGAACCGAGCGCATGTGGCGGGAACACGGCCGGGTCATGCGCACCGCCGTCGACTACTCGGCCGCCATCCCCGAGATCGGCGCCCTGTGGTCGTCCACGGTCGACGACTTCGGCCGGGGCATGACCGCGATCCTGCTCCAAGGCGGCCTGCCGGACGGCCCCGCTCCCACGGACGCGCCGGCCCTCGCCGAGGCGCTGTGCTGGATGACGGAGCGAACCTTCTACCGGGCCTTTGTCCAATCCCCCGAACAGCTTCCGGCGGCGGCGCGAACCTGCACGGAGATCTGGCATCGCACGCTTCCGGCCCCTGATCTCTGACCGGAGCAGGCAGGCTGGTTCCCCTGGGATGCTGCGCAGCGGGCGAGGCGAGGGCGGACGACGGTGCCGACCGCCCGCCCGGCTTCGGCGAATGCGAGATGCGCCGCCACCACGCCGGCCGGCCCTGGGGAGCGGGTACTGCTGACGGCCTGCTGGGCCCTGTCGGGTTACGGGCTGCTGCCCATCCGCGCGCTGGCCTGGCTGGTCGTGAAGAAGCTGGGTGCACGCGCTCCATCAGATGTGTCGCGCGCGTGGTCCACGCGCGCTTCGCGGTCTCACCGGGAGAACGCGTAGGTCCGCAGGGGGTCGACGTGCAGTTCGTAGGGCCCGAAGCAGTCGGCCGTGAGGGTCGCGACCGGAGCGCCGCAGGGACAGGCCCGGTTGAGCCCCTCGTTGCCTGCCGGCCCGCAGCACCCATTGCTGTTCTCCCAGTGGGGCAGCGGCTGGAGATCGGCGGCGTCGTCGGGATGGACCAGCACCGTGTGTCGCGTGCCCGCCGAGATGACGAAGCCTTTTGCGCGGCAGACCACAGGTCCGCGTGACTGAGCCGGCTTCGGGTCATCCTGATCGTCCTGCACGACGTAGGGAGGTCCCCAGGGCTCAGGGTCGATCGCGTAGTGGCCGCGCGGAACGGTGGAACGTGCGCGGCGTGTCTTCTCGTCCCGGTCGCGTTCGTCGTCCGAGACGTCGGGGACGGCGGCAAGCTCGGCCAGATCCGGCGTGATCGTGGCGCCGCACTTGGAACAGAGGAAGACGGTCATCCCTTCGTTGTAGCGCTCAGGACTGCTGCCTCGCATCCCCGTTCCGCTGCTCTGGGTCGACGCGCGCGAGGGCGCCACGGAAATCGGGCCTGCCGAGGCGGACGGCGGTGTGGTGGGCCGCGGGGCCGCGTATGGCGGCGAGCTTCTGCGCGGCGAGGCCTGGCCTCGATCGCGGCGACCTTGCCGGGCCAGCCCTACTCAACTTGGCCTGCCTCCTGAAGCCGGTCGAAGGCAACGGCTGCCCCGTCGACTGAACGAATCATGGAGATTTCGCAGTTCAGGGGCAGATGCTGCCTGCTGTCGCTACGGTCACCGGGTGTGATGGACGTTTGAGCCACTCGTCCGGCTGTTGCGGGCTGTGCGCGCAGGGTAGTTGGATGATGAATGTCCGTGATCGACAACGTTGGAGGTCCATCGCCGTGGCTGACGAGATCCGCTCCGACATCCCGCATTCCGCGCGGATCTGGAACTACTGGATGGGCGGTAAGGACAATTACGACATCGACCGTCAGGTCGGCGACGCCTCCCTGGAGATCGACCCCGACATCGGAGAGATGGCGACCGAGAGCCGTAAATTCCTGATCCGCGCCGTCGATCATCTGGCCGGCGAGGTCGGTATCCGGCAGTTCCTCGACATCGGCACGGGTCTACCCACCATGCGAAACACCCACGAGGTGGCTCAGGACATCGTCCCCGACGCCCGCGTCGTCTACGTCGACAACGACCCCTTGGTGCTGACCCACGCGCGGGCCCTGCTGACCAGCACGACCGACGAGGGTGTCACCACCTACGTAGAGGCCGACTTCAACAACCCCGAGCACATCCTTGAGGAGGTCAGAAGCATCCTCAACCTCACTCAGCCGGTCGGCGTGATGTTCATGGGCGTGCTCGGACATGTCGAGACCTACGATGGCCTGCTGCGCATCGCGAGAACGGTGCTGGCCGCGGTACCACCGGGCAGTCATCTGGTCTACTGGGACGGCACCACCGATAGCCCGTACTACGTGCGGATGTGTGAGGAGTACGCCAAGTCCGGTGGTGTGCCCTATATCCCGCGAACGCAGGATCAGCTGCGCGCCGTCTTCGACGGTCTCGAGCTGCTCGAGCCTGGTTTCGGGAAAATCACGCACTGGCGCCGACCGCATCCTGAGCTGGCCGGGGTGCGCGATATCGCCGCCTATGGCGGGGTCGCGCGCAAACCCTGACGGGCCATCACGGAGGTCTGGCTCCCGTGAGGGCGCCGGATGATGGACGCGATGACACCGAGCGGTTCCGCGGACGTACCTCCGAGCAGAAGGGGGTCGCGTGAAGGTTGCTCTTCATCGCCAACGAGATCCAGCCAGGACCGGGCCGCACCGGCACGACGTTCGCCTGCGACGCCGAGGACGTCACCTTCGACGCGGTGAGCAGCAGGCGCGGGCGGCCGAACTCGGCAAACCGCTCCAGGGTCGGCTGGAAGCCCTGGTCGGGCACGGTGCCGTCGCGGTCCGATGCCGCGGCCTGTGGACCGGCATCGACATCGACCCCGCCCTCATGACCGGGCGTCGCGGGCGGGGTGTTCACCGGCCCAGTGCGGTGTTTCCCTGCCGGGAGGCCTCAGCGGAAGGCCGAGAGGTGTCTCCGCACCCATCCGCCGAAGTTCTGGGGTGCGCGGCCGAGGACTCGTTCGACATCGGGAGTGACATCGGGACCGATCCGCTGTTCGGCGGGGGTGGGGTCGCCAGTCGCCTGCCCGGTCAGTCCGGTCGTGGCCATCGTGTTCAGCCGGTGGACCACACCGATCCTGTGGGCCCTGCGCACCTACGGCCGTCAGCGGTTCGTCGGGCTGGAACGGCGGATCACCCGGGTCACTCCGAAGGTGCTCACCCAGCGGCTCAGACGACTGGAGCGGGACGGACCGATCGTGCGGACGTATCACCCCGAGGTTCCCCCGCGGGTGGAATACGAGATCAGTGAGCTGGGGCGCAGCCTCGGTCCGCTCTTCGCCCACCTCACCGAATGGGCCGTCGACACCACGGAGAGAGTCGGGCGGGCGCGGACGGCTTATGACACCGATCCGGCGCGGTGAATTCCGGAGTCGGCCGCGCCGGACGCTGCGGCCGTCGTCGAGGCGCACCGCGACGCCGCCCCCTGTCTCTCGCGCGGCCTATTTGGATTCGACTCGTCCGAGCGGGTCGGGGTCGGCGGCCAGCGCGTCACGCTCCGCCTGCCAGGCGGAATCCCCCGGGTAGAGCTCGCTGCGGAGGTAGGCCCAGGTGAGCCGCTGGACCGCGGACACTCGCCCGGGGTTCTCGTCCGTGGTCTCGGCGACGTCGTATCCGGAGACCCCGCCGAGCCCGTGCTCCGCGTCGAACAGGGTGAGCAGGGACTTGGGGCCGGGGGAGAGGACGTAGGGATCGGTGTGCCAGTCCGGGCCCCGAACCGTCAGGTGGGCAGAGGTGTCCTTGTCGCCGGCGACCACGAGCGCGGGCGTCGTCATCTTGGAGAAGTCCGTGGTCAAGAAGAAGGAGTAATGCTCGGCCACGAACTCGGTGAGGGCGTCGCCGCCCCTGCCGGGCGCGGCAAGCAGGACACCCGCCGTGATCCGGGGCTCGGCCAGGTTCACTTCGGTCCCGTCGTCCGGATCGGTGAGCCGGGCACCCAGCAGCAGGCTCGCGGTGTGCCCGCCCATCGAGTGCCCGGCTACGGCGACCTTGCTCTGGTCCAGGCGTCCGAGGAGCTGCGGGACGGCGGCCTCGATCACGTCGATCCGGTCGAGGATGCGCTGCATGTCCTCGGCTCGTGATCGCCAGTACAAAGGCGCCCCGGGGGTGTCGGGAGCCAGGCTCAGCGTCCTGGAGCTCAGATGGGTCGGCTGGATCACGACGAAGCCGTGTGCCGCCCAGAAGTTGGCGAGGGGGGCGTAGCCGTTCAGTGAGGAGAGGTTGTTCGAGGGCCCCTGGCCGTGCGAGAGGAGGATGATCGGCAGGTCGTCCCCGGTCACGGGCGCGGAGACTCGCACCTTCAGGTCCACGGCTCGGCCGGGAGCCGGCAGCACGACCGGACTGACCGAGAGGACGGGAGTGGGCGAGCGGAAGGTGCCGCCTGGGTGAGTCGGTGCACTCATGATGCGTATGTCCCTTCAATGGCCTCCGCAGCCGGTCTCATGCGGCCGGTGGGGGAGGCGGACAGGAGCGTCCGGCTTCGACTAAACTGAAAGCGGAGCGTTGTTCCATTTAATATAACGGAGCAGTGTTCCGCTTTGTCAACGGCCATCGGAAGGAGAGCGCGGTGCCCACCACAGGCCAGTCCGGGGAGGTGCCGTCCCGAAGCAAGCGGGCCGACGCGCTGCGCAACCAGCGGACTCTGCTCGCCGCTGCCGCCGAGGTGTTTGTCACCTCCGGCGTCGACGCGCCGATCCGTGAGATCGCGGCCAGGGCGGGGGTCGGGATGGGGACGATCTATCGCCACTTCCCGAATCGGGCGGATCTGGTCGTCGCTGTCTACCGTCACCAGGTCGAGGCCTGCGCCGAGGCCGGCCCGAACCTGCTGGACAGTGCCGACTCTCCGCTCGCGGCACTCCGTCAGTGGATCGACCTTTTCGTGGATTTCCTGGTCACGAAGCACGGACTTGCGAACGCGCTGCAATCGGACAGCAGCGGCTTCGACGCCCTGCACGCCTACTTCCTCGACCGCTTGGTGCCCGTCTGCGAGCAGTTGCTCGACGCCGCGGTCAACGCTGGTGAAATCAGGCCCGGTACGCACGCCTACGAACTGATGCGGGGTATCGGCAACCTCTGCATCGGACGGGACAGCGATCCCCGGTACGACCCTCGTCGTCTGGTTGAACTGCTCCTTCAGGGACTGCGGCGACCGCGGTCATCCTGATGTCGACGCCGAGCCCGTGAGTGGCGAGGTGCTGCTCCGGTGGGTGGCGGAACCCGCCGGTAGGCGGCCGGGGGAGAGGGAGGCGAACGGATCAGTCGGTCACTGCCGTGCGCAGCATCTCCCGGTGCGCTCGGGCCATGGCCATCAGCTCATCGAGTGTCTCCCGCGTCCCCATGAGGTCGGTGATGTGCTGGGAGAACCGGTCGCGCTCCTGCGCCATCCGCTCCAGGGCGGCATCGGAACTCTCCTCGCCGGCGCATCCACACAAGGCACCGAGACCGACGGGCGCTGCGGCTCTGAGGGCAGTTGGCCGGGCCGGGTCGAGAACCGCACCGAGCCCCAACTCGCCAGCCTTCTCTGCGCCCCCGCCCGGGGCGATCAGCCCCCTCTCGTAGGCGTAGACGACAGCCTGGACGCGGTCGCGCAGGTCCAGCGTCGACAGGATGCCGCCGACGTGGCTCTTGGCCGTGGTCGGGCTGAGGAATAGCCGGGAGGCGAGTTCGGCATGACTGAGGCCCGTCGCGAGTAGGCGGAGCACCTCGAGCTCGCGCGGGGTCAGGCCGGACAGGTCGCGCGTGCTTGATCGTGTTGGTCAGTGCCCCCTGTACGACGCGATACGCCGCGAGGTCCACCCCCGGTGGCAGCGGATCCGGCGGCAGCGACACCCCGACGCTCACGGGCGTACTGGCGGCGCGTACTCGTGCGACGAGCGCCCCGAGCTGTGCGAGCCCCGGCTGGGGCTCCAGGCCGTCGGGCCTCTCGTGGTCCGGTGCGGCCTGCAGGCCCATCACGTGGCGGAGTTCGGCCATGGCGGCCCGACCGCCCGCCTCGACGGCCAGCATGCCTCCTTGGGCTGCTCGGGCGCCGTGTACCCCACTGTGCGGGCCGCGCCGGCCTGGATCACCATCACGCTCACATTGTGGGTCACCACGTCGTGCGGTTCGGCGGCAATGCGGGCACGCTCCTTCTCGACGGCGCGGCGCGTGGCCTCCCCCTGAGCGGCCCGCAGTTCTGTCACCCGGTCCCGGCTGGAGACCGGCCGCAGTGGCAGAAAGTGGCAGAAAGCGGACGAGACTGGCCAGCATCCCTGCCACCAGGAGCACGAATCCCGGGCTGGACCATCCCGGGAGCACGGGTTCCGCGTTGCGGAAAGCGAGCACCCGTCCCGCGGTCAGGATCGTCCGGCAGTGCTGCTCACGGTGGACGATCACGGGCCCGGTGTCCCGACCACACGGCGCGAAGAAGTCTTCGAACGCTTCCGAAGGGGCCCGAACAGCTCCGGCTCCGGCCTCGGCCTGACGCTGGTCGCCCAGCAGATCGCCTTGCACCAGGGCCGGATCACCGTAGGGGACCGCCCCGACGGGCGCCCCGGAGCACGCTTCGAGGTGTGGCTGCCCGTCACCGACATCTCGGCGGGGGAGGGCACCCTGCCACTCGTGCGCCCGTATTGGCTGACGGATGCCACAGGGCGGCAGGATCCTCGTACGGCCGCTGTCCAACACATTCCGCCGACCCGGTGACCGGGCTCCGATCCATCGTCCTCTGGTGCGCCGATGATCCGAACGAAAACCCCTAGGTCCGTTCCTGTCCCGTGTCGGGGGTGCCCGGGGTGCCGGGGTCGGGGGAGTGCTCGGCGAGTTCGGTGGCCCAGGTGGCCGACCAGTCGACGAGGGGGCTGAGTGCCGTGTAGGCCTGTCGTCCCAGCGGGGTGAGGGCGTAGTGGCTGTCCGGGGTCTGGTGCACCAGACGTGCCTCGATCAGTTCGACGAGGCGTTGACGCAGCACGCTGGAGGACATGTCCCCGCAGCGTCCTCGAAGGGCTCGGAAGCCCAGGGCGCCCTCGTGCAGTTCCCACACCACTCGCAGGCTCCATCGCCGGCCGAACAGATCGAGCGCGGCCATGAGAGGGCGTCCGGTGGTCGAGCCACGTACCGGCCGTCCTGGTGTCGGTGTGACCATCGCGGCCCTCCTTGTGCTCCGGCGGATCCACAGCCCCTGGTGTTTCGGTTTCCGAAACACTAGCATCGCTTGGTGATTCGGAATCCGAAACACTCCACGTGGGGGGCAGCATGACGGCGTTGACCACACCGGTGTGCCGGCAGTTGGGGATCGAGGTGCCCGTGGTGCAGGCACCCATCGGGTCTGCGGTCACCACGGACCTGGTGGCTGCGGTGGCGGACGCGGGCGGGCTCGGCACCCTCGCCCTGACGTGGGTCACCGCCCAAGAGGCGGTGCGCCGGATCCGGGAGGTCCGGCGGTTGACGCCGAGGCCCTTCGCCGTGAACTTGGTGCTGGACTTCCCCGTCGACGAGCTTCTCGACGCCTGCCTGGCGGAACGGGTGCCGGTCATCTCGACGTTCTGGGGTGACCCCTCGGCCGTCGCCGGACGCGTGCGCTCGGCCGGCGCCGTTCACCTCCACACCGTCGGTTCCGTCTCCGAGGCCGAACGCGCCGTTGCCGCAGGGGTCGATGTGATCGTGGCCCAGGGGTGTGAAGCGGGCGGCCATGTGCGCGGGGAGACCACCACGATGGCGCTCGTGCCCGCAGTCGTGGACGCCGTGCACCCGGTGCCCGTCATCGCCGCCGGCGGCATTGCCGACGGGCGCGGGCTCGCCGCCGTACTGGCTCTCGGGGCCCAGGCCGGATGGCTGGGCACCCGATTCCTGACGGCAAGCGAGGCGGCCACGCACGAGGTCTACCGCCAAGCCGTGATCCGGGCGGCGCCGCAGGACGCGGTGCACACGCGCTGCTTCGACGGCGGCTGGCCCGACGCCCCGCATCGTGCACTGCGCAACTCCACGCTCAGCGCCTGGGAGGCCGCGGACCGTCCCGCCGCGCCGAACCGTCCCGGAGAAGGCGCCGTAGTGGCGCGCGGCGCCGACGGACGGGCCTGGCCGCGTTACGAGGACATGGTCCCGGTGCCCGGCATGTCGGGCGACCTGGAGGCCCTCGCCCTCTACGCGGGCCAGAGCGCCGGGCTCGTCCACGACACCGCCCCGGCGGGCCGCATCGTGGCCGACATCGCCGCTCGTGCCGCAGCCCTCATGGGGCGGATGCGGACACCCTGAGGCTGTGTCCACGTCGCGGTCGAGCTCGTGCACTCCTTCCGCTGAATCAAAGAAGTGGCTCTCGACCACGATCGTGGTCGAGAGCCATCCGCGTGCCCGCACGGGCCACGGCAACGGGCGTGCGCGCGGCGGGGCTCAGCTCTTGGTCACGAAGACGTGTGCGGCACTCTGCGTGGGGAGTTCGGCGGTCTCCCCACCGCAGCCGACCATCACACCGCCAGGCGACGACGTCACGCTCACGACCGCGCCGGGCCGCACTCCGGCGCGCCGCAGGGTGTACATCAGCCGGGGGTCGGTCTGGATCGGCTCCCTGATGCGCCGTACGACCGCGCTCGCGCCGTTCGGCCCGGGCTCCAGGTTGCTGAGGCTGACCATGGTCTCGTCAGGGAACGGACGCACCGTGCTCTTCTCGCCGAGCTCCTCCAGGCCCGGGATCGGGTTGCCGTAGGGCGACTGGGTCGGGTGCCGCAGCAGATCCAGGACGCGGCGTTCGACGGCCTCGCTCATCACGTGCTCCCAGCGGCAGGCTTCGGTGTGGGCCTGCTCCCACTCCAGCCCGATCACCTCGACCAGCAGGCACTCAGCGAGCCGGTGCTTGCGCATCACGCGGGTGGCGATCCGCCGTCCCTGCTCCGTCAGTTCCAGGTGCCGGTCGCCGGCGATGTGCAGCGGGCCGTCGCGCTCCATACGGGCGACGGTCTGGCTGACGGTGGGGCCGCTCTGGTCCAGGCGCTCGGCGATGCGAGTGCGCATGGGGACCACACCTTCCTCCTCGAGCTCCAGGATGGTGCGGAGATACATCTCCGTGGCGTCGATGAGTCGGGACATGCTGTTCGTCAGGCCGGGGTCTCGGCGGTGGCGGTCAGGACCGCGCGGCCGAGGATGTGGCCGGCCATGGTGAAGCCGAGGACGGCCGGGGTGGCGTCCGCCGGGATGCCGATGGACTCGACGTCGAGGGCGTGCACCACGACGAAGTAACGGTGCGGGCCGTGCCCGGCCGGCGGGGCGGCGCCGATGAAGCGGGCTGCGCGGGCGTCGTTCGGCAGCTGGAAGGCGCCCTCGGGCAGGCCCGAGCCGGTGTCGTCACCGGCGCCCTCGGGCAACTCGGTGACGGTGGCGGGGATGTCGGCGACCGCCCAGTGCCAGAACCCGGACCCGGTGGGGGCGTCGGGGTCGTAGACGGTGACGGCATAGCCCTTGGTGCCTTCCGGCGCGCCGCTCCAGGACAGCTGCGGGGAGACGTCCTTCCCGCCGGGGACGCCGGAGGAGAACTGCTCGGGTGACCAGGCGGCGCCGTCGGTGACGGTGGTGCTGGTAACGGGGAAGGGGGCCGCCTCGGGGAGACGGGCGAAGGGGTCGTTGGCGCTCATCGCGTCGTTCCTTTCAAGTCGTGCTGTGGGGGGCGGTGATGCGGTCGGCGGAGGGCCCGCAGCGTCGCGTAGCGGCGGGCACTGCCGTCGCTTTCATCGCCTGTCGATCGACCATAGCATCAATAATCGATTATTCGCTGGATCGTCTATGCTGGAGGCATGACAGAGACGGCCCACACCTCGACCTCGTCGGGGAAGCAGATGCTCTCCGAGCAGGTCTACGCACACCTGCGGGACGCGATCATGCGCGGGGACTACGCCCCCGGAGACGCCCTCAAACCGCAGGACCTCGCCAAGGAACAGGGCGTCAGCCTGGCCGTCGTGCGCGAGGCGCTCGTGCGGCTGGTCGGCGAGGCCCTCGCCGACCGGCTGCCCAACCGCGGCTTCGCCGTCCCGGCCTTCTCCGACCGCCGCTGGCAGGAGATCGCGGAGGCTCGCCGGACCATCGAACCGGTCGTGCTGCGCATGTCCATCGAACGCGGCGACATCGACTGGGAGGCCCGGGTACGAGCCGCCCACCACCGTCTGGCCCGCACCCCGGCGTACGTGCCCCAGGAGGGCGAGTACTACAGCGGCGCATGGTCCGAAGCCCACCGGGTCTTCCACCGCACCCTGCTGGAGGGTTGCGGCAACCCCGTCCTGCTGGAGACCTTCGACCGCATGTGGACCGCGAGCGAGCTGGCTCGCCGCTGGTCGGCGCGACGCAACCCCGACCGGGACGGCGTTGTCGAGCACCGCCGCCTGGAGGAGGCGGCGCTGGCCCGCGATGCCGATACCGCGGCTGAGGTGCTGGCCCAGCACCTCACCATGACCGCGGCCGTCCTGACCGGCTGCACCGACCACGAACCCTCGAAGGAAGGCTCGCGCGGCGAGCAGCCACCGGGCTTCGACCACGAGCGGTAGAAGAAACGGGCGCTGCTGCGTCTTCCTCGGCACCGGCCGCATTCAGCGACCGGGAGCGTCAGGCCAGTCCAGCCGGAACAGTGCCTCCGCGTTGCCGGAAGCGATCTTGGATCGGTCCGAGGGCCCGGGGATGGCGTCGAAGAACCGCTCGACCGCCGCCGCGCCGGGCCGGTGGAAGGGGTAGTCGGTGGAGAACAGCACCCGGTCGGCACCGGTGAAGTCGAGAGCGTGGCGCAGCAGTCGCTCCTGGAGCATCCCGCTGCTGGTGATGTGGATGTTGGTCGTGATGTAGTCCGACACCCGGCGTTCGAGGTGCTTCGCCATCGCGGAGAGGCCGTCGGCCCGATCCATCCAGAACAACAGCATCTCGCCCCAGTGTCCGAGGACGAGCTGAAGGTCGGGGTGGCGGTCGAACGTGCCACGCAGGATCAGCCGCAGCGCGGACAGGCCCGCCTCCACGTGCCAGCCCCAGCCGAAGGTCGCCAGACCGAGGTCGGTCAGTGGATCCAGGCCTCGGTACGCGACATCGCGCAGCTCGTTCGACGGGATCTGCGGGTGGATGAAAATGGGCTGGTGCAAGCGGGCCGCGGTGGCGAACAGGTCGTCGTAGGCGGGATCATCCAGCGTACGGGTGCCCGTCCGGCCGTGGATCATCGCGCCGACGTGACCCAGCCGGGTGGCGCACCGTTCGAGTTCTGCGGCCGCGGCCTGCGGATCGCTGGTCGGCAGGGTCGCGAACGCGCGGAAGCGGGCCGGATGCGCGCCGACGGCCTCGGCGGCCTCGTCGTTCGCCTCCCGGGCCAGCGCGATGGCCTCCCGGGCGGGGAGTGCCTGGGTGGCGGGCGTGACGACCGACAGGATCGAGACGTCGATCCCGGCGGCGTCCATCGCCTCGATGCGTCCCTGGCCGATGTCCTCGAGCCGGGCCTGGTTGTCGCCTGTGGTGTTGAAGGCGATGCTTTCGTCCCGGGCATCGTGCTGAAGGCGCTCGAGCGCGTCGCGGATATCGACGCTGTTCCAGTGCTCTTCGATCGCGATGATCTTCACGTTGATGTCCTCCGGGCCGTCAGTGGCGGACCGCATGCGCTACCAACGGACGCCCTCATTCTGGTGGTCCGGGTATCGCGGTCCGCCCCTGGCGGCCTGGGCCTCGATCGTGTCGATCGCGCCCAGGGATGTTTCCGGCCGGTCGTCAGGCGCGCGGCGGGGCCGTCCAGGTCGGTGGGTTTCACCACGGGACGGTCTGACCGAAACGATCCAGATACTCGAGACCAGGCTTCCCCAGCCTCGACAGCAGAACGTCCATCACCCGCGGCACACTCTCGTCGATGGTGAGTGGCGCATCCGGCCCCCCCAGGGCCGTGCGGACCCAGCCGGGCGCCATGAGTGCGAATGCGCGCTGCGTTTCGGACTGCCGGGCCGAGAAGCTGCGCATGAACATGTTCAAGGCCGCTTTGCTACCCCGGTAGACCTCGCGCAATCCGGTCGTATTGTTCGTGATGCTGCCTTGTCCGGAGGACATCACCCCGATGAGTCCAGTCGGAGACACGAGGCCTTCGAGTGTTCCGATGACGCGCATGGGGCTGAGCGCGTTAGTGACCATCACCTCCACGAAGTCGTCCGTCGGAACCGCACCGATCGGCGTCTGCTCGTTGTTCGTGGTCCCTGCGTTGACGAAGAGCACGTCGAGTCGTCGTTGCGCGAGACGCTCGTGCAGGGGCGCCAACTGTGGGGGCTCGTTGATGTCGAGATGCTCGACGGAGACGCGCCCGTCGGAGCGGTCCGCGAGATCGTGCAAGAGGGTTCGAGCAGTTGCGTCTCGGACCGTGCCGATGACGTTCCATCCTCGGTCGAGAAATTCGGCGGCCATCGCGTACCCGAGACCGCGGGATGCCCCAACAATGAGAGCGGTCGGCGTGTGCCGGTCCGCGTCAGTCGATGACACTTGGCGTCATCCCCCTACTTCGAGTTTTGAGCTCACAGCGAGCTTCGTCGTGAACGTGTCGCGACCCGAGACGGCGTCCGCCGGCGTCGAGGTCGCCATCGGAGTGCCAACCGCCGCGAGCGGCACCCCGATGCGCTCGAAGTGTTTCCGCCACGCCGCCCTCGGGGCACGTCCGGGGCGTGGATTTGTACGATTGCCCACGTGACTGGAGTGTTCATGGCTGAATCCGCCGCTGTGCAGCCGGACGATGTGCGTGTCATTCGTGCGCTCCAGGTGGCTCCGCGGGCCTCGTTCGCCTCGATCTCGGCTGTGCTCGGCCTCACCGAAGGCGCCGTCAGCCGCCGTTTTCGTCGGTTGCGCGCCGATGGCGTCATCCGCGTCGTCGGCGTCGTCGATCCGGGGGCGCTGGGACAGAGCAGGTGGCTGGTGCGACTGCGGTGCCGCCCCGGCAGCGTTACGGCGATCGCCGACGCACTGGCGAAGCGCGACGACGTCAGCTGGGTGGCCCTGGGCGCCGCGGGCTCGGAAATCACCTGCGCGGTCCGGTCGCGGACTCGGGAACAGCGCGAGGACCTGCTCGGTCAGCGACTTCCGCGCACCGCAGCCGTCATCGACATCAACGCGTCCGCGATGCTCCGTCAGTTTGTCGGAGGCCGCGGCCACTACTGGGCCGCTCTGCACGGCACGCTGACCCCACAGCAAGAGTCGATGCTCGGGAGCGATGGCACCCCTTTCATGGAATCCCCGGTTGTCGCTCGCGATCCGGTGCGCCTCACCCCCGAGGACGAGAAGATGCTCGACCTTCTCGCGGCGGACGGTCGCGCCAGCCTTGTCGATCTCGGCGCAGCGGCGGACCTCACGCCTGGGCGCGCATCACGCCGTCTTCAAGCGTTGTTCCGGCTCCGGGTCGTCCACGTAGATGTCGAGATCGTCGCAGCAGCACTCGGCTATCACGCTCGGGCGAACCTTTGGCTCCGCGTGCACCCGTCGGCAGTCAAGAGCGTCGGACGCACACTCGCGCGGGAACCCGAAATAGCCTTCGCCGCGGCCGTCTCCGGCCCCTACAACATTCATGCCGTGGCGCACTGCCACGATCTCGATGAACTGTTCGAATTCACTGCGGAGCGCATCGGGTCTCTGTCCGGACTCGAGAGCATGGAGGTCTCTCCTCTGCTCCAGCAGATCAAGCAGGCCGGCACACTCGTGTCCGGCGACCGCCTCGTCGAGCCGCGAAGCGCTCGAGCGCGACGCTGAAGGTGCGGACCGCGACTCGACCACCCAGCGCGCACAACACGACTTCGTCGACGAACACGGCTCGGGTGCAGGCGTCCACTTCCCGGTGGAAGACCGAGACTCCCGTCCTCGTACCGGTCCTCGGCGCATGTGGCTGAAGTGGTGCTGGACCGTGTACATCTCCCCGTGCCACGTTCAAAGTCGCTGGGGAACAGGCTTGCGAAGCCATGGGAAGTCGACGACGAGCTGTGGGTGGTGATCGGAGTTGGTGGACGGTAAAGGCGTCGACAGCGCCCCTCGGCACCTGGCAAGGTGGCCGCCCGTGACAAGCAGTGAGTTGTGGACCCGTGCGACCGCCGACCGGTACGACGCCGAGGAGACCGAGATGTCCTCGGCCGCCGTTCTCGGACCGACTCTCGCCTTCCTCGCCGAGCTCGCCGGAGACGGCCGGGCACTGGAGTTCGCCATCGGGACCGGACGAGTGGGCGTCCCGCTCCGGGAACGCGGCGTGCCGGTAGTCGGCATCGAACTGTCCGAGCACATGGCAGCGGTACTGCGGCGCAAGATCGACGAGGACACGCTCCCGGTAGTCATCGGGGACATGGCCACCACCGTCGTCCCCGGAGAGTTCACCCTGGTCTATCTCGTCTACAACACCATCACGAACCTGCTCACGCAGGACGAGCAGGTCGAGTGCTTCCGCAACGCCGCGCGTCATCTGGAGCCTGGCGGCCGATTTGTCATCGAGCTGGGCGTGCCGCCGGTGCGGTTCCTGCCGCCTGGCCAGGTCGCGGTGCCGTTCGACGTCTCTGAGCAGCATCTTGGCTTCGACACCTTCGACCTGGTCGAGCAGATTCTCGTCTCGCACCACTTCACCCGCGACGGCGACGACGGCCGCTACCGCCGCGGCAACTCCCGGCACCGGTACGCCTGGCCGACGGAGCTCGACCTGATGGCTCGGATCGCAGGGCTCGAGCTGGAACGTCGCGTCGCGGATTGGGGCGGGGGGCCGTTCACCCAGGACTCCGCGAAGCACATCTCCGTGTGGCGCAAGCCAACCTGAGGTCGGCCACCGGGCCGTCAACGTGAGCCGTGCCTGACGTGCTTCCAGAGGTGGCCGCCCATGCCAGAGCGGTTCGCAGCGCTGATGGCCGGAAATCGCGGCCTTCAAGATCGCGCTTTCCGGAGCATCGCACCAGCCGCCGACCGGCCACGCCCGGAAAGGCGTGGCCGGTCAGCGGCTCGGGGGCACCTTCGCCAGGAGGTCTCTTCCCACCCGTGCGGGCTCAGGCGTGCGGTGACATCAGCGTGCGTGCCCCAGACGGGGGGCGGGGTATTGAGATCCGCATCGCGAGGGTGTGAGATCACAATCGCGTTGAGGTGCGGGCGGACGACATGGACGGGCGAATGTCACGCGAGGGCCGGTGGCCGCATGGTCATCGCGCGCTTCGCCGACGGCACGGAACGGCATGTCACCACCGTCACCCCGGCCAAGCTTCCCCGGGCGGTCTGCTGAACCGGCGCATCGGTGCCGACACACTCGAACGCGTCGGCACGCGTCATCTTCCTGGACGTCGACGCCGTACCGTCACCCGCTCCGGTGCCCGGAACGACAGCAGGCCCAGCATCGGGGGTGACTCCACCTCCGCGAGCTCCACGTCCGGAAGCAGGGACGCGGCCATGCGCAGCGCCACGGCTGCTTCGGTACGAGCCATGTGCGCCCCCGGGCAGAGATGGCGGCCGAGGCCGAACGACAAATGCTGTCGGCCGTTGGGCCGGTGCGGACAGAGCTCTGCGGGGTCGGCGAAGACCTCGGGGTCGGAACCCGTTCCCATGAGCATCAAGAGGAGCTCGTCCCCAGCGGGAATCCGTACCCCCGACAGTTCCACGTCCCGTGCGGCCACTCTCCGCCAGGTCGTGACCGGTGGCTCGCGGCGTATGACTTCCTCCACCCACCGTTCGCTGAAACCGTCTTCCGTGGCCACCCGCGACCAGATGTCCGGGTCCGCTGCCGCTCTGCGCAGCACGGTGGAGATCAACTGACCGGTCGTGGACTGGCCGGCGATCAGGACGAAGAAGCACGCGGCCACGGCGGTCCTCCGATCGAGCACATCGCCGTCCGGCAGGCGATGCTCGCGCAGTGCGCCGAACAGACCGCCCACGGAGGCATCGTCGGCCTGTGCCATCAGCCACCGGTAGAAGGCTCCCACCTGCTCGGCCAGGTGGACCTGGCGCTCCAGCCGGGGTCGGCCGTAGAACAGTTCCAGCGCCGCGTCGCTCCAGGACACCAGCAGTCGCGGCTCGACGTCCTCGATTCCGAGCACCCGCATCATCACCCTGCAGGGCAGCTGCCGTGCGTACCCGGCGGAGAGGTCGTACACGGAGTGCGCCGTGACATGGGCTTGTGCCTCGGACAGCAGCTCCCGAGCACACTGCTCGATCAGGGGTACCGCGGCGGCTACCCGGTGTGGGGCGAAGAACCGCGTCACCAGCCGTCGAAGCCCCGTGTGGCTGGGGCCGCCGTTGTTGGCGAGGGCCGGCGGCAGTGCGAACCCGTCCTCGGCGAGAGTGCGCAGGGCCGGTATCGACAGACGTGAGATCGCCTTCTGAGCGTTGTCCGGAAGGTAGGATTCCGGTTCCAGCAGCACTCGACGCACATCGGCGTACCGGCTGATCAGCCACAGGCCGGTGCCGGGGTCGTGGTGAACCGGTGTGGAGTCCCGCAGAGTCCCCAGGGTGGGAAACGGGTCGGTGACGAAGGCCGTCCCGAGGAGATCCAGGAGCGCGAGCTCGCTCTCCTGGTCGATGCCTGGGGCAACACCGCCGACCATCATGTGCTCCTTCGCCGGGTAGTTAGTTAACGTTAACTAGCGGCGACACTAGCGGGCCGTCGCTTGACCTGTCCAGATCCGGCTCAGGCGAACCCGTGGTGACCCGCACCGGCGGGATGTTGGACCACGCGACAGCGACATGCGCAGGCGGCCTTCGCCGCCTGGGAGGAAGCGGGCTCCGAACCCATGGGCGACGTAAGCGTCCAGGTCGAGGAACCCCGGGTCCTGAACGTGCTTTCCGGACCCGGGGTTCCTCGGCCTGTTCGAGGTGTGAGGCGAGAAGGGGTGGGGTGGTGTCAGCAGGTGTTGATCATGCTTTGCAGGGCCGACTTCTCCGAGGACTGCACTTTGAGCCCCCAGTGGTACTTCACGTGGACCCACATCTTGGCGTAGGTGCATCGGTAAGTGGTTCTCGAGGGCTGCCAGGTGGAGGGGTCCTGGTCGCCCTTGGCCTGGTTGACGTTGTCGGTGACCGCGATCAGCTGCGGGTAGCTCAGGTCGTTGGCGAAGGACTGCCGCTTGCTGGTGGTCCAGCTGCTCGCCCCCGAGCGCCAGGCCTCAGCCAGCGGCACCACGTGGTCGATGTCCACGTCGGAGGCCGCGTACCAGGTGGCGCCGTCGTACGGGCTGTACCAGCTGCCCGAGGTCGGGTAGCAGGAGCCGTCGACGACCACGTTCGTACCGTCCCGCTTGAGCACGGTCTCGCGGGTGTTGCAGGTTCCGGAGATGGTGATCCAGTGCGGGAAGAGGTCGCGGGAGTACCCGGTCATCGACCCCTCGGATGCCACGGTCAGCGTGTTGAGCTCGGTCTGTGCGGTGGAGGCGCTGGGGATGTTGGGCGGCGTGGCGGCCGCGGGAGAAAGCACGGTCAAGGACAGCGCGATGGCGCTCAACGGCGCCATCAGTAGGCCAAGTCGGCGTCGGCGTTGCAGGGTGGGTGCACGGAACACAGGAGCCTCCCCGTAGGCGGAAGGGATGGTGCCTGTGACTGTGGGGCGTCCGGATGGCCGCCCGGTCGCCACTGCGTGACCGAGTCATGACAACAGGTGAAAGCCTCGTAGCCCAGCGTTATCGGCGGGGCATGCTGCCCTGTGCTGGGGCATGCGTGTTCGGTCCCGCTCGCTATGATGCGGCTCCGTTTCCGGTCCGAGAGGGATTCACGTGTCGACTCGCATGCTGACGGCGCTTGCCGTGGGCTCTCTTGTACTCGTCGCGGGATGTTCGGACGGCGGTGATGACGCCAAGAGCGACGGGCCGCCCACCAGCACGGAGTCGTCACCGGTGGCCTCGCAGTCCAGGTACACCAAGTTCGCGGACTTCCCGGGCAAGGACTTCGTGACGACCGAACCGGGGATGCAGCTTGGCGTACGGGTGAAACCTGTGGACACCAGTTGGACACCCGAATGGGCAGGTGTCGGCTGATGCCGGAAAGCACTATGTCGCCGTCTATGTCGCCGTGACCGGGGAGGACCGCAGGTGAGCCGGCGTGGCTTTCTCGCGGGTACGGCGGCCGCCGCAGCCACGGCCGGGGTTCCCGCGAAGCCCAGGTGGCGGCCGCCGGTTCCGCTGCTGCCGCCACCCGCCCGAACATCCTGCTGTCGCGGTCATCGGTCTTCAGCGGCCGCTACGCCCACAACCACGGGGTCCGCAACAACAAGGCCTCCTGCCAGCTGGACCAGAGCACCACGGTGCAGCGCTACCTGAAGCAGGCGGGGTACCGCAGCGGCCTGTTCGGCAAGTACCTCAACTCCTGGACTCTCTCGGACAACCCACCGCACTTCGAGGAGTTCGCGCTGCTGCAGCCGGGGTACGTCGACGCCCAGTGGAACGTCAACGGCACCGTCCAGACGATCAACGGCTACACCACACCGTCGTCAAGAACCGGACCCTGAACTTCATCGACAAGGCCGTCACGGATCCCCGCCCCTGGTTCGCGTACGTCACCCCGTACGCCTCGCACGGCCCGCGCACGCCCGAGGCCAAGGACGCGGGCACGGCCGTGCCGGACTGGAACGGACGGCCCTCCGTGCCCGAGAACAACCGGGACGACAAGCCGGCGTACATCAGGAACGCGACCGGGACGCCGGCCGACGGCCAGACGATCCGGGCGGAGCAGCTGCGAACCCTGCTGTCGGTCGACGACGCGGTGCAGGCGTTCAAGGACAAGCTCCAGGCCCTCGGACAGCTGGACAACACCCTTGTCATCTACACCGGTGACAACGGCTTCAGCTGGGCCGACCACGGCTGGACCAAGAAGTCGGTGCCTACCGCCCGGCCCACGAGGTGCCGTTCTACCTGTCCTGGCCGGGCGGCGGCCTGGGCGCCGGGACCACCGACAACCGCATCGTCGCCAACATCGACATTGTGCCCACCATCCTGGACGCGGCCGGGATCACCCCGACCCACTCGCAGGACGGGAAGTCGCTGCTCTCCTCCCACACCCGCGACCACCCACGCCCGACAGCTCCACCGGGAACATCGGCTTCCGAGTGGCCGCCTCATTCTTGGCCGATTGTGCAAAGTGAAGCTTGCTTTCTTGGCTGATGCGCACACCCCTCCGCGCGCTCCGTTCCGCATCATCAGGGGCCGGACAGTGCGGCGGCGGAGGGAGCAGCATCGTGGACGGTGTGCGGACACACCCGCGCGGCGGGCAGCAGAGCCCGGGGGAAGACGCGGGTGGCAAGAACAGGTTGACCAGGCGACGCAGCGTGTCGAGCCTGGTCGCCGACGCGAGCGGCGGCCCGCTGCGCCGCACCATGGGGCTTACCCAGCTCACGCTGCTCAGCGTCGGTGCCACGCTCGGCACCGGAATCTTCGTGGTCCTCGGCCAGGCGGTGCCGGAGGCCGGTCCGGCGGTCGTGATCTCCTTCGTGCTCGCCGGGGTCACAGCGCTGTTTTCCGCCCTCTCGTACGCCGAGCTGGCGGGCATGATCCCGGGCGCCGGATCCTCGTACAGCTACACCTACGCCACCCTCGGCGAACTGGTCGCCTGGGTCTGCGGCTGGTGTCTGATCCTCGAGTACGGCGTCTCGGTGGCCGCGGTCGCGGTCGGCTGGGGTCAGTACGTCAACGAACTGCTCCAGCTCACCGTCCACTGGACCCTGCCCGACTCGCTCGCGGCACCGCCCGGCACGGGCGGGGTGCTGAACATCCCCGCCGCCGCGATCGTCATCCTCGCCATGGTGGTGCTGCTGCGCGGCGCCCGGGAGAGCGCGGTCGCCAACACCATCATGGTGGCGGTGAAGATCGCCGCACTCGCGCTGTTCTGCGCGGTCGCCTTCACCGCGTTCCGCGCCGGGAACTTCCAGCCGCTCTTCCCGCTCGGCACGGCCGGCATGAGCGCGGGCGCCGCCTCGCTCTTCTTCTCCTACATCGGCTTCGACGCCGCCTCGACGGCGGGCGAGGAGGCCAAGAACCCACAGCGCGACCTGCCACGCGCCATCATCCTCTCGCTCGGCCTGGTCACCGCTCTGTACTGCGCGGTCGCGCTGGCGGCGGTCGGGGCCATGCCATGGCAGCGGTTCGAGGGCACCGAGGCCACGCTCAGCGAGGTCCTGGTCCGTTCGGTCGGCGGCGGTGCGCTGTGGCCGATCCTGCTGTCCGCCGGCGCGGTCGTCGCCACCACGAGCGTCGTCCTCACCGTGCAGTACGGGCAGACCCGCATCCTCTACTCGATGTCCCGCGACGGGCTCGTCCCACCGGTGTTCTCCACCGTCCATCCGCGGACCGGAGTGCCACGCGCCAATATCGTCATCGTCTCCCTCTTCGTCACGGTCCTCGCCGCGCTCGTGCCGCTGGGCGCGCTCGCCGACGCCACCAGCATCGGCACCCTCTTCGCCTTCACCCTGGTCAACGTGGCCGTCCTGATCCTGCGCCGCCGCAGCCCGGAGGCACCGCGCAGCTTCCGGGTGCCCCTCTCGCCCGTGACACCGCTGCTGGGAGTGGCCTGCTGCGGCTATGTGATGTACGGGCTCGGTGCCGACACCTGGATCGCGTTCGGCGCCTGGATGGCCGTGGGGCTGGCCGTCTACGGGCTGTACGGCATCAGGCACTCCAGGCTCCAACAGCTCGGCCAGGCCGACCCCGACGCCGCCACCGAGGAGACCGCACGATGACTCGTCTCGACCCGTCCACCGACGTCGTGGCCCTCACTCGCGCCCTGGTCGACACCCCCTCCGAAAGCGGTGACGAGGCGGCACTCGCCGACGCCGTCGAGGCCGCGCTGCGCGCCCTGCCGCATCTCACGGTCGAGCGGATCGGCAACTCCGTCGTGGCCCGCACCGGCCCGCGCCGCGACCAGCGTGTGATCATCGCCGGGCACCTCGACACCGTCCCCGCCGCCGGGAACCTCCCCTCCCGTCTCGACGGGGACCTCCTCCACGGCCTCGGAGCCTGCGACATGAAGGGCGGCGTCGCGGTCGCCCTCCGTCTCGCGGCGACGCTCACCGCCCCCGTGCGCGACGTCACCTACGTCTTCTACGAATGCGAGGAGGTCTCCGGCGACCGCAACGGACTCGCCCGGATCGCCGCCGAACGCCCCGACCTGCTCCAGGCCGATCTGGCGATCCTCATGGAGCCCTCCGACGCCGGTGTCGAGGCGGGCTGCCAGGGTGTGCTGATGGCCGACATCACCGTTCGCGGCGAGCGCGCGCACACCGCCCGCTCCTGGATGGGCGTCAACGCCGCCCACCGTGCCGCCGTCGTCCTCCAGCGGTTGGAGGACCACACCGCCGAGCGCGTCGTCATCGACGGCCTGGAATACCGCGAAGGGCTCAGCGCCGTCGCCGTGCGCTCGGGCGTCGCCGACAACGTCGTCCCCGACCTGTGCGTGATCACGGTCAATCTGCGGTTCGCGCCCAGTCGTTCGCCCGAGCAGGCCGAGGCGTACCTCCGCGATCTCTTCCCCGAGCCCGTGTACGAGGTCGAGATCACCGAGGTCACACCGGGCGCCGCTCCGGGCCTCGGCCGGCCCGCCGTGGCCTCGCTGGTCGAGGTCCTGGGCGTGGCACCCCGGCCCAAACTGGGCTGGACCGACGTCGCCCGCTTCGCCTCGCTCGGCACGCCCGCGCTCAACTACGGCCCCGGCGACCCGACCCTCGCGCACACCGCGGGGGAGTACGTCCCCATCGCGCAGCTGCGCGAGTGCGAGCGGCGGCTCACGGACTGGCTCGGCGGCTGAGATCCCTACGGCGACTCGTCACCCCGCAGCCCGGCGAGCGTCCGCAGCTGGAGCCACAACACCAGGCGCTCATCCGGATCGTCGATGTCGATACCGACGTGCGCCTGCGCCTGCCTGAGGCGGTAGCGGCAAGTGTTGGGGTGCACGGCGAGCAGTTTCGCCGCCCGGGCCATGTCGCATCCGGCGTCCAGCCAGCACACCAAAGTCCTGGCGTAGTCCGTGCCGTGTTCGGCGTCGTACGCCAGGACGTCCCGCCAGCCCCCCGCCGTCAACTCCCGCCGGGCGCCGATGACCTCGGCGAGCCGGAGCAGGACGGCGCGGGGGCGGACCTCGGCCACCGTCGCGACCGACTCGCCCGGCCCGAGGACCCGCAGCACCAGGTCGGCGTCGTCCCGTGAGCCGCGTATCTCCGCGAGGCCCGTCACCACATCGCCGATCCCGGCCCGCACCGGCACCCGCAGCGCCTTCCCGGCGCGCCGCACGATGTCCTCGGCGAGGCGTCGCTGCCGCTCGCCACCGCGCCCGCCCGGCTCGCCGGCCACCGGCAGCAGCGCGTACACCACCCCGTCGACGAGGACGCACGCGTGCCGCCCGTACCGCGCCTCGCACTGCAGCCGTACGAGATCCAGCAGCCGCAGCGCGGCCTGTTCGCCGTCCGGCGCGGAGGCCGCACCGTCGAGCGCGAACGCGGCCACCCGCACCGGGCTGCCGGGGGCCAGGCCGAGGCGGTCGGCGGCGGTGGCGGGCTCGGCGGTGCCGTCCAGCAGCCGGCGCAGCAGATCACCCGTCAGATGCCGGGACAGCTCCTCGGCCGCTCGCGCCCGCAGCAGGAGCAGGGCCGCCGTGGAGGCGCCCTGGGCGAGGGCCTGCTCGGCGTCGGGGGCGAGGGTCCCGTCGTCCACGGTCCACAGCGAGCCGAGGGTCTCCCCGCCCGCCCGGACGGCGATGGCCAGCCGCGGCAGTTCGTCACCGCCGAGGGCGGCGAGGCGCACGGGGCCCTGCGAGGCGAACAGCACGCGGTACTGCTCGGTGTTCCCGGGGCTGCCCGGCACCTGACGGCCGAGGATGCCCTGTCTCCGGGGCTCGTCGACGGCCTGCCCGGGGACGGTGGAGTAGGCGAGGATGCGCTGGCGCGGGTCTTCGATGACGGTGGCGCCGCCCACGGCCGTGGCCACGGCGTTGACGAGCGAGAAGAGGTCGCCGAGCGCGGCACCGCCGGCCGTGGGAGAGGGCCGGGCCCCGATCGCCTGGGCCAGCAGCAGGTGGACGTGGTGCCAGGCGGCGTCCTCGTCGACGGCGAGCAGGGGCAGCCCGTGCTCCTCCGCCTCCGCGAGTGTCTCGGTGGGAGGCTCGTCCTTGCCGCGTACGACGAGTCCGGCCAGACCGGCGCCCGCCGCCTCGCGCACCAGCGGTCCGGCGGCACCCGCCCGCACACCGACCGCCAGCAGCAGGGCGCCCGGCGCGCGAGCCGGAAGCGGGGCCTCGGCGTCGTACAGCAGGACCTCGGTGACGGGGGCGGCGAGACCGGCCGGGGCGGTGAGCAGCCGCAGCGTGGACTCACCCAGAGTGTCGAGGAGCTCGCCGAGGGTGCGGGCGTCCATGGCGTGCCCCTTTCTGTCCGCACGGATTGGCTGATCGCAACAGGACTCTAGGTCTCGCTTGTACTCATGGACAAGAGGGATGAGGTCACGGCCCTGGACACTCAAGGACATGACATCTGTGACGATCTCCGACCTGGGGCGCACGCCGGACGAGGCGCCCGCGGCCGAAGCCGAGGCGGTTGCCTCCGCCGCCGCCCGCACCGCCGGAGTCACCGTCCGCACCGTGGACGACGTGGCCGGTATACGGGCGGTGGCCGACTTCCTCGCCGATGTGTGGCAGCTTCCGCGCGCCACCCCGCCCTACCCGACGGAGGTGCTGCACAGCCTCGTCCACGCGGGAGGCGCGGTGCATGCCGCGTACGCCGCCGACCAGCGGAGTGAGCGGCCGGTCGGGGCGTCGGTCGCCGTCTTCGGGCCGCCCGCCGAGCGTGCCGTGTACTCGTTCGTGGCGGCGGCCACCGCCTCGGACCGGGGCGTCGGCTACGCGGTCAAGCAGGCCCAGCGGGCGTGGGCGCTGGAGCGCGGGGCGCACACCATGCGCTGGACCTTCGACCCGCTGGTCAGCCGTAACGCCCGGTTCAACCTGGTCAAGCTGGGCGCCGTCGGAGCCGAATACCTGGTCGACCTCTACGGACCGATGAGCGACGGTGTGAACGACGGCGACGAGAGCGACCGGCTCACCGCCGACTGGGACCTCGTCACGGGGACGGCGCGGGCTGCCGACCCCGCCGAGGGCCGCGCGGACGCCACCGTCTTCCGGCACGCCCCGGACGGCGGCCCGCTCGCCCTCCGGGACGACCGGCGCTTGTGGTGCCGGGTGCCCGAGGACATCGTCGCGCTGCGCGCCGCCGACCCGGCCCTGGCGCTGCGCTGGCGGCACGCCGTACGGGAGGTCTTCACCGACGCGTACGGAGAGGGTTTCCGGGCGACCGCGATGTCACGCGACGGCTGGTACCTTCTCACCCCGCACACCCCGCACACCCCGCACACCGTGGACACGTCCCCCACCCCGGACACCCCTGCCCTCGAGGCCACTTCGGAGGACCCGCGCACATGAGGATCGAACGGGTCGAACTGCTCCATGTCTCCCTTCCGCTGGTCACCCCCTTCCGTACCTCCTTCGGGACGATGACCAGCAAGGACACCTTTCTCCTGCACATCGTCACGGACGAGGCCGAGGGCTGGTCCGAGTTCGCCGCCGACCCGGAGCCGCTGTACTGCTCGGAGTTCGTCGCCGGTGCCGAGATCGTGATCCGCGACTTCCTGCTGCCGCGCGTCACCGCGCTCCGTGAACCGACGACAGCGGCCCTCGCGCCCGCCATGGCCGCGGTCAAGGGGCACGAGCTCGCCAAAGCGGCCCTGGAGACCGCCCTGCTCGACGCCGAGCTGCGGGCCCATGACATGCCACTCGCGGCCTTCCTCGGCTCGGTCCACGAGCGGGTGCCCGCCGGGGTCTCCGTCGGCATCAAGAACTCCCTCCCCGAACTTCTCGATGACGTGGAGAAGTACCTGGCCGAGGGCTACACCCGCATCAAGCTGAAGATCGAGCCGGGCTGGGATCTGGAGCCGGTGCGCGCGGTGCGCACCCGGTTCGGTGACACGCTGCCGCTACAGGTCGACGCCAACACCGCGTACACTCTCGCCGACGCCGAACACCTGCGGAAACTCGACGCGTTCGACCTGCTGCTCATCGAAGAGCCCCTGGAGGAGAACAACCTCCACGCCCACGCCCTGCTGCAGCAGCGCCTGACCACCCCGGTCTGCCTGGACGAGTCCATCCATACCGCGCGTGACGCCGCGGCAGCGATCGCGATGGACGCCTGCCGGGTCATCAACGTCAAGCCGGCCCGGGTCGGCGGCTACCTCGAAGCACGCCGCATCCACGACCTCGCCGCCGCCCACGGCGTCCCGGTGTGGTGCGGCGGCATGCTGGAGACCGGCATCGGCCGGGCCCCCAACCTGGCGCTCGCCGCGCTGCCCGGATGCACCCTTCCCGGCGACACCTCGGCCTCCAGCCGGTACTTCGCCGAGGACATCACCGAGCCGTTCGTCCTGCGGGACGGCCACCTGCCCGTGCCGACCGCGCCCGGCATCGGCATCGCCCCGCTGCCGGACGCCCTGGCCCGATTCACCACGGCCACCCGGGAGTTGTACAGCGCCGGACCGGGGAACCGGCCCCGGCCGACCCGGGTAGGTTGACGCATCGCCCGTGATGGGACCGAACGACGGTTGGCCGTGGGATGCCTCGCAATCCACTGACCTGCTGCGGGTGACGTTCGCCCGCGAGCCGGCGCCGCTGATGGAGCTGGGGGTGACCCTGGCCGCGATGCAGCGCCTCCGGCTACCGCCCGTCTTCGGCAGATGGCAGCGGTCGCTGCGGCGGACCCTGCCGCGGGGGCGCGGCCGCTGCTCGATCTGGTGCCGCCCTCGGGCCGGGGGCCGCTGCTCATGGTTCCGCTCAGCCGGGGGCTGGACGACGGACTCGATGCAGTCCTGTCCACGCCGGGCGGTTACGTGCGTTCGGGGCTCGACCGGGTCTGCTCGGCCGGTGACCCCCTGGCTTCGCGCCCTGGCCGATCAGGATCGCCACGCCTGGCGGCTGCTGGTCGGCTCCCCGCGCACCGCGTACGACCGCGTGCTCGGGGAGGCATGGGGCACCATCCGGTCCGCCTTCGACGCCGAACGCACCTGGCTGCTGGCCGAGGAGGGCATCCGGGCCGCCCTGGCCGGGCTGGCCCCGGGGCCCGGATGGCGCGGTACGACGCTGGCGTTCGACTGGCCAGAGGACGCGGTGTTCGAACTCGACGGGCGGGGCCTGGTGCTGCTGCCGACCACCGTGTGGAGCGGCTGGCCCATGCCGGCCCCGCGGCCCGGCCTGCCCAGCGTCCTGGTCTACCCGGAGCTCAGCCCGCTGCCGCTGCTCGGCGAGGGGCCGAGTGCCGAGCCGCTCGCCGCCCTGCTGGGGTCCACCCGGGGCGCCGCCCTCGCACTGCTCACCCGGCAGCGCACCACGACCGACCTGGGCCGAGCTGTCCACCGCCAAGTCCTCGGCTTCCGAGCACGCCAAGGCGCTGCGGGCGGCCCGGCTGATCATCACCGAACGCGACGGCAAGGCCGTCTGCACTCCTGCACCCCGCTCGGCCTGGACCTGCTCGCCGGGACGAGTGGCCCGGGGCACCGCGTCCCGCGCCCCGGCGGCGGGCTGGAGCAGCACGACCCGAGGTCACGGGGTTCCCTCTACCGACCGGCTCCCCAACGCACGGCCGGCGGATGCCGCCCCGGGGCGGAGCGGGGGGCCGTGACGCTACCGCTCCACTGTGTTGCTGGAGGGGCTGGGGGCGGTACGCGCCGGTCGGCGGGTACCGCCCCACCTGCCCAGGGCCGGGTTACGGCAGGGGCGCGCGGCTCGTGCGCACGGTCCACCGGCCGTCGGTGCGTGTGAGCCGGATCGGGTGGTCAAAGCACTTGCTGACCTGATCGCTGGTGAGAACCTCGCCGACGGGGCCGGAGTTCGCAGCGCGGCCGTCGCGCAGCAGCATCACATGCGTGGTGCCCGGAGGAAGCTCCTCCATATGGTGCGTGACCAGCACCGACGACAGCTCCGGAAAGGTGCGCTGCAGTGTGTCGATCCGTTCGATGAGCTGCTCGCGGCCGGCGACGTCAAGCCCGGTGGCGGGCTCGTCGAGCAGCAGCAACCGCGGATCGGGCAGCAGCGCCCGCGCGATCAGCGCACGGCCCCGCTCACCCTGGGACAGCGTCGGCCACCGTGCCTGGCGACGGGCCCCGAGACCGAGCAGTCCAATGAGGTGGTCGGCCCGCGTGACCTGCTCGTCCGCCGGGCGCCAACGGGGCACCGGCTCGATGGTGCTGGTCAGTCCGGTGAGCACCACGTCGCGAACCCGTAGGGGGGAGCGCGGTGCGTGACGCGGGTCGACATGGCCGACGTACGTGCGCAGTTGACGCAGATCGACCCTGCCCAGCTCATGGCCGAGGACCTCGACCGTGCCCCGGGTCGGGTGGGTGAGCGCCCCCATCAGGCTGAGCAGCGTGCTCTTGCCCGCGCCGTTCGCGCCGAGTAGCGCCCAGTGCTCACCGGGCCGCACCGTCAGGGATATCTCGTGCAGGATCGGATTGCCGTCGCGGACGAAGTCCACGTCGCGCAACCGCAGTACGGGAGCCGCGTTCACGAGCGGGCCTGCCGGGCGCGATTGACTCCGGCCATGACCGCGTTGACCGAAGCGGCGAGCGGGGAGGTGTCCCAGCCGGCACCCCACCAGGTGGCGCCATCCACTTCGCACTCGACGTAGGCGACGGCGGGGCTGCCGGGCCCTGCCGTCGTCGCATGCTCGGCGAAGTGGCGGATGTCGGCACCCATCCCCACGCTGCCGAGTGCGTGGGTGAGCGCCGACAGCGGACCGTTGCCGATGCCCCGCAGCCGCTGCTCCTGCCCGTCGGCGCACAGGACACAACTGAACTGGTGCTCGCCGGGACCGGTCTGGACGGTTTCCCAGGACGTGAGGGCGAGCGGACCGTCGTCGGCCGGGGCAATGTAGGTGGTGCGGAACAGCTCCCACAGCTCGCTGTGCGACAGTTCGAGGCCGCTCGCGTCGGTGGCCCGCTGCACCGTGCGCGAGAAGTCCGGGCGCATGCCCCTGGGCAGGTCCAGGCCGTAGTGCGTCTGGAGCAGGTGCGCGATACCGCCCTTGCCGGACTGAGAGTTGATCCGGATGACTTCCTCGTACGTGCGGCCGATGTCACCCGGATCGATCGGCAGGTACGGAACCTCCCATGCCGCCTCCTGCGGAGCCATGCCTGCCACGGCGGCCTGCTTGGCGTGGTGGTCCATGCCCTTGGAGATGGCGTCCTGGTGCGTACCGGAGAACGCGGTGTGCACGAGGTCGCCCCCGTACGGGTGGCGGGGGTGGACCGGCAGCCTGTTGCAGTGCTCGACCACCTCGCGCACCGCGTCGATGTCGGAGAAGTCGACCATCGGGTTCACGCCCTGCGCGTACAGGTTGAGGGCGAGGGTGACCAGGTCGACGTTGCCGGTCCGCTCGCCGTTGCCGAACAGGCAGCCCTCCACTCGCTGGGCGCCCGCCAGGACGGCGAGTTCGGCGCAGGCGACCCCGGTGCCGCGGTCGTTGTGCGGGTGCACCGAGAGGATCACCGCGTCGCGGCGCGCCAGGTGGCGGTGCATGTACTCGATCTGGTCCGCGTACACGTTGGGCGTGGCGATCTCCACCGTGGCCGGCAGGTTGTGGATCACCGGCCGGTCGGGGGAGGCGTCCCACAGCTCGGTGATGTTGTTGCAGACCTCCAGGACGAAGTCCGGCTCGGTCAGATTGAAGACCTCGGGCGAGAACTCGAACCGGATATCGGCGCCCTGCTGTTCCTCGGCCCGGCGCATCAGATAGGCCGCGGCCTCGTGGATCAGCTGGTGCACCTCTGGGCGCGAGCGCCCCAGGACGACATTGCGCCACGCCGGCGCGGTGGCGGTGTAGAGGTGGATGACGACGCGGGGGAGCCCCTCGATGGAGGCGATCGTCCGGTCGATGAGGTCATTGCGGGCCGCTGTGAAGACGGAGATGGTCACGTCCTCGGGGACCGCGCCGCTCGTCGCCAGGTGACGTACGAAGTCGAAGTCGGTCTGGCTGGCGGACGGGTAGCCGACCTCGATCTCCTTGAAGCCCATCGTGACCAGGAGGTGGAACATCCGGCGCTTGCGCGCGGTATCCATCGGTTCGGCCAGCGCCTGGTTGCCGTCGCGCAGGTCGACGGGCACCCACAACGGAGCCTGCTCCAGACGGCGGGACGGCCACGTCCGGCCCTTGAGGGGGAGGGCGACCCGCTCGTGCGCGGCCTGGTAGCGGTGGTGCGGCATCGCGCTCGGCCGCTGCGGATTCCAGGCCGGAGCACCGGCCGGGCGTGGCGCGGACGGAGTGCGCAGCGTGGGAAATGTCGTGGTCTCTGAGGAAGTCATGGGGCAGAACTACTTTCACTGGGCCAGAAGCTGACCGGCACACCAAGCCCCCGCTGCGGGGAGCCGGTCGAGTCAGGCCCCGCAGCGGCGGCCAAGGAGAAGAAGCTCGCGCAGCGGCATGTCGGGTACGGTAACCTCGATCCAACTCCTCAGACAAGCTGAGGTGTAAGAAGGTGCAGGACCATGCCACTGAGCGCGCTGAGACCAACCCCCCTGGTCGAACAGGCCACCGACCGCCTGCGTGAGGCGATCGCGGGCGGGGAGTGGCCCGTAGGTACGAAGCTCCCCGGTGAGACCTCCCTCGCCAAGATCCTTGGCGTCGGCCGCTCCACCGTCCGCGAGGCGCTCCGCGCGCTCGCGGGGGCCGGACTGGTGCAGGCGCGCCATGGCGCCGGTGTATTCGTCATCGCCACCAAGCCCCAGGAGAACTGGTCGACCCGGCTCCGCCAGGCCGCCGTCACCGACGCCTACGAGGTCCGCATCGCTGTCGAGGTCGAGGCCGCACAGCTGGCCGCGAAACGCCGCACCGTAGACGACCTCGCTGCCCTGGATGCCGCCCTGGACCGCCGCCGTGAGGCGGCGACAAGCAGTGACGCCGAGTTCGTCGACGCCGACATCGCGCTGCACGCGGAAGTCGTCGCCGCGGCCCACAACCCTGTGCTGACCGCGCTGTTCGCCGAATTCCTCCCCGTGCTGCGGCAGGCACTGATCGACCTCGTGGAATTGCTCAACCTGCGCTCCGGCGACCCGAACCACGGCGACGAGAGTCATGCCGCCCTCGTCGACGCCATCGCGCGGGGGGATGCCGAGGAGGCGGGGCGTCGGTTGAAGGAGGAGCTCCAGCAGACGCTCACCCAGCTGCAAACCATCTGAGCTGAGGCCATCGACAAGCACGCTGCGCTGACAGTCAGGGTCTTCTGGCGCGCCGGCGCGTTCTCGGCGTGCTCATCCGCGAGTTGTCAGTGCCGGGCCATCCGGCCGACGGCCCAACGGCCACAGAGGGGAGCGGCGTACATCCAAGGGGCCTTGAGTGGTTTCAGCGGCACGTGTAGGTGAAGGAGACGGACACGGTACGCGGGGCCGGCGAGGTGATGAGCAGCTGTGCCTTCGCGTCGTCCGTTCCCCTGCCGTGGAATGTCCATAGCAACCGCAGTCGAGCCTCGTGCTGCCCTTTGCCGAAGCGTTCTTCAAGCGGTCCTGATGAGGTGCCATCGCTGCGGTTCCATCGATAGGTGACCGTTCCCGGTTGCCCGTTGGTGCCTACCACGGCGACCACTTCCGCGGTTTGGTCACAGGTGAGGGTCGCGTTGGTGTGCGCTGTCACCTTAGTGATCCGCATGTCCGGTGTATCCCGTGGCCAGAGCAAATAAATCAAGACTGCGGTCAGCACCGCTGCCGCCAGACGGTACCGCCGCAACCAGCGCAGACGACCGTGGCGTTTGCTGTGGTCTGCGCCTGGCACAGCGCCGTGCCAGACCTCAGCTGCGGTACCCCCCACCCCCGAGGGGGGGACGCCTGGGCCGAAGCGGAACACACCGGACTCATGTGCCGTGGGAGTTGCCCCGATGGGTGGGGGCATGCTCTCGGTCTGTACCTCGGTGGCGCCTGATTGGCTGCTGGACCAAGCAGTGTCGAGAGCGGTGGCACAGTAGGCGTCGTCGTCAACGTTTCCACCCTGGGCTGGAGGGTGGATTCGTACGGTTTCTTGCAGGTCGGGGTCGGGCACGGTTGGCTGCAGATCCGGGTCAGGCACTGTCGGGTGCAGTTCCGGGTCCGGTAAGTGCCACGGCAAACCTGATTCCTCGACACCGTCCGTCATGTCAGCCCTCGCATGTGCATCATGGCCTCTCTCGCGCCGGCCGCAAGAGGATCAGCTCCACTTAGGTCCCTTGTTGATCACATCGCTGATGATGGCTGTCTGATCGTCACCGACCCGGGCGATGACTCATGGGGCGCGCCAGTGCCAGGCCGGGAATGTCCTGTCCCGGCCTGGCATCGGTCATCTTGATCACCCGGGCTCGCCCTCTACCCCGGAGTGGCTGGGGTCAGGGGTGGTGGGTCCGGGGGTGGGGGTCCCGGAGGGGTCGTCATGGTGACCGGTGTCAGGGGTGGTGGGTCCCGGGGTGGGGGTCCCGGAGGGGTCGTCATGGTGGCCGGGGTCAGGGGTGGTCGGCCCGGGGGTGGGAGTCTCGGAGGGGTCGCCATCATCGCCGGGACCAGGAGTCGTCGGCCCGGGGGTGGGAGTCTCGGAATTCCCGTCACCCGTGTCCGAACCCGCCCGTGACGGTCCTTCGGGAGCGGTAGCTCCTACCGACGGTGATGGTCGTGGTGTCCCGGTGTCCCGACCTCCGTCGTCTGTAGAGGTGTCCTCCCTGGAGTCTGTGTCCGTCCTCCCCGAAGGACTGCTGGAGTCGTCGTCGCCCGGCTTGAGGGTGGTGACGGCTTGTGCGTGCGCCCCGGTCTGTTCCGCGTGAGCCGCTTCCTGACCGGCCCAGCCTCCTGGCATCAAGCTCATGATCGCAGCTACCCCCAGGGCAGCCGCTCCGGCGATCAGGGCATCTCGCTTGAGGAGTTGTGTGCGGCGGCCTCCTGGTAGCACGGTGAGGGCCAGGTCCGCGGCAGCGCCTACTGGGGTCGTCTTGAGGTGTGAGAACACCAGGGGCAGCAGGGCCGCTAGGGCGGCCAGGCGGCTTTGGCCACGCTCTTCCCAATCGGGCCCGTACGCGGACGCGGCGACCCGTTCCAATTCTTGGAGGAAGGCAAGGGCGTTCTCCGGTCGCTGTGCCGGGTCCTTGGCCATGCCGTGCAGTACCAGGCTGCGCACCGCTTCTGGCACGTCGTCCAGCGGCACCGGCGCGTTGACGTGCTGCGCGAGGAGTTCCCACGTCGTGCCGTTGAATGGGCGTACGCCGGTGAGACACTCGTAGAAGGTGACGGTGGCGGCATAGACGTCGGTGGCCGCGGTGGCGGACTCCTGCCTCCACTGCTCGGGTGCCATGTACGCCGGTGTGCCGTACTTGCAGTGGTCACCGGTACGCGCGGCGATACCGAAGTCCGCCAGTTTGGACTGGCCGTCCATGCTGACCAGCACGTTTTCGGGCTTGTAGTCCCGATGCACCACGTCCACGCTGTGAGCGGCGGCCAAGCCCAAGAGGGACCCTTTGAGTACGACCAGCGCGGCCTCGGGTCCGGTTGGGCCCTCCTGGCGCAGCAGCGCGCGCAGGGCAGCACCGGCGATCAGTTCCATGACGATGGCGGCGCCCTGCTGCGCTTCGACATACTCGTACAGCTGCGTCACATGAGGCGAGTTCAAACTGCTGAGGAGCTTGGCCTCGGTCTGGAAGGCGGTGCGAAATGCAGTGCTCGTGCCCAGTTCTTCATTGAGATACTTGATCGCGACATGCCGGGCGGTCGCCGTGTGCAGGGCGATCACGACCCGGCCGTTGCCTCCCCTGCCCAACTCCTGGACGTTGGCATAGCCGGGCACGGTCCATTCTTCAGAATGTCGTCCGGGTGACGAGTTAGCGGAATTCCTTAGTCCTGTCATTGCTCCCCCTGGGACCTCGGTTATCACGACCCCTTCCGAAGTACCATAGGAATGTGCGCCAGATGAGCGCAAGCTTGAACGGTCCCCGTGCGGTAACAGCAGTCTGGCAGATCCGTAACTGTCGCGTGATAAAGATTCTGGATCTTTCAAAAGTGGCCACATGTCGACAGCATTGAAGGTTTATGGTCAACTCGCCGCTAAGACGGTGTCCTATGTGGCGAGGGGGCATTCGGCTTCGTATGGGGGCGGGATGTGTGGAGCTGAATCGCTTCGGACGGGCTGTTCGTCTGTAGGAGATCACCAGGCCGTTGGTAGCAGCGGAGTGGGTACGGCTGCCACGTGGGGCATGCTACGCCGGCTGTCCTTGGCGAGGAGTACGCCAGGGATCTGCGTCGCCTTCACCGGTCTCGGGTCGGGCTCACCCGGGGCGCTGGCCGGCCTGCAGGTTGTGCAAGGAGGGGGCGTAGGAGATCCCGACGATCAAGCCGTCCGCCGTGAGAAGTCTGGCAACTGTCTGGCCCCACGGCTCGGTGCGGGCCTGGTGCACCAGCTCGAAGCCCGCGCGCTGAAGCTCGGCACCGGCGGCTGTGACGGCCCGGCGCGCTGCCACCGCCGGAACAGCACCTACACCGCCCGCCAGGAGCGATAGCAGTCCGGGACGTCGCGCCAGGGCGCACCGACCCCACCCGCCCTCTGATCGCGTCGACGAGCTGCCGTTTCGTCCACGCCGACGGCCGACCACGACCGCGTGGGCACAGGCAACAGCGGTTCAGCCGCGTCCACTGCTCATCGGTCAGGTAAAGCCGCCTCGTCACCGCTTGGGTGGCCACGAGGTCTCCGGTGTTCAGGTTTTTCTTGGTCGATGAACCCTTTTCCTGAGACCTCACTTACCTCATCACGACACGCCCGTCACACCGGACTTCGAGGCAGACCCCAGAAACCTGGTGCCGAGGCGTGACCGATGGGCATCAAAGTGGGTTGAGGCGGGCCTTGAGCAGGCAGAACTCATTGCCTTCGGGGTCGGTCAGGACATGCCACTGCTCCTGCCCCGTCTGACCGATGTCGGCCGGGCGCGCACCAAGCTTCAGAAGGCGTTCGAGTTCGGCGTCCTGATCGCGGTCGGTGGCGTTGACGTCGATGTGCAGCCGGGATTTCCCCTTCTCCGGCTCATCCCTGCGACTGAGGATGATCGTCGGCTGCGGACCGCCGAACCCTTCGCGCGGCCCGATCTCCAACGTGCCGTCGTCCTCGCGATCGAGTACGACGAAGTCCAGGACCTCGCACCAGAACCGCGCCAGCACCTCAGGGTCGCGGCAACCGAGGACGAGTTCACTGATACGACATGCCATTGACGAAACCTGCTCTCAGCCCGGGAACTGCCAGGGAAACCACACGCGAACCTCATGGGCTCCCAGCAGTGAAAACAATCCCGCGATCGTACCGGACCAGGCGAGCCGGGTGAAATGATTTCAGAGCCGGGCCGACCCTGTCCGGGCGGCCGGGCAAGGCCGGTGGCCATGCAGTAGGGAAGCTGAGAGGACGGCTCCGCCTCACCTGGGATCGCACGGACACGCGGGCCGGTCGGTTCTGTTGACTCAAGGTCTCTACGGGTCAGGGGTACATCGACCTTGCGATCGGCGCCTTCGGCGAGGACGCGGACGACCGCCCGCAGTTGGTGCGTACGGCTCTTGAGCGGGCATGCGTTTTTGCGGATCGCGCTGTGCTCGTTGGGGATACCCCGGCTGATGTGAGGGGTGGGCTGGCCGGTGGCGTGCGTGTGGTGGCGGTGGCGACCGGGCGCAGCAGCACGGAGGATCTGCGGGAGGCTGGAGCTGAGGTTGTGGTTGACGACCTCTCCGACACACGGCAGGTACTGAAGTTGCTGACGAGTTGAGCGACGAAGAATGGCCCCATGAGGCCGGTGTGCCTCAGCCTCGGTCGATTGGGTTCTGTCCGGCGGATCATGTGACTGCCTGTTGGCAGGGTCGTTGTTCGCGGTGAAGGGCGGGCGATCTCACCGGATGCCGAGCGGGAACGGCTGCGCCGTTTTTGCCGGTGAGCAACGGGCGTTGTGGCGGGTGGCGGGACCACCGGCAGGTCATCGATGGGACGGGTCGCCCCGTAACGCCAGGGGAGACCCGGTGGAACCCGGCGCTCACACCTCTCCCGGCTCACCCTCTCCGGCGTCCTCTGCCGGATTGACCACGCCCAGCAGGGCGAGACAGATGTGCAGCACGGCGTCCTCCAGGGCGGGGACCTCGCCGATGCGCCCGCGGCGCAGACAGCGGCAGACGGCTTCGTGTGTGGCGTCAGCCGCGGCCATGTAGGTCTCATCGGGGACACGGCGGTGACCGGGAACCCTGGTGTGCCAGGCGCGCATCGACTCGGCGAACCAGGAGCGGCAGGAGTCCTGGTGCTCCTGCGCCCGGCCGCCGGCCGCCGCCGTCTCCAGGAAGAACGCCCTGGCGAATTCCGGCTCTTCGGCGATCAGCCCGAGAAAGGCACGGATCGAGGCACGAAGCGTCGCCACACGGGAGAGCGACTGCGCCGACGAGCGGGCAAACGACGCCTCAAGCCGCTTGACCATCAGCTCGCGGCCCGTCTCCGCAGCGGCGATGAAGCACTCCTCCTTGTCCGCGAACAGCTCGTAGAACGTCTTGCGGGACACGCCTGCCCGTGCCGTCACATCGGCCACGGTCGCGGCGATGTAGCCCTTTTCGGCCACCACGACCGTCATCGCGTAGAGCAGCCGCTGACGCTGCGAACCCGTCACACGCTCCCGCGCGAGCCCGTGTGGCCCGCGGGGAAGGTCGGTCAGGCTCGGCTGCAGCAGCGGCGGGATTGGCTCTCTCATGAGTGAGAAACATTCTGGTACACGTTATAGACGCAAGCGTTTCTCACTACGAGTAGGAGCGCACCCCCATGAGAAGTTCGACTGCCCTTTCGGCGCTGACCGCCTCGCTGGCGGCCCTCGCAGGGATCGTGGCCGCCGCCCCGGCCTCTGCGCAAGCGGCCTCCGCGGCCACGACCTTTACGGTCGACTCCACCGAAGACGCCGTGGATGCGGACGCGTCCGACGGTGTCTGCCGCACCGCCCGAGGCACCTGCACCCTGCGCGCGGCGGTCATGGCCGCGAACGCCCAGCCCGGCAGCACGATCGAGCTGTCCGCCGCCCACTACCGGCTGACCATTCCCCCCGACCCCGACCAGCTCAACGGGCGCACCGCCGACCCGACCAAAGGCGACCTGAACATCCTCGAGCCGACCACCATCCGGGGGGCCGGGGCGCGGGAGACCATCATCGACGCCGACCACATCGACCGGGTCTTCCGCATGGGCGCCGACACGCAGCTGTCCGACCTCACCATCACCGGAGGAGACGCCAAGCAGCGGGAGGTGCCCATCACCGACCCTGGCGGGGGCGGCATCGCCAACAGCAAGAACATGACGCTGCGCCGGGTGACCGTGACGGGGAACCGCGCCGGCTACGGGGGCGGCATCTTCAACATCCCCAACTCCCACCTGTCCCTGATCGACAGCACCGTCAGCCGCAACATCTCGGGCGAAGCCGGCGGCATCCGGTTCGACGACACCGGCACCGTGGTCAATTCGACGATCGCGGACAACCGCGTGACCGACGACTGGGACCGGCCGGGCAGCCTGTCCGGATACGGCGGCGGCATCGACATACGCGGCACCGGCCTGGTGGACATCCGCAACTCCACGATCACCGGCAACACCGCCACCGACGGCGGCGGCGGGATCAACATCGCCCCCGCCTACCTGGACAGCCTGCCGGGACCCATAACCGACCCCATCAACCTGCCGCTGGGTCACCTCGCCCTGAAGAACACCATCATCGCCGAGAACACCATCGGCGAGGCCACCAGCGACTGCAAGAACGTCTTCGCCACCATCGAGTCACGAGGCAGCAACCTCGACAGCGGAAACAACTGCCATCTCACGGCCAAAGGCGATCTCCCCAGCCGTGATCCCCACCTCGGGCCCCTCGGCGCAAACGGCGGGCCGACGGACACCGTGGCATTGCTGTCCGGCAGTCCCGCCATCGACGGCGGCGCTGACTGCCCGTCCGCCGACCAGCGCGGCGTGCTGAGGCCTCAAGGCCCGGCGTGCGACATCGGAGCCTTCGAATACGAGCACTGACCCCCGTCCCTGCTCCTTCCCCTCGCCCCTCAGGGACTCCACGAACGCGTGGAGTCCCTGAGGTCGGCACGGGTCGGGCAGGCCGCGGAAGCGTTACACGGTGGATCACGAGGGCCTCCTGCAGAGGGGTGTCTGCTCGGCGCCCCCGGGGGTTGCCGGCGGCATAGGAAGTGTGGGCGTTCAGGGCGGTGGCCAAGGCCAGCCGCGTCCTCGAGTCCAGGTGGCGTCGTCCACGCCGGGCGCGGCGCGGAAGGCGGCCCGGGGGTCCGGCGGACATCAGGGTGAAGGCGATCGTCAGGTCGCAGGCCGGGGCGCCGATGCCGAGCCCGCCGAAGTCGATCACCGCGCTGAGGCGGCCGTCTCGCCGAGGATCCTGCTTCTGCACCGTCACCAGCAGCACGCCGACGTGCTCGCGGGCCCGCGCTCCGCCGTCGAGCAGGGCACCTGCGGCGAGGACCTGGTTCGCCGCTGATCAGCCACCTCACTCCGCGCCGCACCGCCAGGCCCCCGCTCGAAGACGTCTGCCCGCTGCCCGCCCGGAGCAGGGGGATGAACGAGTCCATGGCTTTCCTCGAAGCGTCCTGTGATCGGGCCCGCCGCCAGGCCAACGGCCCGTCGAAACAGCGATTCGCTCCGACGGGCCGAACACGGCGGAACACGGCCGAACACGGGCCGGGAAAGCGGGCCGGACAGCGGTGGGGTGCCAGGCCGGCGTCAGGTGCCAGACCCTGAGGGCGCGCTACTTGGTGAGGTAGGCGTTGTAGATCGTCTGGTCCACCGCGTTCCCCTGCTTGTCCACGGCGTGGGCCCGGAACGAGACGGCCTTGCCCGCCGCCGGGTTCCTCACCGTCACCTTGCCCGCGGTGACGCTGAGTTTCTTCCAGTGCGCCCCATTGTCGCGGGACACATACACGGCGAGTGACGTGAGGTTGCCGCCCGCGGCCGAGCCCTGCACGCTGACGGGGACCTTGACCGTAGCGCCCGCCTTGCCGGTGCTGCCGAGGCTGAGCGATGGCGTGAAGCACACGACCGAAGCCGGGAGCTTCGTAGCGTTCGTGACCTTCTTGGAGGGGAAGCTCCAGCTGGCGGCGATCTTGGTGGAGACCGAGGCGACCTTGCTACGGGTGACCGATGTCGTGAGCTTGTAGTCGGCCCGCGCAGCCGGCACCTTGAACGGGAGAGTGCCGGTCATGGGATCGTCGTTGGACCCGACCTGCACGCCGTTGCGGTAGAGCGTCGTCTTCGCCTTGTCGTAGACCGAACCGCCGGTGTGATGTGCGCCGTCGGCGAAGAGCGGCACAGTGCCGGTGATCTCGTTGCCGTCGCGGAAGAGTCCGAACTCAGACCCGAGCTTGGGGCCGAAGACGCCGACGTTGAAGACCTTCGCGTACGCCTTGCCTGGCTGGTAGACCGCGTAGCCGGTGTCGTGCGCGACTTCGGCATCGCCGTTGGCATCGACCTGCTCGAACGACAACGCCCACCGCGGACCTTTGCCGTTCACATACAGCGTGCCGGTATACGGCAGCTTGCGGAGGACGACCGCGGCGCGAGCGATGCCGACACCCGTTTCCCCGAACGCCGCGATGGAGCCGCGCTTGCCCGCGACCGAGGCGCCCAGCTTCGCGGTGAGTTTCGCGAAGTCACCCTGGGCCGCGTGCCGGGTGAAGCCGGTGGCGAACCTCGTCTCGCTCCGGCCGTAGGTCACGAAGTACTCCGGGCCGTTCCCAGCGGTCCGGTAGTTGCTCTGGAACTGCTCGCGAAGCTCTCCGGGCGCCGCCTTCGGCCCGAGATGAGCGGTGCGGAAGCCTTGGTAGGAATCCAGGTTCCAGGTGGTGGACATGCTGTAGTCCCCGACCGACACCATGACGTCGGCAGAGGCGAGTCCGGGGGTCGCCGCGGCGTTCGGGACCGTGATGTCAACGGGCTTGGCGGTGCGCGCGTCGACCATCACGGCGGTGTCCTTGGTGACCTGGAGGGTGGGCTGGTTGATCCAGTCCGCACCCTTCCAGTCGTCGTCGATCCCATCGACGAGAACGGTGCCGCTGAGGATGTACCGCCCCTTGGGGACCCGTACCTTCCTGTCGCCGCCCTCGCTGGTGATGGAGAACTGCTGGCCCTCGGCGGCGCCCGTGAGTCCCACCAGATCGGTGGTGTAGTTCTTGGCTGCCCGGCCGTTCCGGCCCAGATGCGTGACGGTCACGTCGTACGACTCGATCTCGCGCTCCACCCCGGCAGCCGTACGGACCGTCTGCCCGCCGCCGGTCGCGGTGATGTACGCGCTGTACGTACCGTTCACATCGCCGCCGAGCCGCGTGTCTGCGGTGATGGACGTGGTCTTCTCGCCCTTCGGCGGGATGGTGATCTGCTTCTTCCCCAGGGTGAAGAACCCCTTCGGCGCGGGCTTTCCGTCCGGCCCGGTCCCCGTGATGGCGAGAGTCAGCGTGACCGGCTTGGTACCGAGGTTGCGGTAGGTGATCTTCTTGGTGACCGGCTTGTCGTCGGTGTGCGGGTACAGCTGTTTGCCCAAGGAGACCGAGCCGGGCTTCGCGAGGACCGTCTGCTTGACTGCCTTGCGCAGGTCGATCCGTCCGGTTCCCTGCTGGAAGGGGCTGTAGCCCTTGCCGGGCGTGGTGGAGCCGGTCAGCAAGGCCTTGATCTGATCACCGCTCCAACGGGGGTGCTGCTGGGCGAGGATCGCGGCGGCTCCCGCGACGTGCGGGGTCGCCATGGACGTCCCCGAGAGGGCGACATAGCCGTCCGCGACCGGGGTGCCCTCGCGTTCCATGAGGCTCCCGGGCGCGGCCGCGGCGCCGATGGACACGCCGGGCGCGGTCACATCGGGCTTGACCGCGCCGTCGCCGATGCGCGGGCCGGTGCTGGAGAAGTCCGCGAGCCTGTCCTCCTTGTCGACGGCGCCCACGGTGAGCGCGGCGTCCGCGCTGCCGGGCGAGCCGATTGTGCCCGAGTCAGGGCCGTCGTTTCCCGCCGCGATCACGAACAACGTGCCGGTGTCCGCCGAGAGCTTGTTCACGGCCGCTTCCAGCGGGTCGGTTTCCGGGGTGTCCTCGCCGCCGAGGCTGAGGTTGACGACATCGGCCTTCTCGGCCGCCGCCCACTCCAGGCCCGCGAGTATGCCGGAATCCTCACCGGAGCCGGTGTCGTCGAGGACCTTGCCGTCGAGGATCTTCGCGCCCGGCGCCACGCCCCTGTACTTGCCGCCGGACTTCGCGCCCGTACCGGCAGTGATGGAGGCGACGTGGGTGCCGTGGCCGACACGGTCGTTGTTGTCCGGGGCGCTGGAGAAGTTCTTCTCGGCGATCTCCTGGCCGGCCAGGTCCGGGTGGGTCTGGTCGACGCCCGTGTCCAGCACGGCGATCTTCGTGCCTTTGCCGTCGTACCCGGCTGCCCAGGCCTCCGGCGCGCCGATCTGCGGCACGCTCTTGTCCAGGCTCGCCGTACGGATGCCGTCCAGCCATACCGTGTCGATGCCGGCCGCCGCCGCACGGAAGGGCCCGGCGTCCCGCGGCGTGCTGGTGAGGGCGTTCCAGACCGCCGTGGCGCCCTGAGGCGGCGTGATGACGGCGTCGGCGTTCAGGCGCGTGAAGCTGTGCCGCACCTTGGTGGCACCGGCGGTACGCAAGCCAACCCTGGCAGCGGGTTGTTCGCCCTGGTAGCGGACGATGAGCTTGAGCCCTTTGCGCTGCGACGCGCGGTAGGCGGGCTTGCTGAGCGAGGTGACGTCGAACAGGCGCCGGTCGACGCGCCCGCTGCTGATGAGCCGTGCGGCGTCCAGTGGCACGGCGTAGAAGTCGCCGTCGACCTGCTGGAACTGTATGGGTATGCGCTCACGCCCCTTGGCCCGCGTCAGGCCGGCCGGTCGGCCCCTGGCGTCGACCGCGATCCGGTCACCGGTGATCAGCGTGATCCAGTGCTTGACGGCTGGCGGCTTTCCGGCGTCAGCCTTTGCGACGGGGGCCTGAGTGTTTCCCAGCATGCCGGTGTCGGCCCGGGCGGCTCCTGCCTGGGCGGCTCCCGGTTCTCCGCCGGCTGCCGGCTTCCCTTCGGTGGCCGGAGCCGCTCCTCGGTTCTGGGCCACCGCCGATGCGGTGGTCATCCCGGCTGTCAGTGCCACGGTCGCAGCCCCGGCCGCCGCAGCAGTCCATAACTTCCTTACATTTTTGCGCACCTTTCCCCCACATGAGAGAGGTTGATCAAAAAGGAAGGGGAACATCCTGTTCCCCCGGCTCAGTATGCTGTTGATGGGGCGAATACTCAACCGTGAGTCAGTAGTGGGTAGTTGGGGCTGCTGCTACCTGCGGCTCTCCACCTCGACGCCGCGCTGCCCGCACGCGCCTGACACGGATGCAGTCTCCACCCGGCTTGCCCGACGGATGCATCACCGAGACCGGACTCATCGCGGTCCGACCGTGACGTGACCCCGGACGGAAACCTCAGGAGCGCCGATAGGCCGCCGCGATCCAATCCCGGAACGGACGTCGGTGTACGGCTTCTGCTACCTCCGTCAGCAGATGCCCCAGCGGCAGCGCGAGCTCTGCGTCCAGCTCTGCCATGGCCGAGTTCGTCGCATACCACTCCGCCTTGATCTGGGGCAGCAGAGAGTGGGCCTTCGGTGTGAGCTCGATCAGTCGGCGGCGTGCGTCTCGCGGGTCGGGCGTGTGGGTGACCAGGCCCGCGCGGGCCCTCTGGGTCGCCGTCTGGCTTGCGGCCGAGTGCGTGACCCCCGCTGCGGAAGCCAGGTCACGGACCGAGAGTGGACCTTCCGTCAGCAGTGCGCGTACGACGGGGGAGAAGCGGGGCCGGTACCCGGCGAGACCCTGCTCCTCGTAGACCTTGGCCACGTCTCCGTCGAGAAGCTCGAGGACGTGGCGGAGCAGGGTCCCGACGGCAACGGGGTCCGGGGTCTTCCTCATCCCGTTAAACTCACAGCGCTGTGAGATGAACAGGAGGGTGCGTGCCCCATGGCCGAGCTCTATCCCCCCATCGAGCCGTACGAACACGGCGTGCTCGATGTCGGCGACGGCAACCTTGTGTACTGGGAGACCTGTGGGAATCCCACGGGCAAGCCCGCCCTTGTCCTGCACGGCGGACCGGGCTCCGGCGCAGGACCGTTCTGGCGTCGGCTGTTCGACCCCGCGGCGTACCGCATCGTGCTCTTCGACCAGCGGGGGTGTGGGCGGAGCACGCCCGATGCCGCCGATCCGCAGACCTCGCTCGCGGCCAACACCACGCAGCATTTGATCGCCGATATCGAGTTGCTGCGGCAGCGCCTCGGCATTGAGAAATGGCAGGTCATTGGCGGCTCCTGGGGCGTGACCCTCGCGCTGGCATACGCCGAGCGGCACCCCGGACGCGTATCCGAGCTGGTGCTCTTCAGCGTCACGAACACCAGTCGCCGTGAGGTGGAGTGGATCACCCGGGACATGGGGCGGATCTTCCCCGAGGAATGGGCCAGGTTCCGTGACACCGTGCCGGAGCGGGAGCGCGACGGCAGCCTGGTAGAGGCATACGCCCGGATGCTCGCGGATCCCGATCCACATGTACGGGAGCAGGCGGCACGGGAGTGGTGCCGGTGGGAGGACGTGCACGTGTCCACCCACCGGGGGTACACACCCGATCCCCGTTACGAGGACCCCCGCTTCCGGCTGCGCTTCGCCCGCCTCGTCACGCACTACTGGCGGCACGCCGGCTTCCTCGAGGACGGTGTGCTGCTGCGCAATGCCGAGAGACTCGCAGGCATTCCCGGCGTGATGGTCCACGGACGGATGGACATCAGCGGGCCGCCGGACGTGGCGTGGCGGCTGGCACAGGTGTGGCCGGACGCGGAGCTCGTATTGATCAGCGAGGAGGGACACGGGCTGTCAGGGGAGGCCACCACACATGCCGTGTTGACGGCCACGGACCGGTTCCGGCCGGCCACGGGTACCACCCGCAGCCCTGCGCAACAGCCCACCACACCGACGGGACCCCCGCAGAACGGGCGACCTTCGGCAGGTCGTCGCGGAGGCGGGGGAGGGGTTCGCAGCGGCGGTCGGTGATGATCGCGACGGGTCCGCGTGCGGCGGTGGCCGGGCGCCTCGGTGACCGTCGTCGCCGTGACGGCCCCTCCCGCCCTCAGCCGGGGCGCTCGGTGAGACCATCTCCACCACGATCTACGAGGGGGTTGGGCGTACATGGCACGCCGGTCCGGTGCAAAGGCCAGAGAAGCGCGGCGCGCACGGGAGGCGAAGCGGGCCGAGGAAGCGAGGCTGGCGGCGAAGCGGGCCGCGCCCGGCGGCGAGGGCGAGAAACGCCGGGGGAAGCTGCGCGGGAACCTCTGGTAGGTGGTCGGCGTGCTGGTCCTGCTGGTGCTCATCGGCGGGACGGTGCTACTGGCCTTCTCGCAACTGCTGGAAGACATGTGGCGTGACCTCGCTCCGCAGTGGCCCGGCGGCGGGTACGGCTTCGCGGCCTCGGCCGGGTTCGTACTCTTCCCGTGCGTGACCGGTGTCGTCGTAGGGCTGGGCGGCCTCTTCGAGGACGTCACGGGATGGCGGCGGAGACCAGGGCCACGCCGCATCGCCAGGGCGGCGGTCACGGGGTGCTCGCGGCGGGGAGCGGCCTGCTGGGCACCGTCGGCCTGGTCGTGGTGACGACGACGCTCGAGGGCAAGGGGACCACCCGCTCGGACAGCCTCGCCGTCTTCCTCCGGAGCGAGTACCCCTCGGTCGGCCATGCGGCGCTGGGCGGCCTCGTGGCCCCGCTCGCAGCCGCCCCGGCGACGGTCAAGCTCCAGGAGCTGCTGAGGCGCCGGGGGCGGCGGCCCGCCGCGCCGTCAGCACCTACGGCGGACTCGGTGGACTGAGGTTGCGTTGCTCGTCCGGACACCCGTCCGCGCGGTCGGCGAGGGGCGCGGATAGCTGGCGCCATGGGGCCTCCGGGGGACGAGCCGGGAACGAACCCTGGCGCGCAATGCGCGCCAGGGTTCGACGACAGTCTCAGTGGGACGTGGGGGACAGCTGGAGCTTGGCCTTGCGGCCGGAGACCGACTTCACCCAGATCTTCAGGTTGTTGAACATGACGGTGCCGCCCGGACTGGTGCTGCTGCTCAGGTGCGCTCCGCCCGTGGTGACGGTCGCCATCTTCACGGACCGGGAACTGACGTGCGTGATCTTCAACTTGCCGAATCCGAACGTGCGGCTGTTGACCTTGAGGGTCCTGGGCGCTGAGACGGAGGTTTTGCACCGCCCGTCGTAGCAGGGGCCGTTACTGGCGGCAGACGCCGCCTGCGTCATAAGGCCGAAACCCAGTGTCCCCGCCAGGGTCAGCGTCACCACAGTCGTCGCGGCTCGCCGGCACATGCCCACATTCATCCGCTGGACCTCCTGTTTTGAGGGGTTGATCCCGTTTGGGCATTTCTAACCCGCCGACTCTGGGACCCCTCCCAAGGACGCGCGCGATGTGTGTGAAGAACTGGCTCGCCTTGTTGCGAGGTCGCCGCTGGCGATGCCACCGGTCGGTGCGGCGTCGGCCTCGCCCGCACCGCCCTGCACCAGGCCGGTCCGCGCCGCGTCCTGGGCGCAGCCGCACCGCGTCCGCCCCACCCACCAGCGGCACGGGCCGCGAACCCGTCGGTGCCCGCGTGTCGTCGGCCGCCCTGGTGGAGGACCACTGCGCGGGCGACCAGGATCATGGCGATGACGCTGCGCCTGTCAGTGCGGCAGCCGCGTGCTGATCGGAGGTGGCCGTGAGGGCCCCTCGTGCGGGTACTGGTCTGAGGTGGAAGGGCCGGTATCGGTGTCGTACCGGCCTCCCACTTCCTCGTGCCCGTCAGCCGGGCCAGGTTCCGGTCAGGCGGCGGACGGCCGTGGCGCCGGCGCGGTCAACGGCCGCTTTGACTGCGGCGAAGAGTGCGCCTTGCAGCGTGGCGGCGAGCAGCACCTCGCGCCAGGAGCGCTCTTCGTCGGTGGCGTCCGGGGCGTCCTCGTCGTGGCCGAGCATCTTCCACATCTGCGTGAACGCCGCTCTCGCGGCCATCCCGCTGACGGCACCGAGCGCCAGACCGACCGGCTTGTAGGCGATCTTCGCTGCCTTCACCCGACTCACCCCTTCCGGCGGCGGGCCAGCCACACCAGAACGGCCGCACCCACTGCCGCCAGCAGCATTTTGCGGTTGCCCCGCGCCAGCCGTGCTCCCTGGGCTGCCTTCTGTCGCATAGGCTCCGGCGCCTTCTCCTGCCAGATCAGCCCGGCCTGGATCGCACTCGCACGGGCCTGCTCGGCGGCTTGCGCGGCTTTGTCCTTGACCGGGTCGGGCAGCTTGTCCTGCGCCTGGTGTGCGAGGTCGGCGGCCTTCGCCTTCAGTTCGCCGGCCTTGACCGCGGCATGCTCCTTCAGCTCGTCGGCCTTTGCGGCAGCCTCTCCCTTGACCTCGGCGGCCTTTTCCTGGGCGCGCGTCTTGATGTCGGTCCTGGTCGCCAGCTCCTGGACCGTCTGCCCGAGCTTGGTCCGGGTCTGCTCGACCTGCTCGCGCAGCTCCTCGGTGCCGGCGGCGGTGGGCTTGTCGTGAGGCGACTGGGTCATCGGTGGGCACTCCCCTTGATCTCGGCCACGTCGGCCTTCACGTTCTCGATCGTCTGCTCGGGCGCGGGCGGTGCGGCCTGGTCGACCTGCTTCTTTCCGCTCATGGCCATCACCGCGGCGATCACACCCAGCACCGCCGTGACGATCAGCGCCGCCGCCCACACCGGCAGCGGCACGGCCAGCGCGGCGATCGCGGTGGCGACCAGCGCCTGCAGCATCAGGAAGCCGACGATGCCGGCGCCGCCGAACAGACCACCGCCTTTGCCGTAGCGCTTGCCCTTCTCCTTCATCTCCGCCTGCGCCAGCTTCATCTCGCCGCGCACCAGCTCGGTCAGCTGCTGCGAGGCGCGCTGCACCAGCTCGCTCACCGGCGCCTGGCCCGGCTGGTCCGTGCTGTGGCCGGATCCGGAATAGTGCGGCTGCGTGCTCGACACGGCGGTCACCTCCCGTCCCTCTGGGATCCTGTGGGCCGGGCTGTGTCCTGCGCCCGACCATCCGACGAGCGCGCGAGTACCCAGAACCGGGGAGTTCAGGGCAGGGGGTGTGACCTGCTTTCCACCCCGGACGCGGTGCTGCGGGGTTTGACCGCGGTTGTATGGGTGAGCGGTAGGGCGCGGTCTGGCGGGTTGCGGCGGCCGTGGCCGGCTTGTCCCTGGTGCGCCTGGTGGTTGGGGCTGCCGGGCACACCGAGCTGGTCCGCTCGAGCAGGTTGCGGGCGGGCCGGCGCCATCACGCAGATCCGCTACCAGTTCCGGACGAACGGTCGCTGGGTCACCCACTACCGCAAGGCCGCCATCGACTCCACGACAGGCGACACCGTGGAAGGGGACGCCCGCTACGACAACCGGCACAAGACGCGGAGCGTGGGGGGTCCGCTCGTGCCTGGTGGGCACCCTGCTGCATGTCATCACGAGCGCCGCCAACGTCAACGACATCATCCTGACCGTCAACCTCGTACGACGGCATCTCGCCCCGTCGCCGGACGACCCCGGTCGGCCCCGACGGTGGCCGAAGCCCCTCCTGGGCGACAAGGCGTACGACTCGAAGGCTCTGCGCGGTGAGCTGCGACGCCGCCGCATCCAGGCGTGATCGCCCGCAAGGGCATTACGAGCTCACAGAAAAGGATTTGAGCGAGGCGGCGCCCCGTTGCTAGTTTCGTGGTGGACCGTGAAGTCGTCGTATGGAGGTGAGCCCCGTGAACACAGTTACCCGTGGGTGCTCCCTCAACCCGTCACGGTCCGGCGGCTGACGTTCGGTGTCGCCAGGAGCGCCTGAGATCGAGGCACTCCTGGAAGGAGACTCCGATGAACACGAAGCCTTTCACATCTGGCCTGAGCGAGAACGCGGTGATGATCACGCGCGTTGCGGACAGGCAATGGCATGCACTGGATGACGACCTGGTGGTTGGCCGCGGGCATGCGGAGCACCGGCCCGACGGACGCTTGTTCGTCAGCATCGACGCCTGGCACGACGCCACCTTCGACCGGCTCGCCGAGGCGATGCTGGCGGAACTGCCAGCGCCGTTGTACACGGTGGTCGACGAAGCCGACGTCGAGCTGACGGCCGGCTGGCGGCGGGCCGGTTTCACGATCGGGCGCCGCGAGTGGGAGTACGTCGTGCCGACCGACCCGCGGGGCACGGGGCTCGAAGCAGTCCTGCTGCCTTCGGGCGTGACGATCGTGCCCGCCGGTCAGGCGGACGAGAGTCTGCTGCGGGCGGTGGACCGCGCGATCCGTGACGAAGTCGCGGCGACGGTCGGGTGGAAGTCGATGCCCGCGGAGGTAATTCCCCGCCCCGAAGGCGACACCATCGTCGATCCGTCGAAGTACGCGGTGGCCGCGGCGCCGGACCGCTACCTGGGTCTGATCCGGGTGGTGACGGTGAGCCGGCCGCGTATCGGGCTGGTCGCGGTCCGGGCCGGCGAGCAGCGCCGCGGCATCGCGCGGGCGCTGCTGGCCCACGCGCTGGGGACGTTGCACCGCTCCGGGTTCCCCGCGGCCCGGACCGAAGTCCAGGAGTCCAACCAAGCAGCCTCGGCGCTGTTCGAGGGCATCGGCGCCCGGCCGATGAGCAGCAACCTGGAGCTGGTGCGATGACGAAGAACAAGAACGTCATCGAAGTCGAGGGCAAGGTCGTCGAGTGCCTGCGCAGCGCCATGTTCACCGTGGAGCTCGAGAACGGCCACCAAGTGCTCGCGCACATCAGCGGGAAGATCCGCAAGAACTACATCAAGATCATGCTGGAAGACCGGGTGCTGGTGGAGCTCCCGCCGTACGACCTGACGCGCGGCCGGATCGTGTTCCGGTACCGGAACTAGCGGCGGTCGGGCGCCTTCCGCGGTAGCTGATCCTGGGGTCCCGGTCGCGGCGTTTCCGTGACCGGGACCCCGATGATGGCGCGCCCGGCCGCGGCGCCACCACTCCAGCCGCCGCCAGCAGCTCTGGCCCGAGCCGAACCTCAGCTCCAGGGGCAGCAGTTTACGAGCTCTCAGAACGGCTAACACAATGAGCCGAATGGTCAGTGGCTGACCAAGCAGCAGGGGTGAGGGACGATGTGGCAAGCGTTCGACAGAAGCAACTGTGGGCGCGTTTCAATGCGTTCAGGATCGCTCCTCGCAGTCCGGACCGGTGAGGCGTTGGGCGAAGCGAGCCCCTACTGCCAGGACCATGAGAACCGCGGTGCATCCGCCAAACAGCATGACCGCGGATGGAGAGGTGCGGTCCAGGATGACTCCCGCTACGAGTGCACCAATAGAGAAGGTTGCCTGGAAGGAGGCGGTGAACAGGACCGATGCCGCTTCCGGGGCATGCGGTGCGGCCTTGGAGAACCAGGTCTGCGACGCGACTGGCACGGCGCCATACACCATGCCCCATACGATCAGCAGTATCACTGCGCCGGTCTCCCAGCGGCCCAGCGCTGGAAGCAGGAGGGTCACCGTGGCGATCAGTCCGGCCGCGAGCCCGAAGATGGTCCGGGGATACCGGGCCACCCAGGCGCCGCCCAGGAAGTTGCCGAGGATCCCGGCGGCACCGTAGAGCAGCAAGAATGTAGTGATCAGACCGCCACTGGCGTGGGTGACCTGCTCCAAGAATGGTGTCACGTAGGTGTAGGTGCCGAAGTGAGCCAGCACAACAAGGAACGTCAGCAAGAGCGCGAAGCGGATGCTGACGCTGCGGAGCATGCCGCCCAGGACGCCCAGCCGTGTGTCCCGGACCGGAGGAAGCGGCGGCACGAGCAAGAGCAGCATGATCAGTACGCCGACCGTCAGCGCTCCCATGAGGGTGAAGGCCGTTCGCCATCCGGCGAGATCTCCGATGAGGGTGCCAGTCGGCACGCCGAGGACGGATCCCAGCGGGACGGCAGAGAAGATCACAGCAGTAGCCCTGCCGACCGAGGCCGGTGGCACCAGTCGTTCCGCCAACCCCGCACCGATCGACCAGAAGCCGCCGATACCCGTGCGCGCTCGCCGTGATGGCCCTCGGGGCAGGACTGCTGTACCGGGCCTTCCGCCGCAACGGCTGGCTGTGACAGCGAACGCCGCCCGGAGCCTGCTGCCTCCGCTCCCGGGAGCCGCCAACGGCGACCCTTCCCCAAAGCTGACCGGCACAGCGGCATACGGGAGTTCGCGGAGCGGGGCGAGGTGGAGCGGGTCGGGGCCGTGGACGGGTGCTTCTTCGAGTTGGCGTCGTTGATCAGCAGGTGCGGATTGGGGATGTCGGGCCGGCGTCAGCGCCGGTGTTCCTGCCGGGCACCGACGGTTCGCCGTCGCGCCTCGGGTTACAGCAGGCGTGTGAGAGGCAGCGCCGCGATGTCGGGAGCGGGCCGGGAGACATACAGGTCGGTGTGGTAGTAGCCGTCCGCTTCCTTGTCTGCCGTGTGCAGTCCGTTCGCAGCCAGGGTGTCGAACGCCGCGTGTCGTTCGGCGCTGTTGGCGAAGCGGCGCTGCCGGAAGGTGCGGGTGGACAGTTTCTCCGTCACCAGCCCCGAGCGGGCGAGCAGATCGGCGATCGGCTGGTAGGGCACGGTGCGCAGTACGAAAGCCGCGACCCACGGCGGGGTCGGCATGGAGTCGAGAAGCCTGGTGAAGGTGCGGGTGAAGACGTAGCCGACGCCGCCCGTGACGGTGATGAGGTCCGTGCCCGCCAGTGTGCGGCGCAGGGCGGGGCTGGGTTCGGTGACTTCGAGGTTCTCCGCGAAGGCGTGGTCGAGCAGGCCGACGGCGCGGGCGTATCCGACGGCTCGGGCTGCCGAGTCGATGCCCGTGGCCGTTGCGGCTTCCGGGCGGCGGCGCTCCGCGAAGAAGGTCCGGTCCTCGGCCGCGAGGTGCCGGGTCGGCAGGGCGGAGAGGTGGTGGGAGGTGTACCGGGTGTACAGGTCCGGCAGAGTGACACGGTGGTTGAGGAGAGCTGTGTTGATCCCGTAGGAGCAGCACAGGTCCACCACGTTCAGTGGCGTCCGGTCGGGGTGAAGGCAGCGTAGGGCGTGGGCCAGTGCCTGGAAGACGGCCTGGCCATGGTGGGGTATCTGGTACTCGAGGGATCGCAGGGTTGCGAAGTACGGGCGTGGGTCGGGACAGTCGTAGATGTCGTTGAAGTTTGCTTTGCCCCAGTCGGCGTTCGCGGTGATGTTGCTCGCTCCTGCTGCCATGAGCGGTCTCCTGACCTGCCTGGGCCGGTGGGAGGGACCCGATGGCCGCAGGGATAAGGCCGGCGCCTGTGCGCTCGGCGGGCCGCGCCACGGCTCCACTTTGTCCTCTCCGGCACCCGGCGGCAGCCTGGAGGGGCCGAATGGGTGATGACGGCCCGTGACCAGGGCCTTGGTACGGCCGGGGCCGGCCGGGGCGGCGGGAGTGTGTGGCGTCCCGGTTCAGCTCCCGGTCCGCGTCATCGAGGACGAGGTGCAGGCATCGAACCGCCGAGCCGGAGGCTCCGACCGCGCCGGAGGGAGGGCCGTGGAGGTGCGTCACGAGACAGGATGACGAGTGGTGCAGCTGGTCCGCGCGTCATGATCACGGAATGAGACGCCGATGTGATCGGTGCGGATGGGGCGAAAGTATCGCTGGAGAGGAGTCGACATGTCGTCGAACCGACGTCGCAAGAGGAAGGCCCGACGCAAGGACGGAGCCCACCACGGTGGCCGCCCCCAGTCCTGACCGGAGGCGCTCTACCGAGTGACACCGACGGGCCCCCCGAGCATCTGGGGCCACTGGCCCGCGTGCTGGGGAGACCCGTCAGTGAACGTGGAGCGGCCCTGCGCCGGGCGCAGGGCTCGGGGAACCGATCGCGCCGTCACTTCGCTGCCGGCGCGGCCCCGGCCCGGGACGAACGCTCCTGCCACCGGTCAGGGGACGCACGCTCGAGTTCGGCCCGTATCGAAAGGGACGGGGATCAGCGGTGCGGGCGTCGCCCCACTGGCCCGGTGGGACCACGGTCCGCGATCGATGCCAGCGCCGCCACGAGCGCGCAGGCTCCGGCGGCCGCGAGGATCGCCACCGCCGGGGAGGCGGTTTCGATGAGCACACCGGTCAGCGGGCCCGCGACCGCCCCTCCGGCCATGATCGCCGAACTGTGCAGCCCCGTCGCCGTCCCGCGGGCCGCGTCCGGGGCAAGCCGCCCGACTCTTTCGGCGGCGGCGGCGAGTGCGGGCGCGCAGAAGAATCCGGCGGGCATGAGTAGCAACGTCATCAACCACCACGGTCCGCCGAGCGCCACCGGCACCGGCCCGGCCGCAAACAGCCCGAGCAGTACCGGCAGCGGAAGCGGGCGCGCTGCGGCGCCGTACAGGAAGCCGCCGACCAGGGACGCCGCGCACCAGACGGCGTTCGTCAGCGCGAACCACCCGGTCTCGCCACGCCCGGTCAGCGTGGCCACCACCGACAACTCGGTGGCCGACTGGAGCAGGATCGCCGCCGCCGCCCCGGCGAGCGCCGCGACCATGGGGCGGCCCAGCCAGCTCCGCACGCGGGGCGCGGCCGCGGTGCCGCCGGGCCCGGACAGGTCGCGTGTGGGCGGGTCCAGCAGCCACAGCGCGAGCGTGGTCACCAGGAACCCGCCGCCGACCAGCCACATCGCCACCGTCGTCGGCAGAGTGAGAGCCGCGGCGCTGCCGAGGGCCGGCCCCACGATGTAGGACACCTCGGCCGACATCGCGTCCAGGGCGAACGCGGGGCGGCGGTGCGCGGGGGTGGTCATGGCCCCGAGCGCTTGGCGTACCACCGAGAACGCCGGCAGCGTCAACGCCCCCGCCGCGATGGCGGCGAGAGCGAGCCACCTGGGGTCCAGGAACGGGCCGACGCCCCAGAACACCGCATCCGCGCACCCGCACAGCGCGAGCACCGGGCGCAACCCGAAGTGGTCCACCATCCGGCCCAACCCCGGGGCGCCGACCGCCATGCCTCCGGCGAACGCGCCGCCGACCATCCCGGCCACGGCGAACCCGCGACCGTGGCCCACCGCGACGTGCAGCGTGAGCACGACACTGGTCGCGGTGAGCGGTAATCGGGCGGCGAAGGCCACCCCGTAGAGCGCCCGGATCGAGGGCAGCGCCAGCACCTCGCCATAGCTCGCCGGCGCCGCGCGCACCGGATCGAGTCCGATGTGCCGGGTGGCCGCAGTGGGTGCGTGTTCGGTGCTCATGCCGCTGTCTCCCGCTTCGTCGTCGTGGCCCCGGTCGTTTCGGTCCTGGTGGTTTCGGTCCCGGTCGTTTCGGTCCCGGCCGTCTCGCCACGCGTCATGCGGGCGTGCAGGGGGCCGGTCATCGCAGTGGTCACCAGCGTCATCAGCACCAATGCGAGGTACAGGGCGGGCGGCAGGATCCCCGCCGCGTAGGCGGCCTGCAGGACGACCAGTTCGGTCAGGCCGCGCGTGTTGAGCAGCACCCCCAGTTCCAGCGCGGCGTGCGGGGAGCAGCCGCCCGCGCGGGCACCGAGGTAGGTGCCGCCGACTTTGCCGACGATGGCGAGGACGAGCGCGACCCCGGTCGCGAGCCACGGCAGGACGTCGATCTCCGAGGTGAACACGCCGGTACCCGTCACGAAGAAGAGCACCGGCACCAGCGCCTGGCCCACCCGCGTCACCGGCTCCACCGCGGCGCACCACGCACCCCCGCGGCCGTCGTGGGGAATCGCCAGCCCCAGCGCCAGGGCCATCAGAATCTCGTTGACGCCCAACACCTTGGCCACCAACGACAATCCGAGGGCGACCACCCCGATGAGCACGGCGCTCAGCGTCCTGGACCGCCCACCGGGGACCCGGCGCAGCGCGACCGCCAGCAGCGCGGCGAGCAGTCCGATGCTCAGCAGGGTGCCGATCCGACCCAGCACCGCCGGCACCGACCCACCACCGGCGATGGCGATGGCCAGCGCCAGCACAGCCCAGGCGACGAGGTCGATCAGCGCTCCCGCGCCCAGGGCCAGCCGCGCCGCCGCGGTGTGCACCTGCCCACGCTCGATGAGAATCCTGGCCAGCACCGGCACCGCGGTGACGCTCAGCGAGACCGCCAGCACCAGGGTGAAGGCCGGTGTGGGGGCGGTACCGCGCAAGGCGCTGCCCTGCCCCTGCAACCACACGGCCATGCCCACGCCGAGCGCGGCGGGCGCCAGCAGTGCGCCGATCGCCGTGCTCACCAGCGGGCGTGCCCTCGGTGCGGTGGCACCGGATGTGAGCTCGTGCCCGACGCCGACCATGAACAGTACGAGCCCGCCGTGCGCCACCAGGTTCAGCGCATCCCATCTGCCGTCGCCGAACAGAACGTGGCGGAGCCCGGTTCCTCCCGCCCACACCAGCAACGGACCCGCCAGCAGGCCGAGGGAGATCTCCCCGACGACCTCCGGCTGGCGCAGCAGCCGGGCCAGCCAGGCACCGAGGCGCGCGGTGGCAAGCACGATGATCAGCGCCAAGACCGCGAACACGGTCCAGCGCAGTACGTCGGACATGCTACGACTCCGATGGTCGTCTCGGGGCAGGAAGAAGGGTGATCGGACGGTCGTCGAGAGAACCTCGCCCGTGGTGGCCGGATACCGGGCGACCACGCCGGCGACACCCGCGCGGGCCGAGGGCGTCGAGCATGTCGGGCCAACCCGGCGCACGCTCCCGCGTGCCCGCGGCCGGCTCGGCGCGGACCAGCACCCAGCCACCTCGGCGCGGGTGAGGGGGAAGATCAGGGTCGGCGCCGCGCCGATCGGAGGCTGGTCGCCCAGGGCGACGTCGAGCGCGCCCCGGGCGTTGCCGCAGGCCGGCCTGGTCTCGACCAGCGCCGGCCACACCAGCGACCACCCCACCGTCCGCGCCCGCCCGGTGACCCGGGTGGCCGCCGGTCGGAGGGTGCGAAAAGGTGCTCCATCGCGTGCGCAGGCAGTCGAGCGCAGCGTCGGCCCCGCCTGGTAGCGGGGGACTCAGCGTTCCGCATCCTGGGGTCCTGGCTTCCTCTTGCGGTAGGTGTAGATGCCGACTTCGGTGGAGTCGAAGATCGTGACGGTATTGACCGTTTCGAGGGTCCAAGGCACCGTCGTAAACACTTCACGGAGTTCTTCCTGTGACTCGAGGTAGTCCCGCAGGATCGCGACGACCACGGCCCCGTCCGGTTTCAACCACCTGTCCATGTTGCGCACTGAACGGTGTCCCGCGTGGTTGCGCGTGATGACGCCCGTGGTCACGATTCCGTCGAAGCTCGCGGCCGGGAAGAATTCAGCGTCCTCCTCCAAGTCGCAGCGGTGGTAGTCGCGGTACACACCTTTGCGACGTGACACCGCGAGCATCTCGGCGGACATGTCCACCGCTTCGACGTTCGTCCAGCCGAGCTCGTGCAGTTCCTCTCCGCACAATCCCGTGCCTGCACCCGCGTCGAGGATACGGCTGTCCCGACCGGGGAGTGCGCGAGCGAGAGCGCGTGCGGCCGCGATCGGTGAGACGCGATAGCCGGCCCCAAGGTCGTCGTCGTAGGTGGACGCCCATGTGTCGTACTTCTCCGCGAGGACGTCGCGCTCCACCGGCTCATAGATCCAGGAGAGGAGTTCATCGACGCTACGCGGCATGTCGGGCCACCTTTCGGCATGTGAAGCCGGACCATCCGACTTCTCCCGCGTCGATCCCGTCGATCATGGCCTGGTACGGGACCGCGAGTTCGGGAGCCAATGCGGTCACCTGCTTCACCAGCAGCTCGTAGGTGCCCTTGAGATGCCGGCTCAGGTCGATGGTGTCCTCCACCTCGAATCCGGCACCGGCAAGGCGCGCGACGTACTGCTCCGCGCTGAACGTCGGCTCGAAGAGCAGGCGATCGTAAATGAGCCGCTGGGACGTGGGGCCGACCGGCGTTCGCGGCGTGGTGAGGTCGTCGAAGGCGAACACACCGTCGTCCCGGAGCACGCGGTGCACCTCCGCGAGCGCACGCGAGCGCTCGTGCACGTGGTAGAGGGTGGCCTGGCTCCACGCGTGCGAGAACGCCCCGTCGGAGTACGGGATGTCCGTCGCGGACGCCTTTCGGAACGTCACCCGTGCATCGGGATTCGTCTCGCCCAGGCGTCGTGCGTTGTCGGTCCGGACCTGACTGAGGTCGATGCCGGTCACCTGACACCCGGTGTGCCGCGCCAGCCAGACCGACGTGGTGCCGTTTCCGCAACCGACGTCCAGCACGGTGGAGCTCCCGGTGATCCCGCTCCGCGCGAGCAACTCCTCATCCCAGTCGCGGAAGGCGGTGAGGAGCTGCTCGGCTGTGCTCTGTGACCGCTCAGCGGTTGGATCGGGGAAGTAGCCGTAATGCAAGCCTCCCGCCGGATCCCAGAAGGACCTGTACAGATCGTCCTTGTGGTCGTAGTACTGCTCCGTATCCTGTTCGGTGAACAAAGCACATCACCTCCGGTTGTGCAACAACGCCGCGACCCTGTTGATTTCGTTGGCCAGCGTGACCAAATAGTCCGAAGCACTGCTCTCTTGAGTGATCACAGTGCAGAAGATCCCGGTCGATCCGATGTCGTAGGCCAATCCGTAACCGTCGACCGAACCGGGGCTGAAGGGAACAACCCCCATCCTCGGCACCGAGGTCGTTGACAGCTCGAGCCGGGAATGCAGTCGCTCCCATGCAACGTCGTCGAACATTTCCGCATGGTCACCAAAAATGTGCTCGCCAAATGTCTTCAACGCGAAGAGGTGACGCTCCGAAGCCGAGCCGGTTATGCACTCGGTCTGCCGACGGCGATGTTCGGTGGCGGTACGAATCAGGGCCGCGCGCCGGTCCTCCGCGGACGCGTTCTCACCCTCCAGCCGGATGAACTCGAGCATCTCCGGCGACACCGGCCGCATCACTTCGATCCGACCGCCCGCATAGCGCGACATGTCAACCGGCTGGTACGCCCAGGCCGGCCTTCCTCGTAGCCCGACGTGAGCCAACTGTGCCGCCACGTGGACAACGGCGTCGGCCAGGAGCCCACAGGTCTCCGTGCCCGCGTTCTCCACACGGGCGGCAACCGTGGTCAATCTGCTCTCCTGTGCCAAGGCGAACTGCTGCGCCTTGCTCGCGGCCCGCTCCAACACGGGGCCGACGTCGTCCCAGCACAGTTCCTCGCGCCGCACATCGGACCGGCCGCCCTGCGGGGCCACCGCGATTTCCGGAGATTTTTCCCGGACATGTGCGGTGAGCGCCTGGAAGCTCGCCATGTCCCCGCGGGAGTGTTCGAAGCTGAAGCCGATGCGCCCGTCGAGGTCGAGCATGATCTGCGCCGCCTTGTCGTGCCACCGACTGGCTGGATTGCCGACCATGAAGCGATGAGCGGCCTCCGCGACGCTCTGTCCCTCGGCGTCGTCGAGGCACAGCACGAACATCGCCGTTTCCACCGTCTGAAGAACGTGCGCGTTGTGGGGGCCACTGTCGACCAGGACGTCCCGCCACACCGCCCACTCCGTTCGCCGCGCCGCGGTCAGCGCCGCGATCGGCGTATGCGTGGCGGGCGGAAGCCGGAGGATCTCCTTCATGATCTCTTCCAGCTCATGCGGGCCTCGACTGCCCCATCGGGCGCGGACGCGGTGCATACGGCCGGCGCGCAGAACCACGAAATAATCGGATGCGGGATGGTCGGCGATGGTGTCGCGTTTGAGTCCCGGTATCCGGGTCGCGCGGAGGAGTGCGGGGTCGCCGTGGTCGTCTTCCCCCTCCCGCAGCGTGTACTCGACCGCGGCGAGCGCCACGGCCGCGACCCACCGGGCGTAGCCGACACCGGTCGGCCGGAGGATCTGGGTTGGCACCAGGACGGCGCTCTGGCATGCGGGCAGCGGACGCCGGTCCTCCAGGTACGTCTCCACCCACAGCGGTTCCAGCCAGCCGGATCCCGTGGTCCGGCCCCACGCCGCCAGGGCTTCGTGCAAAGCGGGCCCGTCCCCGGTGAGGAGCTTCTCCACCAACGTGCTCGTCCTACGGTGCTGCTCATCGGTCTGCAGCGGGCGGACCGCCCGCAGGTACTGCCGGCAACTGGCCTCCAATGAGGGCAAGGGCAGCGGCGGCTTGGCCTTATTCATGGCCCCCCGCCCTCGTCGCCCGCAGGGCTTGCGCGACGGCCCGCGACCACACCGCCACCGCGTCGTCGATCTGCCCGGCTGTGACGATCAAGGCCGGCATCATCCTGACCACGTTGCTGTGCACGCCGCACGTGAGCACCACCAGGCCGAGTTCCGCCGCGGCCTGCTGAGCACTCCGCGCCGTCGCGGGGTCCGGTGAGCCGTCGGGATGGCAGAACTCGCTGGCAGCCATCAGGCCCAGTCCGCGGACATCCGCGATGGCGGAGTGCTCGGCGGCGACACCGCGCAACCCCTCGACCAGCCTGCTGCCTTGCCGCGCGGCGTTGTCCACGAGCTTGTTGTCCTCGATGACGTCGAGCGTGGCCAGCGCGGCGGCGCACGACACCGCGTTGCCGCCGTAGGTGCCGCCCTGCGACCCCGGCCAAGCGCGTTCCATCACCGTGGCGGAGGCCGCGATCGCCGACAGGGGGAAGCCGCTGGCGAGCCCTTTCGCCGTGACCAGCACGTCCGGTGTCGTGCCAGGGCTGTGTTCATGTGCCCAGAATCTTCCGGTGCGGCCGACCCCGGTCTGGATCTCGTCCAGCACCAGCAGGATTCCGTGTCTGTCGGCGCGTTCGCGCAGTCCGGCGAGGAAAGCGGGTGGAGCGGGGACGTAGCCGCCCTCGCCCAGCACCGGTTCAACGAAGAACGCCGCTGTCTCCTCGGGCGCACTCTCGCTGGCCAAAACGGTGTCCAGTTCCCGCAATGCGAAAGCGACGGCCTGCTCTTGGGTCATGCCAAGGCGGAACGCGTGCGGGAACGGTGCCACGGCCACGCCGGGCATGAGGGGACCGATGCCCGCGCGAAACCGGGTGCCCGCCGTGGTCAGCGCGGCGGCCCCCATGGTCCGGCCGTGGAACGAGCCGGAGAAGACAACGGCGTTCTGCCGGCCCGTGGCGTGCCTGGCGAGTCTCAGCGCCGCTTCGACCGCTTCGCTGCCGGAGTTGACGTAGAACAGCGCATCCAGGTTCGCCGGCAGCACCGTGCCGAGCCGCTCGGTCAGCGCGAGCAGCGGCTCGTGTCGCACCGTCGTGTACTGTCCGTGGATCAGCTTCGCGACCTGGGCTTGCGCGGCTTCCACGACGCGGGGATGGCAATGCCCCGTGCTGGTCACTCCCACACCGGCGGTGAAGTCGAGGAAACGGCGATCGTCGGCGTCGAAGAGGTACATGCCCTCGCCCCGCGTCGCCACGATCGGTACGGCCTGTTTGAGTACCGGGGACAGTTGTGCCACCTTTTACCCTCACTTCTTCGCGATTGCGGTCAGGCGGAGAACTGCGCTGAATCCGCGCCGTGCGGCGGCGGGAGGAAACCGACGTCGACCGCCCAGTCCAGTGCGGCGGACCACCACTGGCGGGTGGGCTCGGCGAACCGCACACCCAGCCGCTCCAACGCCGAGGCCGTGCGGGTGCGTTCGATGACGACGTTCTGTCTCTCGAGTTGGGACCACAGTGCGGCCAGTCCGGTGGTGGCGCCGAAGGCGGATTCGTCCACCAAACGCACGGGGTAGCCGTAGTCGACGAGCCACCGCACGAGTTCGTCATGGTGGACTTCGTGCGGTGTTTCGATGTGGTACACGCCCGGAGCGGCGTACGGATGCAGTGCGATCGCGGTCATCGCTGCCGCAACGGTGTCGACGTGGGAGAAGGCGAAGGTCACCGACGGCCGGTGCGGCGCCACGCCGGCCTGGACGTAGTCGTGAATGATCTGGTAGATCCGATTGTTGTCGATGTTGTGCTGGAAGGCGCCGGTTCGGCTGTGCGCCGCAACATGGCCGCTGCGGTGGATGTACACCTGACGGCCCTGCGCCGTCCAGGACCGGATCAGCTCCTCCGCGTCGTACTTCGTGCGCTCGTACGGGTTGCGGAAGGACTGCCCGATGCTGAGATCAGCCTGGCTGAAGCGACGCACGGAACCGTCGACGTGACCGGCCACCGCCAGCGTCGAGACGTGGTGCAGCCGCACATCCGCCCGCCCCGCGTCGATCCACGACAGGAGGCGGCGTACGCCCTCGGTGTTGGTGCGCTCCAGTTCAGCGGGTGGGGCCACCAGTCGGACATCCGCCGCCGCGTGCACGATCACCCGGGCGTCGCGAGCGGTTGCGGCCTCCGCCTGGGACAGTCCCAGGTTCTCCTCGGTGATGTCACCGACGACGATGTCCACGGCTCCGCGGAGCGGCTCGACGCGCCGCATGGCTTCGTCCCGCTCGCCACGGACCAGGCACGTCACATGGGCGCCTCGGCTGACCAACTCGGTCAGCACATGTCCCCCCAGGTAACCGGTGGCTCCCGTCAGCAGCACCGGTACCGGTTCGTGCACCGCCTCGAGGCGCGGCTGCTGCTGGGCGACGGTGCCCAGGTGCAGGACCGCTCCGGAGGTGGATATCGGCGAGACCACGAGTGGGGGGACCTCGGCCAGACCTGCCCGTGCCGCGACTCCGTGGCTGAAGGCGGTGAAGATTCCTTCCGCCCGGTCTGCGGCAACCTTCGACTCGTCGTACACGAGATCGGTCACGAGTTTGCCGTGGATGATACGAGCCGTGAGCCGGACATCGTAGAGCGGATCACCACTGGGACAGCGTGCGGCGCCTGCCGTCTCGGTGGCGACGGTCCACCGCAACGACTGTTCCTCCGGCAAGCGGAAGGTTCCCAGGAAGTTGAAGCCGACGTTCGGACGGGGGCCTGCCGTATCCATCGGCAGTTGCGGCGCCTGGTGGACGCCTCGCTCGATGTCCCGCGTGCGGTCGTGGGCCTCGTCCGCGCCGACGAGGTCGATTCTCACCCGCTTGACGGCGGTGAACCAACCGACGGTATCCATGTAGTCGGCTTCGTCCCGTCCATGCGTCTCGACCTCGACGGTCACCTCGCGTTGGGCGCTCCACGTCCTGAGGCCATCGCCGAACGCGGCGAGCAACACTGCCTCCAGGTCGTGTGCTTGCCCGCACCGCGCGGTGAGAACGGTGGTGGCCACCTCGTCCAGCCCCCAGGTCAGCGCGGCCGGTCGCGGTGCGTGGCCGCCGGCTCGTGGCACCGTGCGCGGACTCAGGTCCGCGGTGCGCGACGGCGTCACGATCTTCGCCCACTGGTAGTAGTCACCCGACGAGGTGAAGCGCGGCGTCTGCCCTGCCCGTGCCTGCGCGTATGCCGCGGCGAGATCGTTGAAGATGATGCGCCAGGACACGCCGTCCACAGCCAGGTGGTGCACGGTGATCACGAGCCGGTCGTCGATGCCACGACCGCCGATGAACAGATGTCCCCGGACGAGCCTCCCGGCCTCCAGGTCCAGGCCGTCTTGCAGGGCGCCGCCCATCTCGTTCACGGCAGCGCTGATCTCGGTCGGCGTTGCGGGCAGAAACGAGAAGGTCAGAACGTTCAAGTCCGGCGCGCGCCGAGGATCGCCGATGGGGCCGGCCGCACCGATCGGTTGCCGCAGCACGGGATGCTTGTGCAGCACCGCCACGATGGCCTCGGACAGCGCGGGTGGGTCGACCGACTCGCGGCACAGCAGCACGACCGTCTGGTTCCAGCGGTGTGGCTCCCGGATGGGTTGCCGGAAGAACCATCGCTGTGGCGGCGCCAACGTCCGGTCACCGGCGGAACTCGGCGAGGGCGAGAGCGGAGTCTCGCCGGACCGGCGGGCTGCCTGGGAGAGGAGCGTGCAGGTGGGGTTCCGGTACACGTCCTCGACGGTGATGTCACATCCGCGACGACGGAGGAACGCGACGGTGCGCATCGCCAGAATCGAGTCGCCACCGAGCGTGAAGACGTCGACGTCCGTGCCGAGTCCGGAGATGCCGAGCGCATCCGACCAGAGCTTCGCCAGGTCCTCCGCCAGGTCCGCGGTGTCGCGACGCGGTGTCCCGCCGAGTGCGGCGACCGGTGCTCGGGCGCGCTGTTCGATGATCTCGTTCACCTTCGCGGACAGGGACGCGGTGTCGAGCTTGCCGCTCGGGCCGACCGGGAAACGCCGCACAGCGATGATCTGGGCAGGCACCGCGTGCTCCGGCAACAGGCCCCGCAGATACGTACGCAGTGGATCGACGATGTGATGAGGGGGGCGGTTGCCGGAAACCCGTACCGCCGCGAACAGTTGATCGCCTGCGGGGGCCTTGCGGACGATCACCGCCGACTGCAGCGCATCCGGATGGCTGTCGATGGCCCGCTCGATCTCCGAAGGATCAACCCGAAAGCCACGGATCTTGACCTGGCGGTCGGATCGGCCGATGAAGACGAGGTTCCCGTCCGCGCGGCGCCGACAGACGTCACCGGTACGGTACATGCGGTCGCCCTGATGGTCGATGAAGTGGCGAGCCGTCGTGTCGGGCTGGTTGTAGTAGCCGACAGCTACTCCCGCCCCGCCGATGAGCAGTTCACCCGGCCGTTGGCCGCGCTCCTCCCCGCCTTCCGGATCGAGTATGCGCACCGTGGCCGCGCCGATGGGGGTGCCGATGGGAACCGTCGCCTCTTCCGCGGGCATGTCCGTGGTGTCCGAGGCGATGAAGCACGTGGCTCCGACGGTCGTCTCGGTCGGTCCGTAGTGGTTGACGACGCGTCCGGCCACATCGTTGCCGAGGAGGTCGGCGGCAAGGGATCGCGACAGCGACTCACCGCCCAGGATCAGCGTGGGAATGCGCGGTTGTGATGTCGGGCGGGCTTCGAGCAGGGCCATGAGGTGCGAGGGCGTGGTTTTCACACACGACACCCCCGCCTCCCACAACGAGCGCCAGAACTGCTGCGGTTCTCGCGTCAGCGCGTCCGAAACAACGTGAACGCGCCCCGCCGTGGCCAACGCGAGCAACCAGGCGGTGTGCCCCAGATCCGCGGCCAATGGGGTCACATGTGCCATGCACGGTTCGTCGGCCTCCATGAAGCCGAGCCGCTCCCGCAGCGAGAACGCGTAGTGGAGAGCGTTGGCATGACTCACCGCGACGGCCTTGGGCCGGCCGGCCGAACCAGAGGTGAAGGACAGATACGCCAACTCCCCGGCGGTACCGGGATCGGCGTCCTGATCGGGCAGATCGGCCAGATCAGGCAGATCAGGCAGATCAGGCAGATCGGTGGCTGACACCGCATCGATGTCATAGAACTCCACGGGCACCGCGCCGGGTATCTCGACCGTGGGGTCGGTGGTCACGACCCGGCTCGCGGTGACCGCGTCCAAGCGCCGCAACAGTTCCCGGGCATCCCATCCATCGCTCACCAAGACCGCTGCCGCGCCCGCCCGGAACGCGCCGTACAGCAGGGCGAACATGCGAGCGTCCCGTGCACCTGCGAGCACCACGCGCTCGCCGCGTCCGACGCCTCCGGCTCTCAGCCGATCCGCCACGTGACTCGCGAGGCCGTCGAGTACGCGGTAGCTGAGCACCCGTGCACCGTCGGTCAACGCGATCCGGGTGGGGTATATACGAGCCTGTCGGGCCAGTAGGTCGGAGACGGACCCGCAGGATCCCAGCTGAGCGTCACCACGTCCGTGGGAACCCCGCGAGTTGGAGGGGGCGCACTCCACACCAGAATCGTGCCCTCCTTCCTCCATCACACTTGCCTCCTCTTTCGATAGGTTCCACGCACTTTTTCCGGCGAGCGAGAACCGCTCATGCGACTGAGTTCGCTGCTCATCGAAGAACCGCGTATGTGCCGGTGGTGTGACGGCGTATGAGTCAGACCTCGTAGTCCACCCCGACACCGCCGAAGTCCAGCCGTCCCTGGACGGCGACCTCCTCACCGTCCTTGTCGTAGCCGGTGAGCAACCCCCGCTCGATGAGGCGCAGGACGATGTGGGATGCCTGCCCCTGCCGACCGACGGACGCCAGCCGTCGTGCCAGGGTCCGGTACCCGAACTCCGTTTCGGCCAGGTCGGCGAAGACCTCGCGATCCGCCTCGGTCATCGGATGTCCCGGCAGTGCCCGTCCCAGCTCGTTGGCCAGCACATGCGAGGACTCCAGGCGGAAGCTCTCCGGCTCGACCTTGTAGTCGGGTTCGAGAACGACCTTGCTGCCGTTCCAGCACAGTCGCGTGATGCCGTTGAGACGGCTTGTCACCTCGCTGATCCACGTCATGCGCGCCGCGTTGAGCTCGGACTCGCTGAAGTCGTCGCTGAGCGTGGGGCGCTGATGGCCGCCAATGGCGATCATCGTGGCGGCCCGGCCGTGGAACTCGGAGAGCTCCGCGCCGGCTCCCGACTCACCATGGGCGAGCCGCTCGAACCACTGTTTGCGACTGAGCCGGGAATCGTCGGACTCGGTGATACGCCGACGCCGCCAGAACTCCGAATCGGGCTCGGTGAAGGATGCGTAGGTGTAGAAGGAGGCAAGGAATTCGTGGTATTGCTCGTAGGCCGCGCGGTAGGTCCGGTTGTACCAGTCGTGGATCGCCGACTCCTCGCCCACGGTGCGGCTGATGCGGTCGATCGCGGTCGCTGCGCACACCGCGGACTGTGTGGCGAGGTGGACTCCCTGGGAGAACAACGGGTCGGTGAAGCACGCGGCGTCGCCGCAGAGGAAGAACCGGCCGGCCGAGAAGAGCTCGGCTTCGTATGACCAGTCCTGCACGATCCGGACCTTGTCGACGATCTCGGCATCTCCGAGCAGTTCCATCGCCCGGCGGCATCGTGGCAGCTCCGAACGGAAGAAGGCTTCGGGCCCTTGCTCGCGGACCTCCGCAGCACGGTCACGGTCGATGACCACACCGACGCTGTAGAGATCACCCTTGAGCGGGATCATCCAAACCCAGCCGTTCTCGTACGTAATGGAGAACGTAGTGCCTTTGAGGTCGCCCTCAAATGGATCTGCGCGACGGAAATAGGACCAGACCGCGAAGTTGCGGTAGAACTCGTCGTATCGGCGCACCCCGAGCTTGCGCGCGACCGGTCCGCCCGAACCGCCCGCGTCGATGACGAAGTCGGCCTCGACCGTCTCGACGGCCCGCCCCTCGCGGCGCACGCTCAACCGGACGCGCTCGGGGTCCTCGAGGTCGACGTCAGTGACCGAGCACTGGTTGTGGACCCGAACCCCGCGTTCGCGGTTTGTCTCGAGCAGCAGGGTGTCGAAGTCCTCGCGTTTGACCTGGACGGCGTGCCGGAACACCCAGGGTTTGGTTTTGGGCGCGGCAAAGGAGAACGTCCAGGGGGGCTGGTCGACGCCCCAGAGAAACGTCGCGGAGGGCTTGCGAACGTACTCCTGGTCGTCAATAGCCTTCTCCATGCCGAGACGACTGAGAATCGAAAGCGTTCCGGGCAGCAAAGACTCGCCGATCCGGTAGCGAGGGAAACGCTCGCGTTCGAAGATCTCGACGTCATGACCCAACTGCTGCAACGTCAGGGCCGCGACCGACCCGGCCGGTCCGCCACCGATGACGGCAACCCTGCTCGACGATTCCACGGGGGTTCTCCCTTCGACACGGCGGATATGCACCGCGGGGTGGCGGCGTCTTGCTGTTCGTCGCGGTTCACCGGCCGCCCGGAAACCCGCATACACGCGCTACCCTCAGCGCGAGCCCCGCACTTTCTTGAATCGCTCGGACACGGCAACGGTGTCCACGACATTGATTTTTGCCGGAACCTTGTACGGCGGGACCCGCTCGGCCAGGAACGCCCTCACGCGTTGCCGGACGATCCGGTCGGGCATCGACGTGGCCGGCTTTACGTCGACGCAGACCGACTGGCCGGTGAGTGCGTTCGGCCGACCGTAGACCACACACTCTTCGATGAGCGGACTCGTCAGCAGGATCGACTCCAGCTCGAAAGGCAGTAGCTTCTCACCGCCGACATTGATCACCTCCGTGGCGCGTCCCAAGATGCGGAGGTAGCCATCGCCGATCTCTTCGACGATGTCGCCGGTGCGGAACCAGCCGTCCTCGGTGACGGCCTCGTCGGAGGCATTGAGATAGCCCAGGAACTGGGTGGTGCTCCGGATGTACAACTCGCCGTCGATGATGCGGTGTTCTACGTCGCGGTCGGAGAACCGGAAGAAGGTGCTGTCGGACGCCGCGCTTGTCGTCGTGGCGATCCCGGTCTCGCTGGTACCGAAGGTCTGCAGCAGCCGCACGCCCGGGAAGGCGGCGTGCACCCGGCCGAGGAGTCCGTCCGGCATGGGCTCTGTGCCGTAAGTGATCATACGGAGACTGCTCACGTCATGACGGCGGTGGTGACCTCCGACGAGCATCAGGTTGAGGAACGTCGGGCTCGTCGGCAGCACCCGGACCTGATGGCGCTCGATCAGCCGGCAGATCTCCGCGGGGGTCCGCGTGGCGGGCAGGACCGCGCGGCCTCCGCCCAACACGGTGCTGAGCAGCGAGTTGATGCCGCCGATGTGGTCGAACATCAGGACCATGAGCACGGCGGGCGCCCTCGTGCCGCCGCGTGCCCGCCGGCGTAGCTTCGCCGCGATCAAAGCGTCGAAGTCGTGGAGAATCATCTTCGCGGTGCCGGTGCTCCCGCTGCTGAGCAACACGAGACCGGCCGCCCCCGACGCGGCGAGCCGGCGCCGGGTCGCACTGTGCCGCCCGGCTGATTCGCCGCGACCGTCGCGGTCACCGGCCACCGCGGGGAGGGGTTCCAGTCGTGGTCGCGAACCTGGTGTCAGGACGTGACCGGCTCCGCAGACCTCGGCGATGGCCGCGAGGGTTTGCCTGTCGGGCACCGCAACGGGGACCACCACCGCACGGTGCCAGAACAGGGCGAACAAGGCCGCCACGGACCGCGCCGACACGTCGCCGGCGAGCACCACCACGTCGTGGGGTCGCACACCGTACGCGTCGAGGGCGGCGCGGACCGTCTCGATCTCGGCGAGCAGGTCGGCGAAGGACCGGTCCCCGTCATCCTCGACCAGCGCCGGACGGGAACCGAGATCGGCGAAGCGGGCCGCAAGGTCCTCGCGGAGTTGTGGTGACATCAATTCACGCCTCCGAGGAATAGCGTTTCACCGGTGACGAAAGCCGAGCCGGGACCGAGGAGGAACTCGACAGGACCCACGATGTCGGCGACCGTGCACGGTCGTTTGATCGTCTGGCGGTCGACCAGGGCCCGCAGCTTCTCCGCCGGAACGCTTCGGGCCAGCCCGGTGTCGACCGGGGGGAGCCCGATGCCGTTGATCCTTATACGGTGGTCCGCCAGTTCCTTGCTCATGACCCGTACCACTTGTTCGACAGCGGCCTTGCTCGCGCTGTATGCAAGTTGCCCCTCCAGCGCCCACGGCACGGCGACCGTGGAGACAGCAAGGATCGCCGTGGTCGACCCGGGGGAGTGGCGCATGAGTTTCGCGGCCTCGCGGCAGCAGCCCAGCACCGCGAAGACGTTGACATCGAAGATCCGTCGGGTCAGGTCCTCGGGGACGAGCATGAAATGGTTCATCGTGGACGTCCCGGCATTCGCGACCAGTGCGTCGAGGTAGCCGTGACTGCGCTTCACGGCCCGGAACATTCCGCGGACCTGGTCGGACTCGGTGACGTCGACCTCGTGGTGCTCATAGCGCGGGTGCTCGACGGGGGAACCGCGCCGGCTGCACCCGATGACGGTATGGCCCGCGCCGAGGAAGTGTTCGGCGAGTGTGCGTCCGACGCCCTTCCGGGTGCCCGTGATCAGAATCTTCATGGGGTGGTGGCCGCCGAGGCAGGGGCGGCACCAGCAACCCCGAGTTCTTCGGCGACGAAGTCGACGAGCCGACGCACGCTCGAGAACGGGCTCACCATGCGCGACAACGCCCGTTCCGAGGCGAGGACGACCTCGACGTCGTACTCGTCGGCCAGGGCGTCCTCGACGAGGGTGAGGAAACTGACCAAGTACATCGAGTCGAAGACGCCCGCATCGCCATACAGGGAGATCTCGAGGAGATCGTCGTTGGTGACGCCGTCCACGGCAGCGACGTTCAGCTCCTCGAGGGCCGAACGGAGGATTTCCAGGATTTTCTCGTACACGAACGACTCCTCGGGGAACTCGTAAACCCGGGACGATTCTGTGTGTGATGGGCAATCCGATTACGTCAGTGGCTCAGTCGCGTGCGAATCCACCTTCGCTTGCTCTGTGCGGAGCCCACCGCAGTGTCATATCGGCAATCCATTGAGGCATTGGTGACGACTGGAAACTCGGCACGCCCGATCGGGCTGATATTCAGGGTAGGCGGGCGGTTGTGCCCAGCAGAAGCGCAGTGCCGGCAATGAGGGGCATCATCGACAGTGATAGAGGACAAAACGCCCGGGAGTGGTGGTCGGGGTTCACAGGTTCCCGGCCACGTGCTGGAGGCGCTCCCGCAGCCATCGGTGGCCCGGGTCGATCGTGTTCTTGGGGTGCCAGTACATCGCTTCGATCAACTGGGGGAACGACGGGTCCAAGGTCACCGATCGCAACCCGAGGGCCGCACCGAACCGATCGAACAGTCGTCGCGGAGCGATCAGGACCTTGCGGGTGCCCTGGACCAACAGGATCCCGTTGGTGAACGTACCGGTGGTGGCCACCACTTGCCGGGATACGCCGCATTGGTCCAGCCGCGCCTCGGCCACCGACAGGGTGGGACCCACGATCTTGACGTAGGGGAGGGTGGACAACTGCGCGGTGGACAGAGTCGTGCCGACGTCCGGGTGGTGCTCGTCCATCACCGCGACGAACTCGTCGGAGAACAGAGCTGTGTTGGGGAAAACCGACAACTCCTCGCCCAGCAGACCGGGTGGCCAGATCAGCATGTCGAGCTGCCCTCTGCGCAGGTGGTCGGCGAAACGGGACGGGAGCGCGACGATGTTGATCCGCACGTTCGGAGCCACGGCGCTCAGCTCACGCAGCAGCGGATGCAGTAGCACTGTCGCCACGTAGTCGCTGGCCACCATGGTGAAAACGCGGTGATCGACGCTGGGGTCAAAACGCGCTCCGGCGCTCAGCACGGCCCTCATGCCGGCAAGCAGCTCATCGACCTGCGGCGCCAGCGACTCCGCCAGCGGGGTCAGCTCCATCTGACGGCCGTGCCTGACCAGCAACGGATCGTCGAACCACCGCCGGAGCCTGGCCAGGGATGCGCTCATCGCCGGTTGGCCGACAGCGACCCGCTCGGCCGCCTTGGTGACGCTGCGTTCCATGAGTAACGCGTGCAGCGGTATCAGCAGATTGAGATCGATGTTGCTCAGACTCAGTGTCATCGGGGCGAGTTGCCTTTCCGCGCGCGATGGCCGGGGTGGTCCGCGATGCTGATCAGCACGCTCGACGTCTGAGCGGCTTGGGTGCAGTGCGCTGTTGATCCTTTGATGCGCGCGTTGGCGGTTCAGGGCTTGGCCGACGGCGGTACCGACCGCCTCGGCGGTGGTGTGGACGCACTCGGGGCAGACCTCGTACATCGCTGGGTGCCACATTCGTTCAATGGCGTTGAGCTCGGGACCGCGGGGCGGCGGAGAACAGAGTTCGGCGCCGATGGCGGCCAGTTCCTCGCGGGGGCCTTTGAACGCCCGGGCCACGTGTGCGGAGGCGTTGTCCAGGACGACGGTGCACGGCCGTACGCGTGTGGAACCCGTGGGGGCTGCTCCGGAGCGGCGGCCCCGCCGGGCAGGCGGACCAGGCTCGTGCACACGAACTCCAGCGGCATGGCCCGGTCGGCCTTGCCGCATGTCCTCTCCCACACCGGACCGGCATGCCGCCCCACGGACAGAGCCCCGAGCACGTTCACGCGTCGGCCCTTCGTGTCCTCACGGCGCACCACGGCCCGCTGTCCTGCCCGTGGTCAGGTCCATCCCGTGGGCATGGTCGGGACGGACCCGCTCTCGTCGAGGAAGTACAGACCCGTCACGCCCGTACTCACCTCCAGACGCCACCTCGGGGACGGTCAGGCCACCCCCCATCAGCCGTACGCGGTCCAGACGCAGTCTGGTACCCGGTGCGAGATCACGTGCCCGCAGACGCTCCCGCACCTCGCGTTCCTGGTCCGACGCCAACTCCACACGCAGGATCTTCGGCATGGGCAGGCTCTCCCCGCCCGACCTCATACCCGAACGCCACGGCCCCCATCTCTAAGAGACCGACTAGTGTCTCCCGTCGATCTGGGGGACGGCATCTACGCCTTCCGGGCCGTCCGGCCGGCTCACCACCACCGGTCGGCACTGCGGGGTGACGGTGCTCGACTCCTACGCCCACCACCCGAGCTTCGCGAAGAAGGTGCGGGACCACGTGTCGCCATCGCCGGCGGGCGGCGAATTGTCGGTGGCCGGAAAGAACATGATGGGTATTGAGACATCCGTCCCGTTGCGCGAAGCGGCATTTTATGACCTGTTCCCCAGGCCAGTACGGTCGGATTTATGGAGTGGAATTTTCAGACGGCCGAAAAACTCGCGGCTGCCTTGCGTGCCGGTGAAGTGACCTCGGCGGAACTGACCGACGAGGCGATCGCCCGTATCGAGCGGGACGACAAAGCGATCAACGCGATCTGTGTGCCGGACTTCGACCGTGCACGGGCCGCCGCGCGCGGTGCCGACCAGGCGCGTGCCCGCGGTGAAGACGGGCCGATACTGGGCATTCCGGTGACGGTCAAAGAGTCCTACAACATCGCCGGGCTGCCCACGAACTGGGGCATGCCGCTACACCGGAACCACATGCCGGCCGAGGACGCGGTGCAGGTGTCGCGGCTCAAGACCGCGGGCGCTGTGGTGCTCGGCAAGACCAATGTGCCCGTGGGGCTGCAAGATATCCAGAGCTTCAACGAGATCTACGGCACCACCAATAACCCGTGGGATCACGGTCGCACGTCGGGTGGATCCTCCGGCGGGTCGGCGGCGGCCCTGGCGTCCGGATTCGGCGCGCTGTCCATCGGCTCCGACATCGCCGGTTCGTTGCGCACCCCCGCGCACTTCTGCGGTGTCTACGCCCACAAGCCGACACTCGGGCTGTGCGCGAACCGCGGTATGGTCCCGCCGCCCGCGCCGGCATTGCCGTCCGACTTCGACCTCGCCGTCGTCGGTCCGATGGCGCGCACGGCCCGCGACCTCACGCTCCTGCTCGACGTCATGGCCGGACCGGACCCGCTGACGCTCGGCGTCGCGTACGACCTGACGCTGCCGCCCGCGCGCCACGAGCGGCTCCGCGACTTCCGGGTCCTGGTCCTCGACGAGCATCCGCTCATTCCGACCGGGTCCGCCGTGCGGGCGGGCGTGAACCGGGTGGCCGACGCGCTTGTCGACGGCGGCGCCCGCGTCGAACGGCACAGTCCGCTGCTGCCCGACCTGACCGAGGCCGCGACGCTCTACACGCATTTGCTGATCTCGAGCTCCATCGCGCGTTTTCCCATCGAATCCTACGAGCAGCTGCGGACCCGCGCCGCCGGACTGAGCACAGACGACCAGAGCCTGGACGCCGCGCGGCTGCGTGCCATGGTGTTCAGCCACCGCGACTGGATCGAGGCGAACAACCGTCGCGAACTCCACCGCCACGGCTGGCGGCAGCTCTTCGCCGAGTTCGACGCCGTGGTGTGCCCGATCACGCCGACGCCCGCGTTCCCGCACGACCACGACCCCAATCTGTTGGAACGCCGCATCGACATCGACGGCGTCGCGTATCCGTACCTCGACCAGCTCGTCTGGGCCGGTCTGGCCACCATGCCCGGCCTGCCCGCCACCGCTGTGCCAGCGGTCCGGTCCCCCGAGGGTCTGCCGGTGGGAGTGCAGCTCATCGGTCCGATGTTCGAGGACCGCACCCCGCTGCGGCTGGCCGAACTGCTCGAGGAGAAGATCGGAGGCTTCCAGACACCGAAGTAGGGCGAGGGCGTACCACCGGGTGTCCGTCGAGGACGGGGTGCGGAACACGACGAGATCCCCCGAACGCGCGCAGTCGCCCCCGGCGGCGATCGGGGGCGTCGGCCGGGGCGTCCTCGTCGCCGAACGGGATCGCCCCGGGCGCTCTTACGAGCCGTCCGGAACGGGCGTGATGGTGGCGGGCATCGGGCCGTCGGGGCGGACGGTGAGCCCGAAGACGGCCGAGGTCGGGGTGGTGTGGAAGGAGGGGGTGAAGGCGGGCAGCAGGTGCTCCAGGAGCACCGTCATCTCGCGCATGGCGAACTGCGCGCCCAGGCAGGCCCGGGCTCCGATGCCGAAGGGGTAGTACGCGCCGTGCCGGGAGGAGGGGCGGTCCTCGTCCGCCGCGGTGAACCGTTCGGGGGCGAACCGGTTGGGCTCGGGCCACAGCGCCGGGTCGCGGTGGGTGAGGTAGGGGCACACGAAGATGTCGGTGCCGGCCGCGATGCGGTAGCCGGTGAGGGTGTCGTCCTCGATGGCATGACGGGGCATCAGCCATGCTGGCGGATAGAGCCGCAAGGTCTCCGAGACGAGAGCCCGGATGGCCCTCTCGCGCCCGGGCGAGCCCATGCCTCCCGCGCCCAGGGCCCAGCGGCGGGCTTCGGGGTGGCGGGCGAGCAGCAGATACAGCCAGGACAGCGTTGTGGCAGTGGTCTCGTGACCGGCGGCAAGCAGAGTGACCAGCTCGTCGCGCATCAGCTGGTCGGTGTATTCGGGCCGAGTCTTCCCGGCGTCCACCAGGACGTGCAGCAGGCCGGGGCCATCCGGCCCCGCCTCTCCTCGACGGGCGGCCGTGATCGCGTGTTCGGCGACGGCGTCGATCCTCGCGAGGTCCGCGGCCACGGCGGTGCGCAGCTCGGTGGCGTCGGCCGACGCGGAGGGGGTGCTCGGAAGGGCGGCCCCCACCGCCTCGACGGCGGCGAGTTCGCGGTCAGTGGTCTCGTCGAGGGGATGGCCGGTGAGGGAGCGCCAGATGGTGTCCAGGGCGAAGAAGCGCATGTCCTCGCCGACGTCGGTCGGCGTGCCAGTACGGGCGCACTGTGCCCAGCGGTCGGCGGCGCGGCGCGCGGCGCCGGCGATCCGCTGCTCGTAGCGGCGGATCCCCGCTCCGGTGAACTCGGCTTGGAGGAGTCGGCGCTGACGCTTCCACGGTTCCCCGGTGGCCGAGAGCACCCCGTCTCCGACCAGCACGCGGGCCCGGTGGGAGCGTTTGACGTAGCGGTCGGGATGAAGGGCGAGGACGTGCCGCACCGCCTCCGGGTCGGTGACCAGCACCGTGGGGCGCGGGCCGAGCCGCACAGCGCAGACCCCGCCGAGCTCGCGCGCCTGGGCCAGCAAGTCGACCACCGCCCCCGAGGAAGAGCGCCACCGCTCGACGGCCGCCGGGGCGAGCTCCGGAGGCAGGGGCGTGGCACCGGGCCCGGGGGACGGGCCGGGAACGCCTTGCGGGGCTGTGGTGGCCAATGTGCTCTCCTGCTCGATGACTCGTGCGCCACGCCACGACTCTGCGCCAGCGGCTCCAGGAACAGACCACCGCATGATGACACAGCGGACCACCGGCGCGGGCTGTATGCCGCGTGGGCGGGCCGCTTCCCACACCGCTCGCGGGGGCGCCGCTGGCGGCTTTGAGGTAGGGCGCCGTCATGCCCGGGTTTCCTGCGACAACCAGGGGAGACAAGCGCCTGATCGGCAGGCGTGGCCCGGTCGACGAGGATCGGCGTGAACGTCCTTGCGCCGCGTCCCCGTGGGGGGCCGCCTTTCGCGGGTCGATTTCTTGGCCCGTCTACCCGGGGCCTCAGGTGCGTCTGCGATGGGGTGTGGTCCGTCCGACTCGCCTTCGCCACACCGTAGTTCACACCGCTTCGACGCAGGTCAGTTCGCTGAGGAAGGGGCACTGGCCGGCACGTTCTTCCTGGTGCCCGGCGGACGAGCCGGCTAACGCGCCACGCGGTAGCGGAGGTAGACGACTCTCGAGCCGAAAGTGCGGGTCTCGACGAGTTCGACGTCCACCCGCCTCTCGCGCCGGGGAAAGAACGGGATGCCACCGCCAACCAGCACCGGGTAGACCCTGGCCCGGTACTCGTCGATGAGACCCAACGCGGCCGCCTCGGCGGCGAGGGTCGCGCCGCCGATCGCGATGTCGCCCTCCCCCGCCTCGGCTCGCAACCGCTCGATCTCCTCCGCCAGGCTGCCGGATGCCAGGCGGGCATTGCCCCGCACCGCCGACAGCGTGGTGGAGAACACCACCTTCGGCAGCGGTTTCCAGATCGAGGCCCACTCGAGCATTGAGTCGTCGAGCGATGGATCCTGGTCGGCGGTCTCCCAGTACAGCATCGTCTCGTACAGCCGTCGTCCCAACAGGTGGACGCCGACCTCTCGAATCTCGTCGGTGACGAAGCGAATGATCTCCTCGTCGGGCGCTGTCCAGTCGAAGGCGCCGTCCGGCCCGACGATGTAGCCGTCAAGTGACACGCCCATCGAATAGGTCACGTTACGCATCAGAAGTCCTCCTCGGTAACGGGTTCCGAACAGTACGACCGCGGGACGCGGCAGGACTCATCGCGGCTCGCGGGATTCCCTTGGTCGCGCAGCGATATGGCCCCCGTCCGCACTTCGTCACCGGCAACTGAACGCTGTCGCCGGACAGCTATCCGAAATACGCGAAGGAGAGAATTGCGCAGCCGGGAAAGGAGTGTGGTCGGCCTGCGCGGCGAGCCGGGTGGGGGTGTGTGCGTCGGCCGTACCGGAAAACCCATCGTCGCGGTATCCGGTGCGCGCGGCGAAAACGCCCGGATGGCCTATCCGCCCGGGGCCCGGAAAGCAAGCGGCCGGACGTATTGTCTGGCGTCATCGGAAAGCGTGCACGCACACATAGGCCGGACCGGGATGTCCGGCTGGAGGAGACAGACGATGGCGGAGCAGAATCGACGGGCTCGTATCAGGAGAAGGAGGGCGCTCCGAGCCGCGGGGTGCTGCGTGCTCGTGGTGGGATTCACCCTCGCCAGCGGTGCGTCTCCGACCCTGGCAGGTTCCCGCACCCCTCTCCCGCCCCGACCGTGCGCCACGGAACCGGCGCCCCCGTCGGGCTCCGGGGAGGGCCCGGCGCTGGTCACTTCGGGCAGCGGGGTGTGGAGTTTCGTCTCCGCCCCAAATCTCAACCCCATGCGGGTCACCGTCACCACGCGGCGGCCGGGAACGGCTCCCGGTCACATCTTCGTCGCCCCGTACACCATCGAGAGCACGATGATCGGCCAGACCGGGTCGCTGATCTCCGATGACGCGGGAAACCCGATCTGGTTCCGTCCGCTGTCCTCCACAAGCCTGCAAAACGCCGACTTCAAGGTGCAGACGTACCACGACTCCCGGACCGGGGCCTCGCAGCCCGTGCTGACCTGGTGGCAGGGTTCCATCGCCATTCCGCCGAGATACACCAACCTGCCGGGCGGCGCGCCGGAACCTGGTGGGTGCTATTACATCTACGACAGCCACTACCGGCTGTTCAGAACGGTCTCCGCGCACAACGGATTCAATGCCGACGAGCACGAATTCATCCTGACCCGCAGGGGAACCGCGCTGTTCATCGCGTCCAGAACCGTACCCATGGATCTGCGCCCTTACGGCGGTCCGGAGGACGGGGCGATCCTGGACAGCGAGGTCCAGGAAGTCGATCTGGCCACCGGCAAACTCGTCTTCTCCTGGGACATGCTCCGGCACGTGAACCCCGCCGATTCCGAGGTACCGGCCTCGGACGCGTCGTCGTCCGGCGGGGTATGGGACGCCTACCACCTCAACTCCATCGATGAGAACGACAAGGGTGAGCTGCTGATCTCGTCCCGGAACATGTGGGCCATCTACAACATCTCCCGGAAATCCGGAAAGATCCGCTGGCAACTCGGGGGAAAGAAGAGCGACTTCACCTTCGCCCCCAACGCCCGCTTCTACTGGCAGCACGATGCCCGCTTCCGCCCCGGAAACCGAATCAGCATGTTCGACGACGGCTGCTGCAACCAGCCCGACGGCACCCCCGAACAGCAGTCGCACGGTCTGATCCTGAACCTCGACGCGCGCACCCACCGGGCGACCGTGGACAGGAGCTATTACCACGACCCGGCGCTGTTCGCGCCGTCGCAAGGCAACACCCAGGCGCTCCCCAACGGCAACCAATTCATCGGGTGGGGCCAGGAGTCCTACTACTCGGAGTACGCCGGAGCCGGGAACACCGAGAACACCCCTTCGCGCAACCTGCTCTACGACGTCAGGATGCCGGGCTCCGACATCTCCTACCGGGCGTTCCGCAACACATGGGTAGGCACTCCCTACTACCCGCCGAAAGCGGCCGCACGGACGGCAGACGGCCACAGCGTGGTCTACGCGTCCTGGAACGGCTCGACGCAGACGAGAGCCTGGCGGGTACTCGCCGGACCGGACCCCCGCTCCCTCTCCGTGGTGGTCAGGCACGCTCCCCGCTCCGGATTCGAAACGGCGGTCACCACCCGCAGCAGGGGACCGTACTTTCAGGTGAAGGCGTTGGACGCGTCCGGGAAGGTCCTCAGAGCCTCCCATGTGGTGAAGACGGGTTGAGAGAGCGGCCGGCGGCATGCGCACCGACTCCGCCGTCGGCCACGTCGCCGGCCCCGCTGCCGCCTCGGCCGCGGGGCCGGCGACACGAGCAGACAGACGAGGTGCCGCCCACGAGCCGCCCATCGCCGCCGACCACGGCCGGCTGGGTGTGGTGGGGGCGCGGTGGGCTCAACGATCATGATTGGCCGGACCGAAGCCGGCCGACATCGACGCCCTCCACCGCGGCGGGGACGAGCACGACTTCCTGCGGGGTCCAGCAGTCCGAACGCTCGGTGGCCACTTCGGCCGTGCACCATCGGCACACGAGGTTCGGGCCGTCGCAGCCGTCCAGGCCGCAGCAGCCGTTCCGCCGTCCGCGCAGTGAGGTGAGCTCGGTGCCGTGCACATCGGCCCGGGCCAGGACGATGCCGTTCAGCCCCGCGCGGTGGAGGCCCAGGGCCGCCCCTGCGAAATGTGGCCGGTAGATGCGCTCCCCGGCCTCGGGCGGATCGTAGGCGAAGGTGCCCGGACGCATCCGCGGCGGGCACTCCTCGCCCTTCGGCAGCGCGTACGGCGCCGGGGCATTGTCCGCATCGGGCAGCGGCACCTCCCGTACGGGTGCGGTGACATCACCGTGACAGCGGCGGCAGCGGAAGACGACCATGCGCGCCATTGTCCGGTCCCGGGTGGGCCCGGCGCCTCCGGATTCCGGGGAGGGGGCATGACGGCGGCACGCGCAGGCAAGAACGACCTCATGCCGCCCATTCCACGCCCGGTTCGGCCGGAGCGGCACGCTGGGCCCGATGGGCGACCATCAGTCAGAGCACTGGGAGTCCGGTATCGGGATATCGTGGTGTGTCGGAGTATCCGGCAGGAGAGGTGGCGCATGACCGTGGTGGGATCGGGTCCGGGTGATCTGATCGAGGTGTTCAAGGCCCTGGGCAACCCTGCCCGTTTGCAGATCATGCAGTGGCTGAAGGATCCCGACACTCACTTCGGTGAGTACGAGTCGATCGCGGACCGTCGGTCGGTCGGCGTATGCGTCACGCACATCCAGGCGAAGTCGGGACTCGCGCAGTCGACTGTCTCCAGCTACATGAGCACGCTCGAACGGGCGGGACTCGTGCATCCCACCCGGGTGGGCAAGTGGACCCACTATCGCCGCGATGAAGAGCGGCTGGCGCAGGTGGCGCGGGCGATCGACACCATCCTCTGATTGACGGATCGCTATATGTCGATATGATTTTCTCATGTCAACCCTGGATGCCGTTCCCACTGCCCTGATCGTTCACGCTCACCCTGAGCCCCACTCGTTCAGCACCGCCCAGATGACCACCGCGACTCAGGCCCTGCGCGAGGCCGGGTACCGAGTCGATGTCCTCGACCTCTATGCCGACGGATGGGCCCCGGTCCTGGACCGCCATGAGTTCCCACCTGTGGACGGACCGTTCAAGCCGCAGGTCGAACAGATGCGCGCGGTCAAGGACGCTACGCTCGATGCGGCCGTCAGGGCTCATCTCGACCGGCTGCTCGCCGCTGATCTGCTCGTGCTGTCGTTCCCGATGTGGTGGTTCTCGCTGCCCGCCATCCTCAAGGGATGGATCGACCGGGTCTTCGTGATGGGCGGGGTCTTCGGCGGGGACCACGGGCTCTTCGGCGACGCGGCCCTCGGCGGGAAGCGCGCGATGCTGCTGCTCACGACCGGCGGGTCCAGTGAGTCGTTCCAGCCTGGTGGCCGCTTCGGCCCGATGAACGAATTCCTGTTCCACATCCACCGCGGCATGCTGGAGTTCGTCGGCTTCCAGGTCCTCGACCCCGTGGTCACCTATGGGCCGGCCCACATGACCGGCCAGCAGCGAACAGCAGCACTGGACGCGGTCAGAAAGTCGGTCGCGCTCATCGCGCGCTGAAGATCAACCCCGTCCCGGACACAGGGTCCACGTCGACGTGAAGAAGGTCGGCCGACTCCCTGACGGCGGTGGGTGGAGAGCGGGTTGAGGCGGCTCGCCCTCACCGAAGCGCTGCCGGAGGAGACGGCCACGACCGCCATCGCGCTCCTGCACAGGACGAGAACCTGGTTCGCCGCCAGGGCGTCATCCGCATCGAGCGCATTGCCACTGCCAACGGTGCCTGCTACCGCGCCAGCCTTCCCCCGTGTGCTACTCGGGTCACGCCACCAGCGGATCACGCCATACACACCACGGCAAGACGGCGCAGACGGTGGTGATGGTGGGCCTGACGGTCTTGCGGTCGGTGCGGCGGAGTTGATCTGGATGGTCTGGCGGGCGCCGGGGAACAGCAGGTTCCTGACGATGGCGACCTTGATGCGGCGGACCTCGGATCGTCCGTGGCTGGTCTGCTTGGCGCGGCCCGGCGGCGGGATGTCCTTCCAGGCCAGGGATGTCAGCTGTCGGCGCAGGTGCTTCTGCTTGCCCTTGACGATCATGATGTAGTGGGCCTTGCGGTCCAGCAGGTGGGCGGCGTGTTCGCGCTGGGTGTGCATCGCGTCGGCGGTGATGACCATTCCGGCCAGGTCGGCGACGGTGTCCAGCAGGGGAGGGAAGCAGGTGATCTCCTTGGTCTTCTCACCGACGTCCATCTGGGCCAGGGCCGGGCCTGTGGTGTGCTCCACGACGGCGAGCAGGAGGATCTTGCGGCCGGTTGCCTTGGCGGCGCCGCTCTTGCCGTCCACCGACACTCCGCGCAGGCCGGTGGGGCCGGCCGCCTTCGGGCGGCGGCCAGCCAGCCAGCGGCCGACTGCTCGATCCAGTGCGTCGCCGTCGACGCGGGCCAGCAGTCGGCGCACCGTCGATTCCGCGGGCACCAGCCGCCCAGTCAGCAGCGGATCACAACGGATACCGAGACGTTGTGCGACGCTCGACGATCTTGGCCCGAGCGCTGCCACGTCCGTGTGCTCTCCAGCCCCCGGCCGTCAGGGATCCGTCCCACCTTCTTGACATCGATGTGGACCATGTGCCCGGGACGGCGGGCGGTGATCTTCCGCGGCTCCCGGTTCGATTCGCCGCTCGGGTCGATGAAGCGGCGCCTGTTCGGCCCGAGTGCGAGCAGATGCCGGGACACCGTGCGGCGACTGATCGAGACGCCTTCGGCCTGGAGCTCGAAGGTGATGCGAGACGCCGACCACCTCTCGGCACGGCGGAGCGTATCGATCCGGGCGACGATGTCAGCATCGGTCGCGGTCGGCTGGCGTCGGGGTGTTGAAGGACAATCCAGCAAAGCGAGTTCACCGTGCCGTCGGTAACGGTTGACCCACTTCGACGCGCACGCGCGGGAGATCCCCATCTCGGCAGCCGATGTCGGCGTCCCCGGCCGCGTTCGGATGAACGCGGCCGGTTCCAGATCCGTCGGCGAAGCACGCGATGTACCTCAGAAGGTGATGACGACCTTGCCGAGGAGGCCGCCGGCTTCGAAGCGCTCGTGGGCGGTGCGGATGTCGTCGAGCGAGAAGCGGTCGGCGATCCGCAGCCGCAGCTCGTCGCTGTCGACGAGCTCGGCGAGGTGGGCGAGGTCGGTGGCGTTCTCCTGGACGTAGCTCTTGCGGGCGCCTGGCACGTCGGGCAGGGGATGGTCGGCGATGGAGACGAAACGCCCTCCGGGGACGAGGGCCGCAGCCACGTCCGCGCCGACGGTGTCGAGGACGGCCGCATACCGGCCGCGGGGCAGGTCCTGCGGACGGTGCCAGGCCCGCTCCGCGCCGAGCTCCACCGCGGCCGGCTCATGGCCGTGCCGGGAGACCAGGGCATCGACGTGGGCGCCGGTCAAGCGGGCGAGTTGGACAACCAGGCCGCCGACCGCCCCGGCGGTGCCGACGACCAGAATGCGCTCCCCGGCGCTCAACTCCGTGGCCCGCAGAGCCTGCAGGGCGGTCGTCCCGGCCAGCGGAAGGGACGCCGCGTCGGCCAACGGCACGGTGGCCGGTGCGGATGCGAGCAGGTGGCCGGGCAGGGCGACCAGCTCCGCCCAGGTGCCGCGGCCGGTGGCGATCTGCGCGGACATGGCGATCACGTGGGCGCCCACCTCGTGGGCGGGGTCGTTGCTCGCGACGACCTGGCCGGAGATGTCCCAGCCGAGCGTGGCCGGCAGCGGCGGGCCGACCTGCCAGGCGCGGGTCTTCCAGTCCACAGGGTTGAGGCTGCTGGCCGCGGTGCGGATGAGGACTTCACCGGAGGCGGGTTCGGGTGCGGCGACCTCGCGGAGGACCAGGACGTCGGTACCGCCGTGTCGGTCGATCTGGACAGCGCGCATGGTCAGAAGGGACCTTCCAGAGAGGGTGGGTTCGGGGGTCAAACAGCGGTGCCCACCGGGGCACCGCCGGTGAGCTGCGCGGTCCCGGTTCGGGGCAGAGCCAGGTAGGTCAGGGCCAGGCCGCTGAGGCTGAGTACGGCCCCTGCCAGGCCGGTCCAGCGCAGCGCGCCGACGGCGACGATGGCCCCGCCGATGGCAGAGCCGGCGGCGGCGCCGAGGTTGAAGGCACCGACGTTGGCCGCGACGGCCAACGTCGGAGCGGAGCCGGCATGGCGCAGGATCAGGCCCTGCAGCGGGGCGATGGTGGCGGTGGCCAGCAGGCCCAGGACCAGGACCGCGAGTACAGCGGTGGGCTGCCAGGCGACGGCGAACGGCATGGCCACCAGCACGCCGGTCAAGCCGCCGAACACCCCGCGCACGGTGGCGGACATGGACCTGTCGGTCAGCTTGCCGGCGGCCAGGTTTCCCAGAAAGCTGCCGGCGCCATAGGCGAGCAGGAGAGCGGAGACGGCGGCCGGGGAGAAACCGCCGATACGGGTGAGCAGCGGCGCGATGTAGGTGAAGACGACGGCGACGCCGGAGAAGCCGACCGCGGTGGTGGCGATAGCCAGCAGCACCGGTTTGCGGCTCACTACGCGCAGCTCGTCGCGCAGGCTGGCGGACGGCGCCTGCCGCTTGGGCAGTACCAGCGCCAACAGCGCGATGGCGGCCAGGGCCAGCGCGGTCAGCACCGCGAACGGGGCCCGCCAGCCGGCCGCGTGTCCCAGCAGCGAGCCCAGCGGTACCCCGAGCAAGGTAGCGACGGTGAACCCGGAGGCCACAGTGGCGATCGCCGAGCCGGTCTTGTGCTCGGGCACCATGCTGGTGGCCATCACCAGCGCCAACGCCAAGAACGCGGCGTGGCTGAGCGAGGAGACCACCCGCCCGGCCAGCAACATCGTGAACGAGGAGGCCAGGGCGCTGAGCGCGCTGCCCGCGGCGAACAGCAGCATCAGCCCGAGTGCCAGGGGCTTGCGGGGCAGCCGCGCGGTCAGCATGGTCACCGCGGGCCCGCCGATCACCACGCCGAGCGCGTAGGCGGTCACCGCCTGTCCTGCGGTGCCTTGCGGTACCTGAAGATCCGCGCCCACCTCGGGCAGCATGCCCGCGACCAGGTATTCCGACGTACCGACAACGAAGACACTCGCGCACAAGGCCGCGAGTGAGGCGTAACTCTTGTTCATGCCGGGGAAGCTAGAGTCTCACATCGGTGTGAGAGTCAAGCGGCGTTGCCCGCTCGAGACATCCATGAGGAGGATGACGTGCGGATCGGTGAGCTGTCCCGCAAGACCGGCGTACACGAACGGTTGCTGCGCTACTACGAAGAACAGAACCTGCTCCAGCCCGAGCGGCGGCCCAGCGGCTACCGCGAATACAGCGACGCGGACGTGGATACCGTGCGCCGCATCCGCAGCCTGCTCGCCGCCGGCCTGAACACCGCCACCATCGCGACAATCCTGCCCTGCCTGCGTGACGAGGGCGAACGCCTGGTGCCGACCTGCTCCGATCTCCTCGCCGACCTGACCAAGGAACGCGAGCGGATCACCAAGGCCATCACCGATTTGCAAACTTCCCGCTCCGCACTCGACGAAGTCATCGCCGCGGCTCCCGCCGATGTCGCAGAACGCGCGACAAGCGGGGCAACAGACCGCATCACACGGGCATGACCGCCACCAGCCCCGAGTGTTCCCCAAGGCCGGGAGGGCTGCTTCTGGTTCGGGCTGGTCCACGGCGGGCCGGCGCTCCCACCACGTGGGGCGCACGCATTGATGGGCCGGGCGTGGCCCGGCGCGCTTCCAATGACCTGTGCTATGGCCATGTCGGTCTGGAGATCTTCGAGTGCATCAGCGGGGAGAGGGCCTTCGCCCGCGCTTACCCGTTCCTCTGCCGACTTCTGGGTTCGGCCCGGTCCGGCAGATAGGCACTGAGCCAGAGATCGAGCTCAGTGAAGATGAGCTCGCGCGCCTCGGCTGTCGACAGGACCAGGTCGTGCACCCCGTCCCGGACCCGCACGGTGGTGACCCGTGGGCCCAGCCGGGGTGCGAGGCTGTTCTGATTCCACATCGGTGTGGAAGATTCCCCGAACGGGGATTCGTCCGCTGGTTGATACCCATCTGGTGCTGTAGCCGACGTCATGTCATGCGCGATTCACGCCCGTGCGAGACGCCCTCGGTTCCGCCCCGAGGAGATGTACGACTGGGAGCGCTCGCGCTGGGCGGCGCAGTCGACGGCGTTGGGCTACTCTCGCCCGACACAATCGGGTTGATCTTCGAGGAAAGAGCCACGGAACCGATCTCGTCCTCGGCATCCCCCTGCGATGGGGTATCGGGTACGCGCTTCCCGAGAGTGAAACAGTGCCCTACGTGCCTCAGGGACGAGCCTGTTACCGGGGAGGATCGGGCGGCTCGCTGATCGTCGTGGACCTCGACACCCGCACCACTTTCAGCTCCATGATGACCAAGATGGCACCGGGCATCATCGGTTCCGATCGCTCCGAGAACTACGTCCGCGCGATACACAGGTGCCTGAACCGACATCGTCGTCCTGAAGCGGGGCGGTAGTCGCCGACAATCTCATCTGTGCTGGTCAGGAGGGCTTTCGGTGCGCGTGGAGGGTGCCGCCAAGGCGGTCATGGCGTCGCGCACCCTGCCCGCGCTCCGGCTCCTCGACCGAGGCGGTTCAGAGACCCAAGCGGGTGAACGTCACATGCGTGACTCCGCTGGGCGATGAGGCGGCCTCGACCTCGTAGTCCTTCTCGAGGCCCTCCAGTCCGTCCCAGAGGCGTACGCCTCGGCCGAGCAGGATCGGGACCACCACGATGTGCATGCGGTCGATGAGCCCGGCGGCAAGGAAGTTGCGGATCACGGTGGGCCCTCCGCCGATGCGTACGTCCTGGCCGTCCGCAGCCTCGCGGGCGGTCTCGAGCGCCTCGGCGGGCGAAGCGTCGAGGAAGTGGAACGTCGTGCCGCCCTCCATTTCGATCGACGGGCGCGGGTGATGGGTGAGGACGAAGGTCGGTGTGTGGAATGGCGGGTTGGGCCCCCACCACCCCTTCCACTCCGGGTCCTCGTGCCATCCGGGATGGCCGAACTTCCCGGCGCCCATCATCTCGGCGCCGATCCCCGGCGTGAACTGCCGCACGAAGGCGTCGTCGAGGCCGCCGGTCCCGCCGGACCGGCCGATCATCTTGTGCCACCACCGGGTGGCGAACATCCACTCGTGCAGCCTTTCGCCGGCATGGCCGAACGGCGCGTCATGGCTCTGACCCTCCCCGGTAGCGAAGCCGTCGAGCGAGATGGAGAAGTTGTGGACGCGGGCGAGTGACATGGCCGGCCTCTCCTTTCCGTCTGTTGTCGAGCTTCGTCGGATCAGCTCGGTCAGGCAGCGATGATGGCCGCCCCGATCTCGTGACGTCCGATGCCCATTCTTCCCAGGTCTCATGGAACACCTCAATCCATACTGAACCCGACTCACCTCTGTGGTGGACCGCTGGCCCGACAGGAGAACGTGCTGTTCTGCTCGTTCACCGGAAGTACCTACACGCGAGCCGCTACATGAAGGGCTGGGTGGGATGGAGCCCGAAGCTCTCACCCGTGAGAACTGTGCTGCGCCGTCCGCGCGTGCCCTGGGACGGGACCGGCCTGTGGGGAACTCCGCTGCTGTCGTGGGCGCATGAACGCGGTGGCGACAGCCGTGGCGAGGACCAACCCGGCCGCGACACAGAAGGCGTTTCGGGCACCCGCCGACGCGGGAGCACCGGACGTGGTGGTGTGGAAGAAGACGCTACCGAGCAGGGCGACGCCGAGGGTACCGCCGAGTTGCTGGACGGCGTTGAGCAGGCCGGCCGCTGAGCCGGTCTCGTGCGGGCGGACGTGGTGCAGCGCGGTGGTGAAGAACGGCACGGCGTACAGGCCCTGGCCGAGCCCGGCCACCGCCAGCGCCGGGAGCAGCGGCCACGGGTAGGAGTCGGGCCGGCCGGTGGCGTACACCACCGCCGCGGCCACGGTGCCGGCGAGCAGGGCCAGCAGGCCGGCGGTCATGACGCGGGCCCCGTATCGCGGTACGAGCCAGGCGCCGGCGGTCCAGGACGACAGGGCCATGGCCACTGACCATGGCAGCAGGGTGAAGCCCGCTGCCAGTACGTCGCTGTGCGGACCCACGTGCAGCTGCACCGCGATCACCAGCATCAGTCCGTTGACCGCGGCGAAGAACAGCACGGATGCGATCAGAGCGGCGGGGAAGCCGCGGTCGCGGAACAGGCTCGGCTCCACCAGCGGGCTGCGGCCGTATCGCCCGCGCCACCGCTGGTGGAGCGCGAAACCGGCCAGCAGAGCGCCGCCGACGGCCAGCAGCGCCCAGCACCAGCCCGGCCACCCCAACGCGCCGGCTTGGACCAGGGGGTAGACGACCAGGCCTGTGCCCAGCACCGCCAGCGCCGTACCGGTGACGTCCGGACGCGGCCGCCGGGCGGCCCGGTCCTCGCGCAGCAGCGGGCAGGCCAGCAGGACCGCGGCGCCGAGGGGGACGTTGACGAGGAACACTGCGCGCCATGTGGAGCCGAAGAGATCAGCGTGGGTCAGCAGGCCGCCGAGGGCGGGACCGGTGACGGCGGCCAGGCCCATGACGGGCCCGATGGAGCCCATGGCCCGGGCCAGTTCACGGCCGTCGAACAGGGCACGGATCATGCCGATGGTCTGGGGGACGATGAGCGCCGCGGCGGCTCCCTGCACGGCGCGTACCGCGATCAGTGCCGCGGTGGACGGGGCCAGGGAGCACGCCAGGGAGGCGAGGGTGAACGCGGCCATACCGGCGCGGAAGACCCGTCGGCGGCCGACGATGTCGCCCAGGCGCCCGCCGGTGATCAGGAAGACCGCGAAGGGCAGTGTGTAGGCGGCGCTGAACCACTGGATGGCCGCGTCGGAGCCGCCGAGGTCGGCGCGGATCACCGGCGCGGCGACGGTCATGATGGTGGCGTCGAGGAGGTTCATTGCCTCGGCGAGCAGAAGCACCGCCAGCGCGGCCCACCGGTGCGGATGGGGCGGGGTCGTGGATTCGTACGGCATGGGTCGACGGTGCGCAACACCGACAGCCGGCTTCCACTTTCGTCGGTGAAGTGAGCGAACTTTCCACATTGCCGCCTTCAGTGCATGATCCTCACATGCTGGACGACATCGATCGCGGCCTCATCCACGCTCTGCACATCGACGGCCGGGCGCCGTTCAGCACGATCGCCGACGTCCTCGGCGTCTCGACGCAGACCGTCTCCCGCCGCTACCGGCGGCTGTGCGCCGACGCGTCGCTGCGGGTGGTGGGTCTGGCCGATCCCGACCGGGCCGGGCGCACCCAGTGGCTGCTGCGGCTCACCGCCGGCCCGCACGCCGCCCAGGATCTCGCGGCCGCGCTCGCCCGCCGTCCCGACACCTCCTGGGTCATGCTGGCCTCGGGCGGCACCGAGATCGTCGCGGTCGTGCACACGCCCACCGCCGACGGCCAGGCCGGGCACGCGCTGCTGCTGCACGACATCCCGCGCACGGCCGGCATCACCGCCGTCTCCGCGCACTGCGTGCTGCACACCTACCTCGGCGGACCCACCCCCTGGCCCGGACGCGTACAGAGCCTCGACGCCGAGCAGCGCCGCCGCCTTCAGCTCGCCACCACGCCCGCCCGTTCCGGGCAGCAGGCCCTCACTCCCGCAGACGGCGGCCTGCTGGCCGCCCTCCAGCGCGACGGCCGTGCCAGCCTCACCGATCTCGCCGCGGTCACCGGTTGGTCGGCCGCCACCGTCGCCCGCCGGCTGGCCGACCTGCGGGCCGGCGGCGCACTCTTCTTCGACGTCGAGCTCGACACCACCCTGCTGGGCGTCACCACACAGGCCATGCTGTGGATGGCCGTCGCCCCCGCCCACCTCGACCACGTTGCCCGGACGCTGGCCGGGCACCACGAACTCGCCTATGTGGCCGCCGTGACCGGCCCCAGCAACCTGGTCGCCGAGGCCTTGTGCCCCGACCCGGCGGCCCTGCACCGCTATCTCATCGAAGAAGTGGGCTGCCTGGAAGCGATCCGCAGCCTGGAGACCGCCCCTGTCCTGCGTACGGTCAAGGCAGCTGGCCCGCTCCCGCCCGCGGCCCGGACCGGTGCGACCCGCCGCGCCGGGACCCGTACCCCGCCGGCCGGGTAGGCCGCGAAGCGCGGCACGCCGTCACAGCCCGCAGGCCGGGCGCGTTTCCCGTCGGTGTGCGGGCTTCGAACGGCGCGAGGCGTCGGTTTTCGAAGCGCGGGTGTGGGACAAGCCCCGCCGTCTGGTCCCCCCTCGCCAGTGCACGTCAGCTGTTGCGTGCCAGTTCTCGTTCGGCGACCACCCGGAAACTGTGCGGCGGGCGACCGGTGAGGCGCTGGACGGTATCGGTCGTACGGTCTTCGGCTCCCTCGGCGATGGCGCGGTCCATGCCTGCCAGCATCGCGGCGAACTCCAGCGGCATCTTTGCGGCCAGGTGGTCCCGCATCTGTTCGTATGTCAGGTGGCGGTGGACCACGGGGCGACCGCTGACCTGGGTGAGGATGTCGGCGATGTCGTCGTGGCCGAGTGCTTCCGGTCCGGTCAGGACCAGGCCGGCATTGGGTGCCTGGTCGTCGGTCAGCGCACGGGCCGCGACGGCGGCGATGTCGTCGGCGTCGACGAACCCGACCCGGCCGTTGCCGGCCGCAGTCCGGATGACGCCGTACGCGCGGATGCTGTCGGCGTGGGCGTGCGTGCTGGTGAAGTTCTGCATGAACCAGGACGGCCGCAGTACCGCCCACTGGTCGAACAGGCCGGGCAGGGCCTGGTGCACGGTCCCCACGGCCGGTCCGCCCTCGGGGATGGCCGAGGAGCTGAGGAGTACCGCGCGGTGTACGCCGACGGCGCGGGCCTGGCGGAGGAAGGGCAGCATGACCGTGGCCGGGGCCGGGTCGCCCAGGGGCGGGATGAGGTAGAGGCGGTCGGCTCCGCTGAGGGCGGCGGCGAAGGTGGTGGGGTCGTACCAGTCGAAGTGGACCGGTTCCGCGCCCGGGAGCGGGGCGCCGCGACGGCCGGCGGCCTTGACGCGGTGGCCGGCGGCGACCAGCTGCGCGGTGGTACGGCTTCCGGTGGTGCCGGTGGCGCCGATGACCAGGATGGAGCCGGTGGCGGTCATCGGGTGCTGCCCTTGGTGAAGTCCGTGCCGGTTTCCTGGACGGCGAGGGGGTTCCAGTAGTCGCGGTAGGAGGTGAAGCGTCCCTCCCGGACGGTCACGACCGCGATGTAGGTCATGTCGAAGGGGTTTGCCGTCTCGACCAGTCGGCCCACACCGCGCATCTCGGCCACGATGGTTGAGGGATCGGTGGTCTGGTGGATCTTCAGGTCCGGGAAGTCGTGCAGGTCGATGTGGTCGGGGTAGTCGCTCATGTAGGCGGCGATGGCCTCCCGGCCCTCCAGCCTCCGGGGCCACCCCTGGGGAGCGAAGGGGAACTCCATGATTCCGCCCTCGGTCCACAGGCCGACCCAGGCGGGAATGTCCTTGTTCAGCAGGAGGCGCAGGCTGTGGCGGTACAGATTCGTCGGTGAGGTGTTTTCGGGCATGAGGATCTCCGTCCCATACGATACGGACCAGCAGTCCGCTTCGATGAAGATACGGACCGGTGGTCCGGATCGCAAATGGAGGAAACCGCATGCCCGAGCGAAAGCCACGCAAGGACGCGGCTCGTAACCGGGCAGCCGCCCTTGCGGCCGCCGACACGCTCTTCGCCGAATGCCACAGCCCCGAGGACGTGACCATGGCCGACATCGCGGCCGCGGCCGGCGTCGGCAAGGGAACGCTCTTCCGCGCCTTCGGCGACCGCACCGGGCTGATCCGCGCGCTGTATGAAGCACGGCTCGAACCGGTGAGGAAGGCCGTCGAAGAGGGCCCGCCACCGCTTGGCCCCGCCACCCCGCCGCTTCAGCGCGTGCCTGCCCTGCTCGACGCGGTCCTGTGCTTCAAACTCGACAACCGCCACCTCGCCCTGGCCCTGGAGGGCACCGGCACGGACAGCCCCTATCGGACGGATCAGTACGAGCGATGGCACACCCTGCTCCGCGACCTGCTGGAGCAGATTCCTGGTCCGACCGACAGCGACTTCGCCGCCCATGCACTGCTCGCTGCCACCCGGGCCGACCTCGTCGAGTATCTGGCCGGCGAGAAGGGCATGGCCCACGAGGAGATGCGCAGGCAGCTGGCGATCTTCACCGACAGAGTCCTCGGCAGCCCTGTACGGGGACCGGCCGCTGAGGGCTGATCACGGACCGGGGCCCAGCCGACGGGCAAGCCGGCCGCTTGGCCGGGGTTGCCGGAGCCATGACGGGCGCGCTCCGCCGGCGCGGCGTTCGGGAACCGACCGCGGGCCTCGCCGCCGAACTCGGCGTCCGCGCCTTCACGCGGCACCCCAGGAGGGACCCGTCACCGGGTGTCGCGCAGCTGAAGAAGGTACGCCGCGGTCAGCGCAACCGCACGGTCCACGTCGTGCGACAGCTCCACGAGGGCACGTGAGGCCATCGTCCCCGGGATGTCCGCCAGCGCCTGGGTCAACCGTCCGCGTGCGGGCGCTCCCGTGGTGTCCTGAGCGAGGCGGCCAACGATCCTGGTCGCGATCTGATCCCCCGTCGCGGTGTCGCTCGCCAGCACGCTCAGCGCATCGGCTGCATCGGTGTCGTTCTTTCCTTCCACGATCAGGTCGATGAGCGGCGGGACCGCCTCGGCCACACCACGCGTGCCGAGTGCCAGAGCCGCATACCCGCGCACAACGGCATCGGGGTGCGCGAGTGCGTGCCGCAGTTGCGCGGTGGCCTCACCGCCGGGCATCTCGGCGAGGGATAGAACGGCGCGTTCCCGCACCGCGGCCACCGGTGAGCCGAGGCCTGCCGCGAGCAGTGCCGGGCCGCCGTCGCCCGATCGCGCCAGCGCCCATCGAAGGGCTCCGGCGACGTTCGGCTCCGTCTCGGTCAGTACCGCCTCGACCAGGGCCTCCACCGGCACCGGAACCTGGTCGGCCGAGGACAGGGCCGCCCGCTGGCGCGCGTCGGCGCTCTTGGACGCCAGTGCCTGGAGGAGCGCAACGGCCTGGAGGACGTCCTGCCAGCCGGCGGGGTCCGCGGTATCGATCCGGCGCAGCCGCGTGAGCAGCTCGGTCTCGGCCGCGATGCGTTCGCGTGTCTGACGGATGAGGTCGCCGACGAGCGCCGAGGGCGTGAAGCTGGGATCGTCGAGCGCGCACCCGATCTCACGCAGCGACAGCCCCAGCGACCGCAGGCTCTCGATATGGAAGATCCGCCGGATGTCCTCCCCGGAGTACTCCCGATAACCCGAGCCCGTACGGCCCGAAGGCCGCACCAGACCGAGCGACTCGTAATGCCGGAGCATGCGGGCACTGACCCCGGACCGTCGCGCCACCTCACCGATCAACACGTCCTGTCATCCCTCCTGGCCGGACCCGCCAAGGGCCACGACGCGCTTCGCCTCCTCGATGGCGAACTCGAATCCGGTGTCCGGCTCGCGCAGCAGCCGTTGCGTGGCGAGCGCGTGCGCGCGCACGCGCGGGTCAGGGGCCGCCGTCGCAGCATGCACAGTCGGCACGATCACTTCCCCCAGCGCGACCAGCGCCCGGCTGAGACTCAACTGCGTCTGGCGCCCGCCGCGCCCGAGCTGCCTTGCCAACACCGCGGCCAACGCGGACTCCTCGCCTTCCGGCACGAGCACGATCGCGGCCCGCCACGCGCTCCGCGCCACCTCGTCGTCGGCGTCGGACAACAGCGCGCGTGTGATCGCCGGCCACGCCTGCCGGTCCCCGATCTTGGACAGCGTGTGCAGCGCCTGGCTCCGTGCCTGTGCACGCTCCGAGCGGACTTCGCGCACCAGCCTCGGAAGCGTCATGGACACCGGGTGGCGGGTGAGCGCCCAGGTCAGCATGTCGCGGACGAAGAACTCCGGCTCGATCGCGCACCGCTCGACGAGCTTGTCGACAAAGCGCGGGTCAGGCGTCGTGCCGACCGCCAGGGCAGCCCGCAGCCGCACGGACGAGCGGCCGTCCTCCAGTCCCTGGAGCGCTCGTATCGCATCCGTGTCCTGTCTCGTGATCGTCATCGAGACCACCTCCTCGGCGAGCAGTGAAGGCCTTGTCACCGTGTCAAGGTCAAACAGGATCCGCCGCACGAGCACCAGTTACCTGCTGCGTCCCGAGCGCGTCCTTTGCGCACAGCGGATCGTGAAGTTGCCGGCCCGCGGGGAGGGTTCGCGCCTGACGGCTTTGAGCGCGGACATGCCGAAGGCCAGCCCACCGACGATGAACCAGGGGTTCCACAGCGCCAGGGTCCAGAACCGCTGCCCCGCACTCACGCTGCTGTCCAGGTGCGTCACGTCCGTCAGCAGCAGGAACTCAACAGCGATGCCTCTCGTCAGCAGGACAAAGGCGAGCCCCCAGCCCAAACACCTCAGGATCCGCCTCGCCGCCCCGCGTGGACGTGGCTGAGCGAGTAGCCAGGCCAGCAAGGCGCCGACCAGGCAGAGAGTTCCCACCCCCCACAGACCTACCAGCACGAACCAGAGCGGGCGCGCAGTAGCGAGCTGTTGCCCGGCGGACACGCTCAACCCCGCATCGCCGCCGACAGCCCAGTAGAAGTGTGCTGCGGCAAAGATCAACGCCCATGAACACGCGGCGTACTCCCACTGCCAGACTGATTTCGTCCTCAGCGACACGCGTCCCACCCCTCGATGACGATCAGCGCTTCGGCTCATTCTGTCTGCTCGTGCGACTCCGGATTCACCGGACGTGAGGAAACCCAAGCGACGACGTGGGGACGGCCGCACACCTTCTTCGCACCTGGTGGTGCGTGAGCTCCACGACCCCGGCCGGCCCGAGTCGCACGTCGTCGCGCCGCTGTACACCTCCTCGAAGGCGGCGCTGACGATGTTGACCACGCAGTACGCCAAGGGGCTCAAGTGCAACTGACGGACACCGAAAGGGAGTTCATCGTGCCATCCGTATCCTGCCTATCGGCGGGTACGGTCCCTACCCCGAGCGGCTGCGACAGCGGTTCGAGGGTGTGATCTGGCGGTTCAGGACCGGCGGGAGGCCGCGGGAGATGCCGACCGAGTTCGGTGCGGGCCGACCGTCCACAACCGATTCCGGCGACGGCGAGAAACCGGTGTCTTCCGAAGCCCTGCTGGAGGGACTGACCACTCTGATCCACAGCCCCGGCACTATCACCTCCTCCTGGGACATGCCGGCACGACCGGCCCGGCTGCGGGACACCCGGTTCTTCCGCGATGGCACTCCGACCCGGCTCCACGCCACGACCGCACGGATGCGCCAGGTCGTGGCGTGGAGCCGGGTCGTGTAAGGGGGGCGACGTTGGTCTATACGCGTCCGGCGAGCCGGTCCAGGGTGCCGGTGATGTCGTCCTCCGTGGTGAGGGGTTGAGGGTGCACAGCCCCAGCACACTGCGACCCCGCAGCGTTGTGGGTGTGAGGGCCGCGTAACCACTGGCGACGACCTCGGCGGCCCGGGGCACGTGGATCCGTCGCTCGGCGCGGGCGCCGCGCAGTTCGGCACCCGCTGCATGGCCAGTACGGAGGCGAATCTGCACCCCGCGTACAAGGCAGCCTCATCCGCGCGGGGATCGAGGACACCCGCACGGTCGGTCACGGCCTGGGAGTGGTCCGTGCGCTGCGCAACCCCTTCACCGAGCGGATGACCGACCTGGAGCAGACCGGGGCGGATCTGGAGGAGCGGCGCGCGGCGTTCGCCACTGCCAGCCTCAAGCTGGCCGCCGTTGGCGGCGACGTCGAGGCCGGCAAGGTAGAGGCCGGCCAGTCCGCCGGGCTGGTCGGCTCGATCGTCCCGGCGGCGGAGATCGTCCGCAGGCTGGGGGGAGGAGTACGCGACGGCCCTGGCCGGGCTGCCGGCCGTGGCCGGACCGTCTATGACGAGACCGTGGTCGACGGGCTGGCGAGCGCGCCACAGGCGCTGCTCGATCTCGTCCAGGGCAGGTACACCGGGAAGACGGTGGTCTGGCTCGGGAGTTGACCTTGACGTACATGTGAAGGCGCACAAGAGGCCCGGAGGCGGCTGCTTTGCTGAACGGTGAACTGGCTGCGCAGGCGGGGACCACAACCCGCGCCCTGCGTTACTACGAGGAACAAGGGCTGCTGGAGTCCGAGCGGACGACATCGGGCTATCGCGTGTACCGCCCAGGAACGGTGACCCGGGTCCGCAACATCCGCGACCTGCTGGCCTCGGGTCTCACCGTCGAGGATGTGAAGTCCTTCGTGCGCTACCTCGACACCGAGCTGCCCGGCGTGTTCGAGTACTCGCCGTCGTGCGCCGAGGGCTACGCCGTCGGCGCACGACGGGTGGCCGAACTGGAGGAAAAGATCACAACTCTCACGAAGATGCGCGACGCGCTCGTCCACCGGATGCCCTGGTTGGCGGTCGGAGACGATGCCGCAGACAAACAGTCCGCTTGATCCAGCCGGGTGCCCCGACTCGGGAAGCGGGAGACCGACACCGGCCAGGTCTGCCGGCGAGGCAGACTCCACTGCCCGTGGCGTCCACGGCCTCCGCCAGATCCATACCGCGGCCACCTGATCGACAGTTGGCCTCGCCGCAACCGGATCGGGCCGCCCGTACCGAGGCGGCTGGACGCCGGGGCCTCGTTCTTCTGATCCCGTCCCTCACCCACGCGTACCGAGATGGTGCTGTTCAGCCGGAAGCTACGGATGGGGCTTCTCGGTGTGGTCGGTCAAGGCAGGATCTCGACGTACCCGTCGGTTCCGTGCACGCGGATCCGCTGCCCGTCCCGGATCAGCCGAGTGGCCTGCTCCACGCCCACGACGGCCGGCAAACCGTATTCCCGGGCGATCACTGCGCCATGGGTCATCAGGCCGCCCACCTCCGTCACCAGGCCCGCGATTCCGACGAACAGCGGCGACCAGCTGGGGTCCGTGAAGGCCGTGACCAAAATGTCGCCCGCTTCGAGATCGGCCTCCGCCATGTCACGGATGACGCGGGCCCGTCCCTCGACGGTCCCCGTGGAAACCGGTAGGCCGATCAGGGCGCCGGCCGGTACGTCGTCGCGCCGGTACGCCCCGGTGACGGCCTCGCCATCCGATGTGAGCACCCGGGGCGGTGTGAGCGCGTGGTACGACCGGAACACGTCCTTGCGCTGCTGGATGAGCTGGTCGTCCACCTGGTTCGAGCGCACGACGTCGTGGAGTTCCTGGAACGTGAGGTAGAAGATGTCCTCCTTTTCCGGAAGCACGTTGGCCTGCACGAGGCGCTCGGCCTCCCTCAGCAGGGCCTGCTTGTAGACGAAGTAGCGGCTGACGATGCCGTACTTCGGGTACTCCCGGTACCCGATGAAGGTTCGGACCCGGTCGATCATCCGCTTGGCCTCGTCGGCTCTCCGCTCCCCGTCCGGCAGGGCCCGCAAGCGTGACAGCACCTCCTGTTCCTTCTTCTGCGCCTTACGCCGGCCTTCCTCGAAGCGCCGCCCGGCGGCGCCCGGCTCGAAGTTCCGGACGTTGTCGAGGATCACGGGCACGAGCGTGGTGGGGCGCTCGCGCCAACGTGGCCGCGTGATGTCGATCTCGCCGACGCAGCGCATGCCGTACCGGTCGAGGTAGGCCTCGATGGCGTCGCGCGCTTCGGTCCCGCCCGGGAGCTTCGCCAGCTCATCCAGGAAGCCTTCGTCCTCGACGCACTCGACGCCCCGCAGGAACGCCACCACCTCCGACCGCGGGCGGATCACGTCCGCGACGTCGAGCAGCGCCAGTCCCATCTCCGACGTGACGTTGTCGGGGGCGGAGAGCGTGAGCGTGTCAGCCGCGTTCTTCTCGCCCAGCCACTCCTGGAGCTTGTCGTTGAGCCACCACGTGGCCTCCATCCCCGCCATGATCGCTTGAATGTTCAGCGGATCACTGAGGACGCGCTTGTGCTCCTCGAAGGCATCCAGCAGGAAGTCGAACAGCGCCGGTCCGGTCTTCGTCCGGATGCCGCGCTCCAGGGCGGCGATGGACGCCTGGCTGCGCTCGATCAGCTCGGCGACGATGGCCGGATCGGTCTCGATCGGAGCGGACGCGCCGCCGGCCGACGGCCCGCCGGTACCCGCGTCCGGGAGCGACGGGACGAAATCGTCACGGTCGAGGACAGTCTCCAGCGCGTCCCTGACCAGCGGATCGCCTCTCCCCATGAGGTCCAGGAGACTGGCGCGGTTCGCGGGCGAGGCCAGGCGCCGGGTGACGTCGACGAACAGTCTTCCGCCGGCCTCGTGCATCGGCACCATGGCCGTCAGCTGCCACATGGAGAGCCCCAGGGGCTTCATGGGGTCGGTCATCATCTGCTGATGACCGACGGAGACGTAGACGTGATTCTCCTGGTCGCCGGTCTCGGGGATGGGGAACAGCGTCGTGACCGGCCGGCTCTGAACGATCTGGAAGCCATCGTCGTCCAGGCACCATTCGATGTCCTGCGGGCGGCCGAAGTGCGCTTCGATCCGCCGCCCGAGCCGCACGAGCCGCACGACCTGCGCATCCGTCAGCGACGGCTGCTCCTGGCGCCGCGGGTCGATCGCCACTTCCCGCGTACCGCCGGCCGGCAGGGCGTGGACGGCACGCTGTTTCGCGGCGATCGTCTTGGCGACGACTTCGCCGTGTCGCACCGTGAAGACGTCCGGGTTCACCAGGCCGGAGACCAGGGCCTCGCCGAGGCCGAAGCCGGCGTCCACGGTGGCGACCTTCCGGTTGCCCGTGACGGGGTCGGCCGTGAACAGGATGCCGGCCGCATGCGGGAAGACCATCTGCTGCACGACCACGGCCATGTGGACCGTACGGTGGTCGATGCCGTTCCGCTGACGGTAGGTCACGGCCCGCTCGGTGAACAGCGAGGCCCAGCACCGGCTGACGTGCTGGAAGATCGCCGTCGGCCCCACGACGTTCAGATACGTGTCCTGCTGGCCGGCGAAGGAGGCCGTCGGCAGGTCCTCTGCCGTCGCGCTGGACCGGACGGCGCAGGCGGCCTGCTCGCCGAGCTGGGCGAGCGCCCGTGTGATCGCCGCCGCGAGATCGCCCGGGATGGGGATCCCTTCGATGGTGCGGCGGATCTGCGCGCTGAGCGTGCGGATCGCCTCCCGGTCGTCCGGGTTCAGACGCGACAGCTGATCGAGCTGATCGTCGATCGACGGCGCTTCCGCCATGATCCGCCGGAAGGCGTCCGTTGTCACGCAGAAGCCGGCCGGCACACGGATGCCATCGATCCGCGACAGCCCGCCCAGGTGCGCGCCCTTGCCGCCGACGACCGCGATCTGCGTCTCGCCAACCGCTTGAAGATCCCACACGTACCGCTCGATCATCGCGATGCCTCCGAGGCCGTCGTGTCCCGTTGCACCGCACTGGTCGATCGCATCACCGGCGCCTCCAGCTCTGTCGAACCTCCTGCCGGACACAGGCAGGTCCTCGTCGCCGGCTGTCCGCCCTCTGACGACTCGGCCGACCGCTCCGCCCAGTCGGGCGGCGCGCACTCCCGCAACACCGCCCCGAGCGCTCGCGACCGCACCGCCGGTCCCACCACTGGTTCGACGTCACCACATCCCCCATACGCCGACAGCACACGCACGTCATGCCCCCCATTTCCGCAGCTTGTGGCCTCGGCCGCCGATTTTGTGCCACCACCCGGATCTTGCCGCAAGCCCCCCAGTGCGCTATAAGTTAAGAGAGGCGAGGAGAGACATCTCCTTGCCTTCGCCTTTGCCTTTTGCCGTCCGCTGGAGCCGACAAGCTGCTCGAGCAGCGGTGGCGCGCCGCGTACGGTGCGTGTCGTTGGCCCAGACGGATGTCCCGTCGGCCCACGGACGCGGCCGCGGAACCAGCGTGGTATCCCTCGTCGGCAAGGCCAGAACGCCGTCGGGCGCGCCGTCATCTCCCGGAGGAGGTGCGGGCCGGTCAGCCGACACGCACGCCCCCGCCAGGCAACGTTCGCCCGGCCACGCCAGACGAGCCCGCGGGGTCGTTCAGGGCCTGCGGCCGTGGAAGGTTCGGCGCAGGTCGCTCACCCAGGCGTCGGGGTTCTCCCAGGGGATGAAGTGGCCGCCGTGGTCGTGGGCTTTGACGTTGACGTTGACATGGTTGAACCAATCGGCCTGTGGGCCGGTCCTGAACGCCCGGACGCGCTCGTTGGCGGTGTGGATGCCGGGCGGGTTCTCGTACGTGACGAAGGTGAGGCCGGCCGGGGCCCGCACGACCGGCGTGCGGTCGTGGGCGGGGGTCCATGGGTAGCGGTTGGCGTTGGCGTAGTAACGCATCGACGTGGCGATGGAGTTGTTCACCCAGTAGATCGTGGCGTGGGTGAGCAGGTCGTCCTTGGTGAAGACGGACTCGACGTCGCCGCCGTTGTCGCTCCAGGCGTTCCAGCGCTCCAGCAGCCAGGCGAGCAGTCCGGCGGGGGAGTCGCTCAGCCCGTGGGCCAGGGTGGCGCCGTCGAGCATGTGCACGGCGAGGTCGGACGCCGAGCGGTGGTCCAGCTCGATGATGCGGGCGCGGACGTCGGCGGATTGATCGTCGGTGAGGGGCCGATTCCGGGCGAAGTCCCAGGCGCGGGGGCCGGTGAAGAAGTCGAGCGACGGGCAGACGGGGGGCCCGCCACACCTCAGTGAGATGGTCTTGCCGTGGCTGGTGTGATCACGGCGTCCGAGTCGTGCCGGATAGCTCCGTACAGTGAACTGAGCCAGCGTCAGTTCGCCGAGCCGATTGCCGCGTTGCGGCGAGGGTGCGGACCCGGTCCGCGAGGGGGCGGCCCTGGAGCCTGTCGCTGGAACACCGGATGCTGCTGATCGCCGCGTACTGGCGCACGAACCTCACAACGCGGCAGCCGGCACCGCTTTCGGGGTGTCGAAAGCGGCCGCCAACCGCATCATCGACCACCTCGGGCCGTCGCTCGCGCTCCAGCAACGCAAGCGGTTCCGTAAGGACACCGTGCTCATCGTGGACGGTCGTACTCGGGCCGAACGCGAGGGTGCCCGCCTCGGAAGCCGGCACCCTCGACGTCTCCATGTGCCCGATGATCACTGGTGCCGCGAGGGGCGGGTGCGGGGCAGCCGGATGGCGACGAATATCAGCCAGACAAGGCCGCCGAAGCGCACGACCGGCAGCAGGAAGCTGAACGGGTCGGCCACCAGCGAGAGCATGGAGACCATGCCCGCCGCGGCCAGCATCAGCCCGGTCCAGGTCAGCGGGCGAGGCAGCAGGCGGGTCATCAGCCCGGTCACCGAGACGCCCGAGATGAGCATCGCGAACGTCACCGAATAGGCGACGCCGCCGGTCAGGAAGGACAGGTCGGCCAACGCGCGGGCCAGCGCCGGATCGGCATCCATGGGCAGGCGGCCGGCCGCCCATCCGAACAGCCCGCTGCCGCTCAGCGCCACGGAGGCCAGTACCCCGCCGACCATCGTGATCGCCGAGCCGGGCGCGGTGATGCCCAGCGCGCGCAACCGCCGGTAGAGGACCGCCGCCATGAGTGCGAGCGGGGTGGCGGAGGCGAACAGCAGGAGCGATCCCAGCTCGATGCTCGTGCCGTGGTCCCGCGCGTACCTCAAGACCTCCTTGCCGCTTGCGTCGGGGCGCGGCGTCGAGCTGTTGACGACGACGTAGCCGATGGTCAGGGCGACAAAAGCGAGTACGGGCGCCAGCAGCGGCGGCCCGCCCTGCGGGCGGCGGCCGGGGGGCTGCTCGTCGGAGGCCGTCCGGGTGGAAGGTGCGGGGGGTGTCCGGTGGGACGTGGTGGTCATGTCTTCTCCTCCGTTGGTCGGCCAGCTGACCGTTTCAAAATATAATGATTACAGAGTGGAACGATTGTCAAGCGACTATGATGTCCCTATGGGAATGACCAATGAAGGTGAACGTCCGTCCGGCCCGCCCCCGGTCGGTGCCGCCTTCCAGCTTGCTCAGCTCGGCGCCCATGCCGCCGAGCTGTTCGCCGAACGCCTCGCGGAGCTGGACCTGACTCCGCCGCAGGGCGGCCTGCTGCGGCTGCTGGCCGGTTCCCCGGGCCGCAGCCAGCGCGAGCTCGCCGACGATCTGGGTATGCCGCCGAGCCGGTTCGTCGCCTTCGCCGACGAGCTGGAGCAGCGCGGACTGATCGAGCGCCGCAGGAACCCTTCCGACCGTCGCCTGTACGCGGTCCATCTGACGGATGAGGGAAGGAGGTTGCTGGGAAAGTTGCGGAAGGTGGGCGCAGCGCATGAGCGCCGGCTGGCCGAGGGGTTCTCGGAGCAGGAGTGGGAACAGCTGACCGCGCTGCTGGGGCGGATGGCCGAACGGCAGGGCCTCAGTCCGGGCGTGCACCCCGGCTTCCGCTCCGTGCGTGCGGAGCACTCCGGTCGCCGGACAGGGCGTCAGAAGGGGTCGTCTGCCGATGACGCGGAGACCGATCCGTCCTCGTGAGCAACCGGCTCGGGCCAGGTTCAGCCTCCCGCAGCTCACGCCGCCCGGCAACCTCCGTCCGGCGGATCATGTGACTGCCGGGGTGGAGCGAGAGGTGGGTTGACCTCAAGTCCAGTTGAGCTTCTAGGTCCGGGTGCGCCGATGTCGACGTACCGGAGAGGAAGAGGCATTGAGGACGCTGGTGCTGGGAAGGACGCCCGCCAGGGTGGCGCAGGTGCTGGCCACGCTGCGCACGGACGGCTTTGACGCCGAGGGAGTGAGCACCGACGAGGCGGCCCGGAAGCTGTGGGAGACCGAGGAGTTCGGGGTGCTGATCGTCGGCGGGGGCGTGGAGCCGGACTCCCGCGCAGCGATCAAGGGGGGGAGTTCGCGGCAGAGCACGGGGTGCGGCGGGTGATCGACGGCGCGCTGACGGAGCCGTTCGACGCCTAGGTACGGCGGGAGTTCGAGCCGCTGATCCGGGAGGCCCGCCTCCAAGGGGTGACGGTCGTGGAGCGCCTGGGCGTCGATCCGGCGCCCCTCACCCGCACAGCGCCGGCGCAGTCCCGACCCGACGAGGCGCTACCAGGTTCCGTCCGGTGGATCACGGGCGGAGCCGGAGTCGGATCGCTGCGAGGATGACGGTGGCGCGGAGGATGCGCCAAGCGGAGGAGGGCACGAACCCGCGGCCGGCAGACCTGCACCACATGGGTGGGAGAACGCCGTTTTCTCATCGCGGACGAGGGAACCCGGGGAGCCCGAATTCCACGTTGGAGGCCCGATGGCCGAGTACGGCTACTTTTTGGCAGCAGAGGAGCACAGCCCCGCGGACCTCATCGAGCAGGCGCGGATGGCGGAACAGGCCGGTTTCACCTCCCTGTGGATCTCCGACCACTACCATCCCTGGAACAGCGCCCAAGGCCAGAGCCCGTTCGTCTGGTCCGTGATCGGCGCCCTCGCCCAGGCCACCTCCCTGCCGGTCCAGACCGCTGTGACCTGCCCGAGCACGCGGATCCACCCCGCTGTTGTCGCCCAGGCCGCCGCCACCAGCGCGGTGCTGCTGGAGGGCCGGTTCCGGCTGGGTGTGGGAAGCGGAGAGGCGCTCAACGAGCATGTGCTCGGCGACCCGTGGCCGCAGGCGCCCGTCCGGCTGGAGATGCTGGAGGAAGCCATCACCGTGATGCGCCAGCTGTTCCAGGGAGGCGAGGTCAGCCACCACGGCAAGCACTACACGGTGGAGAACGCTCGGCTGTACACCGTGCCCGAGCAACCGGTGCCCATCGACGTCGCCGCCTTCGGCCTTGCCGCCGCCGAGCTGGCCGGCCGGGTCGGCGACGGCTTCACCACCATGGTCCCGGACAAAGAGCTCGTGGCCCGCTTCCGGCGTGGGGCAGGCGTCGGCGGAAACTCCAAACCCGTACGCGGTGGACTCAAGGTCTGCTGGGGCATCGACTCCCATGAGTGTCTGCGCACCGCCCACCGGCTGTGGCCCAACATGGCCCTCCCCGGCGAGCTGGCCCAGATCCTGCCGACCCCCGCCCACTTCGAGCAGGCCGCGGAGCTCGTCAACCCAGAGGATCTGGCACCCCTCGTGACCTGCGGCGACAACCCAGATGACCACCTCCGCGCCTTGGCCACGTATACGGAGGCCGGGTTCGACACCGTCTATGTCAACCAGATCGGGCCTGATCAGCGCGGCTTCTTCGACTTCTACCGCACCCATGTCCTCCCTCACCTTCCCGGCTGAAAACCACGCCGCGCACACAGCGCACGCTGGCCGATGCCGACCGTCTCGCCCCAACGCGACACACCGCGGTGCGGCTGGCACATTGGGGAGGGGGCCCGCCCGAGCGCCTCGGCGAGGGCTGTCGGAGCCGGACGCCGGGGCTGCCCCGCCGATTGCCCGAGCGCATCGGCCGCTCACGCCTCACACGCCGTCGTAGAGAGGTGGCTGATGACCACTCCTGATGGCCACACGAACGCGCACGTCCAGCGGGATCCGGACGCACCCGGTCTGCGAGTGGTCGTGGTGGGCGCCACCGGCAACGTGGGCTCTGCGGTAGTCCGGACACTCGGCGAGGAGGCGGCCGTCTCCTCGATGCTGGGGCTCGCGCGCCGCGTCCCGGACTGGACGCCGGAGAAGACGGCATGGCGGACGGTGGACCTCGGCGACCCGGACGTGGACCTCGTACCGCACTTCCGCGGTGCGGATGTGGTGGTGCATCTGGCCTGGCTGTTCCAGCCCACGCACGAGCCGGTCACCACATGGCGCGGCAATGTGCTGGGCGGCGTCCGTGTCTTCGAGGCGACGGCAGCCGCGGGCGTGCCCGCCCTGGTGTACGCCTCGTCGGTGGGCGCGTACTCGCCGGGCCCGCAGGATCGCGCAGTCGATGAGTCCTGGCCCACTCACGGGTGGCCGGAGGCCGCGTACACCCGTGAGAAGGCGTATCTGGAGCGTTTCCTCGACGCCTTCGAAGCGCGCCACCCGGACCTCCGCGTGGTGCGGATGCGGCTCGGCTTCCTGTTCCAGCGGCAGTCCGCCTCCCAGCAGCGACGGCTCTTCGGCGGGCCGCTGGTACCGGGCCGCCTGGTGCGGCCGGGCCTGGTGCCCGTCGTCCCGGACGTGCCGGGGCTGCGTTTCCAGGTGCTGCACACCGAAGACGCGGCCGCGGCCTATCGGGCCGCGGTCACCCGGGACGTACGCGGCGCGTTCAACCTCGCGGCCGAGCCACCGGTGGACGCCGGGGTCCTCGCGGAGATCCTGGGCGCACGGGTCCTGCGGGTGCCCCGGACCCTCCTGCGCGGCGGTGTCGCCGGCGCCTGGAAGCTGCGGCTGGCACCGGCCTCCCCGGAGCTCTTCGACGCGGTGCTGCGGATCCCGCTGATGGACACCTCGCGCGCCCGCCGGGAGCTGGGGTGGGAGCCCCGGCACACGGTCACCGAAGCCCTGGAGGAGTTCCTGCGCGGGCTGCGGGAAGGGGCGGGCGGCCCCACGCCCCCACTGGCCGAGGACTCGGCCGGGGGACGTGTCCACGAGGTGGCGACCGGGGTGGGCAAACGCCCTTGAAGCGGCCGGCGGGCCGCTTTTCCGTCGTCGAAGCCACGCGACCACTGGGCGTTGCACCGCTTGGGGCCCACCAGCCTCACCGTCTGTCGCCGTGGCCCGCTTCACCGGTACTGGTGGCTGCGGTGTCGTCGTAGACGAGCAGTCCGTCGGGACGCAGCCGCAGTCCAGGCGTGGGTGGGTGGGCCACGAGCCGCTTGTCATGCATCAGGTGACGCACCGCGACGCCTCTGGCCACGGCAGCGAAGTCAGCGATCAGGCGTCGGTGACAGCGCCACCAGACCGCCTCCCCGCACATCACCGCGGTGCGGATACCCAAGGCCCCGTCAAGTAGCCGGTCCATCGCGGCCACGAACGCAGGCTCCCGCATGTAGGAGGCGTAGCCCCGGAAAGAGGCGTTGCGCCAGACGATGTCGGGGGAGTCGGCTGGAGCCTTGCGGAAACCGCCCAGGTCTGGTTCCCAGCGGTAGTTGATACCGGCCTGAGGCATCCACCGCGCGAGGTTGCTCCGGAACAGATGGGGGCTGTGACGGCTGCCAGGACCGATCCGTACGTCGACCACCGACCTCACGTCCGCCCAGTGCAGCAGGTCAACCAACTGGTCCTGCCTCGCCGTACTGTGCCCGAGAGTGATCAGCTCCGTTTCCGCCATACTGCCACTCTCCACCTCCACCCCTTTGGCTTCCGCGTTGCGGCGCGACCTTCCTGCTCCGGGCTCTCCATTCTGTGACGTTCATCTCGGGGTTGGAGGCACGGATGTGCTCGTCGCGTACGTGGCGGGGGGCTGGACGTCGCCCCCATGGATTCTGATACCGACGCGTCCGCGGGCACTCGTTCAGGGCTTTCTTGCGCGACAGTCGGGCAGCGGTAGAAGCGGCGGATAGCAGGCTCGCGGCCCGGGCCAGCCGCCGCTTCCTGGCACCGCTGCCCCGGGCGTGTGCGGCCGGAGTAGGTCGCGTGACCGGTCATAGCCGCTCAGCGGCAAGCCCAGGACGGCATTGCCCGAAGGGCGCCGCGGCACGATGGGGTGCGGGTGGGTGGGGGGCTCTCAGACGAACGGTCAGCTTCCCACCCCCAGCAGGAGAACCAGGCGGCATCCCAAAGGCTTCCGCCTGCGGTAAACGGCTGCTCGTGGCCCCAGTTGTCGCCCCTGTCGCCCCTGTAGCCGCCGGGCTCGGAAGGTCGTGTGGGGCACAGGGCTGCCGGCTAGGGGACAGGCCGGGACAATGGACGCGCACGCATCGCATCCATCACGATGGTCTCGCTCCCTGAACCAGGGGCCGGGTCGCTTGTCAGGCAGTTGGGGCAGCCTCGAAGGATGTGCTGTTTGCTGAACGGCGCCCGATCGCCTTCGGGCCCCAGTCGGTCTCAACCGTCCGCCGCTTGGCGTACCTCGTCCACCACCGACTTGTCCAAGGAAGCCCGTACCAGCGCCGAGGCGAAGCCCGTCACGTCGTCCTCTTCGACCAGCCGTGCCAGTTTTCCGCTGTCCGTTGGCAGCCCCAGCCGCTCGGCACCCTGCACGGCCTTGCCGTCGAGGTAGGGGGAGATCTCAGGCCAGACGCCTTGCACCTCACGAAGGAAGATGTCGGAGCCGGCTGACCCCAGGCCGGGTACTTTCCGCAGGGCGCTGCGCAGCTCTTCGAGGTCACCGCCCGCGGCGTCCCGCATCCGTCGCAGATCGCCGCCATATTCCTCCAGCAGCAGCTCGGCCGCGTCGCCAAGCTGCGTGGAGGTGCGCTCGTCATAGCGCCGGTAACCGCCCGCGCCCAAGGCATCGACCCGATGCTGCCAGGTGGCGTCGGCCATGCGACGAGGGGATCGCAGCCCCGCGTCGAACAGAGCTCGCGCCGATGCCACCGCCACCGAAGCCCGGATGCGGGCACTGAGCAGATGCGCCAGCACTAGCGTCTGATAGAGCGGCTGCGGGGTATCGCGCATCCTGATACCGCTCTCCTCCGCGTAGGTCTTGCCATGCCGTTCGAGCAGCGTACGGGCAAGGGCCCGGTCCGAAGTGCCGCCCATGGCCTCCTCCTCTCATAGTCGCGGTCGCCTCGACTGCGGGCTGTCTCTGATTCCAGACTGACCCTGGAGCACAGGGGCCACACGTGGCTTGCGGTGACATGGTTGCCCCCGCTCCCCACCTACACCCAGCACATCGCATCGGCCGAAGGCCCGGAATCGATCTTTGTACGGTGTTCCAGAGGCCTTGAGGTACAGCCGGGGGCGCTTGGCTCCGTGGCACGCCGCCATCATCAGCAGCGCTGAGATGACCACTGACGCGAACACGGCTCCGCACAGCGCGGCCGGGGCCGGCCGTCGCGGCGGCTCGAAGCCGATTCCCTGATCAGCTGGTCATCCTCGGATCGCGTGAGGCGCCGGGCCTTCGCCCGACACCAGGCCCGCCGCCGCGGGACGGACGGCGAGACGAAGCGGTGGTCACCGTACCGTGGACACCAAGACCCCCGAATGACGTACATCACCACGTCCGTAGGGTCGGCGCACGTCCCACCCCGGGGGCGGCGAACGGGGACGGAGGGCGGGACGAACCCGGGCTCCCCGCTGATGCCGCCTCGGTGCGACGCCACCGTCCGTCGGCGGACAGCGGCGGTGGTCGGCGTCGCACCACGGGTAACGCGTGCTGCGGCCGGACAGACACACGGCGGCCGTGAAGCGGTGGGAGCGGACCACGCGGCCGTCCGGCAGGGCCACCTCCACGGGACCCTCGATCAGCATCGGGCCATCCGTCCCCAGCGTCACCCGCACGACAGACTCACGCCTGTCGCAGCTCCGGCGTTCCGGACGCGTCCCGTCGTTGTCGTCGCACTCGTTCGGCACGGATCACCACCAGCTCTTCCTTCTCCTCGTCCGGCTCGATCAGCCCGCGGGCCTCCAGCCACGCGGCCTGTCCGCGCAGCACCGGCCCGAATGGGATGAGACGGCGGTCGACCACGGCCGCCCGCATATCCGCCCGCCCGAGCCACTCCACGGTCCCCTCAACGCCGCACAGCGCGGATTGGACCAGAAGGAGCACACCGCCGGGTCGCAACAGCGGTGGCGCGTCCCGGCAGATCCGGTCGATCATTGCCCGGCCGTCGACACCGGCGTTCCACGCCACGGCACGGCCGTGACGGGCGTCCGGAGAGGGAACGTAGGGCGGATTGGCGACGATGAGATCGAAGCGGCGGCTGGCCACCGGGTCCAGGAGATCGCCGCGTATCACCTGGATCCGCAGCCCCTCCAGTCGGGCGCGGAACCAGGCCGTCGCCACGGCCAGGGCCGATACATCGACGGCCGTCACCCGCCCCGCGCCGCACCGGGCCGCGGCGACGGCCAGGGCCCCGCTACCGGTCCCGACGTCCAGGACGGCGGTGTCCCCGGTGAGATTCTCCCGCTCCAGAGCCTCGGTCAGCAGCCACGTGTCATGTTGCGGCGCATACACCCCGGGAGGCGTCCTCAGCATCATCTGCAACGAGTACCCACAGACGCCACGAGCACCCATTTCGTGTGATCGGTTGGAGAACAGGGATCAGGAGCCGGTGGTCGTTGTGCGATCAGGCCGTGGACGGCCGCTGGGGGTGCCACTGAGACGACGCGTGATGTGCACGTCCCATCGGGGAAAAGGTGAGGCCGGCGCAGGCACGTCCCAGTGGGTTGGGAACGTCCGCCACCTTCCTCGCGGGCGGTGTGATCTGCGTGCCCACCGGCCGGGCACGCAGTGCCCAGGGGCTCCACGCGGTGATCGAGGCGGGTGGGTTCGCCGCTTGGTGGTGCGCACCCGTCGCACACCCGGCCGGCCGGGCTCGTCGATGTCGTCGAACGACCGGGCTCGGTCTTCGCGCGCTGGTCGGAAGGCCCGAACCGGGATCTTGCCGATGCCCCCGGGAGCCGGGAAGGGCTCACCGGCGTCCGGGTGCCCGGCTTCTCCACGGCCGGCAAGCCGCACCCCGCCCTCATCGGTTCGGAAACCCCCAGCCGGATGTTTGGGGGCCGGTCGGGACTGGGAACCCGGGGGACTCCACTGGCACGGGGTGCTCGACACCGTCGACACCCGTGGACAAGGAAAGGGGCCTGGAGACATGGGCCATGGCGGCAACGTCATCGAGGAACTGACCACTGACCACCGTGAGGTCGAAGAACTCTTCCATCAGATCCGGCAGGCGCCTTCGGCCGACGAGCGCAAAGGTCTGGCAGATCAGCTGACCATCGAGCTGGTGCGTCATTCCGTCGCGGAGGAGATGCACCTCTACCCCGCCGTTCGCGAGCACCTTCCCGGCGGTGATGCCCTGGCCGACAAGGAGATCGCCGATCACACCGAGGTGGAGAAACTGCTCAAAGCCCTCGAGGACCAAACGGCGGACAACCAGGAGTTCGACCGCCTCATCGCCCGGCTGGAGACCGAGGTCACCTCCCACGTACGGGACGAGGAGACCAATCTCTTCGCACAGCTGCGCGGCGCCTGCTCCCCGGGCACCCTCGAGGAGCTGGGAGAGAAGGTCCGTACGGCGAAGAAGGTGGCCCCGACCCGGCCACACCCCAGCGCGCCCAGCACCCCGCCAGGCAACAAGCTGCTCGCCCCCGGGGCCGGCCTGGTCGACCGCGCCCGGGACTTCGTTTCCGGACGTGGCAAGTAGATCCCGACTCAGCGGGGACTCAACGAAACGGAAGGTTGACTCATCGTGACCACCGCACGCGAGATCATGACATCTGGCGCCGAATGCATCGGTTCTGAGGACAGTGCCCTGGACGCCGCTCGTAAGATGACCCGCCTCAGCGTGGGCGCCCTGCCCGTCTGCGGCACCGACAACAAGCTCAAGGGCGTCATCACCGACCGCGACATCGTGGTCAAGGTTCTCGGCAAGGACAACGATCCCGCTCAGATCAAGGCGGGAGAACTCGCCCAGGGCGAAGCCGTCACGATCGGGGCCGATGACAGCGCCGAAGAAATCCTGACCACCATGATCAACCACAAGGTCAGGCGTCTGCCCGTCATCGATGGCCACGACCTGGTGGGCATGGTCGCCCAAGCCGACGTCGCCCGTGCCCTCCCCGACCCGAAGGTCGGGGAACTCCTCCAGGCGCTCTCCACCGATTGACGACTGCCGTGGGGGTCAGGAGGCGGGACGCGGTACCGGCTGCGGATACCAGGGGTCACCCGCGTAGTCGCCGAGATGCCCACTCGCCGGGGCGTCGACTACGGCGTCGGTGTTGGAACACCGCCCTGTGCTGATGACCACGAGTCTCCCGCCGTGGGCGGGCGCTGTCCGAGGAGGCGACATCGGCCATGTCCTCGTCGCTGCGTGACCGGGGTGCGAGGGGGCGGCGGATGCTGGCCGGTCTGCTGGCCGAAAGCCATGTGATGCCACTGGAGATGCTGCCGGTCAGAGTGAGCGAGTACGCGGCACTGGTCGGTCTCACCCAGGTGGTGATCTACCTGTGTGATCTGCAGGGGCATGTCCTGCGTCGGCTCTCCGGCGCAGGGCTCGCCGTGCCGTCGGCAGTGCCGGACGCGCCCGAGGAGTTGGCGATCGACGAGACCGCGGCGGGGCGGGCGTATCAGCTGGGACAGGTCGTCACCGACGACGTACCGCCCGGCGTGAAGCGGCGTTGGTTGCCCCTGCTGGACGGTACCGAGCGAGTCGGGGTCATGCGGGTGACCGTCGACGTCGCCGACGCGCATGCCCAGGAGGACATGGAGGCCCTAGCCGCGCTGCTGGCCCTGCTGATCGTGAGCAAGGCGGACACCAGCGACACCTACGCACGCCTGTCGCGTACCAGAGCGATGGGCATCACCGCCGAGATGCAGTGGAACCTGATGCCGGAGGGCACGTTCGTGGACGGCAGGGTGGCGATCTCCGGTGTTCTGGAACCCGCCTACCAGATCAGCGGGGACGCCTACGACTACGCCACCGATGGCCCGCTGATCCATCTGGCGATCTACGACGCCATGGGCCACGACACGGTCGCCGGTCTGGCCACGGCGCTGGCGATGGGGGCCGGCCGCAACGCACGCCGACAGGGCGCCGGGCTGGTGGATTTGGGGCAGGCCGTGGACGACGCGCTGCTGGAACAGGCCCCGCAAGGCCGCTACGTCACCGGTGTGCTGTGCTGTCTGGACACCCGCACCGGCGGTCTGACGTGGATCAACCGTGGCCACCCACCGCCGCTCGTCATCCGTCACGGAAACGGCGGTTGGACGTCACTGGAGTGCCCGCCCGCTCCTCCCATGGGCATCGGCATGGGCCCCGAGGCCACCTTGTGCCACACCCGGCTGGACCCGGGAGACCGTCTGGTCCTCTACACCGACGGCATCACCGAAGCACGCCGCCCCGGCGAAAAGGAATTCGGCATCGACCGCTTCACGAACCTGCTCATCCACCATCACGGGATGGGCTTGCCGGTTCCGGAGACCCTGCGCCGTGTGATCCACGCCGTCCTGGACCACCACGACGGAGATCTCCGGGACGATGCCACCATCCTGTTCTGCGAAAGGCTCAGCACCTCCGCCACGCCCAGTGGGCAGGCGGCCCGACTGGGAGGGATCCCGCACACGTGAGCGGGGATTCCGCAGGGTGGACGCACAGGTGAGCTCCGGAGCACGGAGCCCCGCTCATCACCCCCCGACCTGCCGCTGAGCGCGCAGTCGCGGCCACCACGCGAGCCTCGCGAAGGCCCGCGTCAGGGCGACCCTGCGCTTGGTTACCGTGACGCCGACCGGGTACTTGCCCGACCATGGAGGCGGTCTGCGACCCGGGCCGGTCGCGGTAGTGCGGTGACGCCTCCGCCATGCAACGCCAGCCGCCCGTGACCGCAGCCCGGCGGACACGGCCCCGCGCCGGAAGGAGGAAGCCATGCCGACCACCGATGCCCTCGAGGAATATCGACGCAAGCGGGACTTCGGGAAGTCAACGGAGCCGAAGGGCGGCGCGAGCCGCGGCGGACGCCGGGGTCGTCGGCCCTCCTTCGTCGTGCAGATCCATGAGGCGACCACCACGCACTTCGACTTCCGTCTCGAGGTGGACGGCGTCCTCAAATCGTGGGCCGTCCCCAAGGGGCCCTCCGGCGATCCGCACGAGAAAAGGCTCGCCATGCCCACAGAGGACCACCCGCTCGAATACGCGGACTTCGAGGGCACCATCGCCGAAGGCGAGTACGGAGCGGGCACCGTCATCCTGTGGGACGAGGGGACCTACAGCGGCACCTCCACGGACCGCCGCGGCAAGGAGATCCCGCTAGCCGAAGCCCTTGACCGCGGCCACGCCTCGTTCCTGCTGCACGGCCACAAACTGCACGGCGGATATGCGCTCACCCGCATCCGCCAAGGCACGGACCGCGAGGCATGGCTCCTGGTGAAGAAGGACGACGCCCGTGGCTCCCGACACCGTACCCCCGACCCGACGAGGGCCCGGTCCGTACGGACGCGGCGCACCCTGCGCCAGGTGGCCACCGAAGCAGACTCCGGGCAGGAACAATGAGCCCCTCCGTCCTGGACCGGCTGCCTCCGGACCAGCGGGAACGTCTCGGACCAGCCGCTTCGACCAGGAGCGGCCAAGTGGCCGAGCAGCCCATGCTGGCCGTGCTCAGCGACCGACGTTCCTTCGACGACCACTGGCTGTTCGAGCGGAAACTGGACGGCGTACGCGCCCTGGCCACCCGAGAAGGCAGCCAGACGCGGTTGTTCTCGCGCGGTGGCCTGTCACGTGAGCGCACCTACCCGGAGCTCGTGGAAGCCCTCGAAGCCCAGACGTGCTCCGATTTCACGGTGGACGGCGAGATCGTCGCCATGCGGAACGGGCGCACCGACTTCTCCTTGCTCCAGCAGCGCAGCGGCCTCACCGAGGCACGGGCCGACAGCGCCACGAGCGTTCCCGTCTTCTACTACCTTTTCGATCTGCTCCGTCTCGACGGGCAGGACACCAGCCGCCTCCCCCTACGAGTCCGCAAGAGGGTGTTGCGCGATGTCTTTGCCTACCGGGATCCGTTGCGCTTCAGCACGCACCGTAACCAGTGGTCGGCCGAGCTGCTCGACGACGCCTGCGCCCGCGGTTGGGAGGGGCTGATCGCCAAACGCGCGGACGCGCCGTACGCCCACCGGCGTTCGACCGACTGGCTCAAGCTGAAATGCGGCGGCGGTCAGGAACTCGTGATCGGCGGATTCACCGAACCCACCGGCAGCAGAGTCGGCTTCGGAGCGCTCCTGCTCGGCTACTACGACCAGGGTCGGCTGCGCTACGCGGGAAGAGTCGGGACGGGCTACGACCAGCGAACGCTGCGTGAGCTACGCGGCCGTCTCGAGCGTCTCCGGACCGAGCGGTCGCCCTTCGACGAGGCCGTCCGCGAACGAGCCGCTCACTGGGTGCGTCCGGAGCTGGTGGCACAAGTCGGCTTCACAGAATGGACCCGCGCCGGCCGACTGCGCCATCCCCGCTTCCTGGGGCTGCGCGATGACAAGCGGCCTGCCGACGTAGCCCGTGAGCGCCCCGGCCGTGAGCGCTCTGAGGCAGGGTCGTGATGGGCCTCTGCCGATGCGGTCGTCGGGCGGTGATCACCCCGCCGCAGCCGCCCTGCCCGCCCTGACGCGGCGGGTCATCTCCTCGGCATACGCCAGGGCCGCACACGCTCCGACAGCACGGGGTTTCGCTCTGTGCGGCGGGAGGAAACGGGTGTGTGACATCCCCTCCCGGGGCTGCCCCTCAGGGGCCGAGCGCTGGTGCATCGAGGGGCTCAGACGGGTGCCGGCCGTCGGCTGTGCGGCCACACTCCGCTTGACCACTGCCCTGCACAGCCGCCCCGCCGGGGTGCTGGCACACCCAGCCACCAGGAGGGCCGTCACTCTCAGCCGGTGCGGAAACGTGCGGCTTGGGCGTGCCGGAACGTGAGTCCGTGTCCCGGTTCTCCGGACGCGCCGGGTCGCACGCTGCCCCCGGACGGGTCGAGTCCCCCCTCGAACAGCTCCTGCTCGATGCGGACGTGGTCGTGGAACCACTCCAGGTGGCGGAGGTTGGGGACGGCGGCCGCGACGTCGGCGTGCAGATGGGGGGCGCAGTGTCCGGAGATCTGGAGGCCGAGGCCCTCAGCGACGGCGGCGGCTCGCAGCCAGACGGTAATGCCCCCACAACGGGTGACATCGGCCTGGAGGCAGTCAACGGCCCCACTGGCCGCCATGCGTGTCAGATACGGCAGGTCGTAGCCGTACTCGCCCGCGGTGACATCGGATCGGACGGCGTCGCGCACCATCCGGAGCCCGGTCAGGTCGTCCGAGGAGACCGGTTCCTCGTACCAGGTGACGTTCTGTCCGGCGAAGGCATCGGCCATTCGGACGGCCTGTTTGCGGGTATAGCCGCCGTTGGCGTCGACGTACAGCTCGCAGGAGTCTCCGATGACCTGACGCGCCTGGCGCACGCGGGCGAGGTCCCGTTCCGGCTCCTGCCCCCAGGACTCACCGATCTTGATTTTGACGCGTGGAATCCCCCGCTCCCGCGTCCAGTCGCGCAGTTGCCGGGTGAGCTGGTCCTCGTCGTAGGTGGTGAAGCCACCGCTGCCGTACACCGGGACATCGGTGACGGTGGCGCCGAGCAGGCGGACCAAGGGAAGCTTGAGGAGGTGAGCCTTGAGGTCCCACAGGGCGATGTCGACGGCCGAGATCGCTCCGGCGACGAGACCGGGCCGTCCGGTGTTGCGCACCGCGCGAGACATGGTCTCGTTCGCCCCGGGCACGTCGAAAACGGAACGGTCGGTCACGACCTCGACCAGTTCCTTGCTGATCACCTCTGCGGTGGCGGGGGAGCCGTAAGTCCACCCCGTTCCGATCGTCGTCCCGCTGATGGCCTGGGCGAGGACGAGCGTGGTGGACCCCCAGGCGAGCGTGCCGTCCGCCTCGGCAGCATCGGTCGGCACCGTGTAGACAGACACCTCCACACGCTCCACCGTCGGTGCGTCCCGCGCAGGACCGGGCATCAGTCCTTCCGTTCCTGGCGGTGGCTTTTGCCGGGGAGGAATTCCTGGATCTTGGCTTTGACGCCTTGCCGGACCATGTCCGTGCGGTCGGTGTCGCCTTGGATGATGGCTGAGGCGGCGGCTTCGATCTGGTCGAGGGTGGCGTGTGGGGGGATGGGGGGCACGGCGGGGTCGGTGCGGAAGTCGATGACGAAGGGGCGGTCGGCGCCGAGGGCTTTGTGCCAGGCGGACTCCACTGCCTCCGGTGTCTCCACCCGCACGCCCTCCAGACCGATGGAGCGGGCGAAGTCGGCGTAGGGGACGTCGGGCAGGGCCTGGGAGGGCAGGAACTGTGGAGCGCCGGACATCGCGCGCATTTCCCAGGTGACCTGGTTGAGGTCCTGGTTGTTGAGGACCGCGACGATCAGGCGGGGGTCTTGCCACTGGTTCCAGTATTTGGCGGCGGTGATGAGTTCGGCCATGCCGTTCATCTGCATGGCCCCGTCGCCCACGAGTGCCAGCGCGGGCCGGTCGGGGTGGGCGAATTTGGCCCCGATGACGTAGGGCACGCCCGGTCCCATGGTGGCGAGTGTTCCGGAGAGCGATCCGCGCATGGTTGCGCGGATACGGAGGTGGCGTGCGTACCAGTTCGCGGCGGAGCCGGAGTCGGCGGCCAGGATCACATCGTGGGGGAGCAGGGCGTCGAGTGTGTGGACGACGTATTCGGGGTTGATCGGATCGGCGTCCACGGCGGCGCGTCGTTCCATGACCTTCCACCAGCGGGCGGTGTTCTTCTCGATCTTCTTGCGCCAGGATCCGTGCTTTTTGCGCTTGAGTTTGGGAAGCAGGGCTTTGAGGGTTTCGCGGGCGTCGCCGACGAGGTTGACTTCGAAGGGGTAGCGCAGGCCGAGCATGAAGGGGTCGATGTCGATCTGTACGGCCCGGGCCTGGTCGAGTTCGGGCAGGAACTGGGTGTAGGGGAAGCTGGAGCCGATGACGAGCAGGGTGTCGCAGTCCTGCATCATTTCGTAGGAGGGGCGGGTGCCCAGCAGGCCGATGGCGCCGGTGACGTGGGGCAGGTCATCGGGGTATGCGTCCTTGCCCAGGAGTGCTTTGGCCACTCCGGCGCCGAGGACGTCGGCGAGTTCTTCGACTTGGGGCCGTGCTCCGCGTGCGCCCTGGCCGATGAGGAGGGCCACTTTCTCTCCGGCGTTGAGCACTGCGGCGGCGCGGTCGAGGTCGGTGGTGTCGGGGACGGGGGCGTAGGAGGACACGCCGAGGCTGGAGGGCACCATTTTGAAGGCGTGTGTCGGTGGTGAGTAGGTGAGTTCTTGTACGTCGGCGGGGACGATGACGGCGGTGACGGTGCGTTTGGCGTGGGCGGTGCGCATGGCCCGGTCGATGACGTTGGGGAGTTGTTGGGGGACGGTGACCATTTCGCAGAAGTCGGCGGCGACGTCCTTGTAGAGGCTCAGCAGGTCGACTTCCTGCTGGTAGGAGCCGCCCATGGCGCTGCGGTTGGTCTGGCCCACGATCGCCACGACTGGTACGTGGTCGAGTTTGGCGTCGTACAGGCCGTTGAGCAGGTGGATGGCGCCGGGTCCGGAGGTTGCCGCGCAGACGCCGACGCGGCCGGAGAACTTGGCGTAGCCGACGGCTTCGAAGGCGGACATCTCCTCGTGCCGGGACTGGATGAACTGTGGTGTGTTGCCGGCCCGGCCCCAGGCGGCGAGCAGACCGTTGATGCCATCGCCCGCGTAGGCGAAGACATGCTCCACCCCCCACTCGCGCAGGCGCTGGAGGATGTAGTCGGATACTTTCAGCGACACAGGTTCTTCCTCTCGTCAAGGCATGCGGGGGAGGGCGGCGCCCCGTCCGCGGCCACGGCGGACCACGGCGTGGATGCCAACGGCCGAAGCTACGGCCACGATGAGCGCCGTGGCCGCGGCCACGCGCGCATCACGAGGCGAAGGCTCTGGGCGCAGGGCGAGCTTCTCCGGCAGGTGGGCGGGCAGGTGTGTGGCGTCCAGGCCGAGCGCCAGCACCTCGGCCAGATGCATCGCCCGACGGCCCGTTGCGCCCTGCTCGATCTGGGTGCGGCAGCTGAAGCCGTCGGCGAGGACCAGAGCACCGGGGGCGGTGCCGCGTACGGCCGGCAGGACACCCTGCTCGGCGATGGCCATGGAAAGGCCGTGGTGTCCGCGCTCGAACCCGAAGTTCCCGGCGAGCCCGCAGCAGCCCTCGTCCAGGACATCGGCGTCGATACCGGCACGGCGCATCAGCTCGCGGTCGGCATCGGCTTTCATCACGGCGTGCTGATGACAGTGCGTCTGCACCGTCGCCACCCTCCCGAGGGTTGGGGGCTGCCAGCCCTCGGCGTCATGGAGGAGCAGTTCGGAGAGCGTACGGAACTGACGCGCGAGCCGCTGGACGTCCTGGTCGTCCGGCAGCAGCTCGGGTGCGTCGGCGCGGAAGACGGCGGTACAGGAGGGCTCCAGACCGACGACCGGGACACCGGCCTCGATCCATGGCAGCAGTACTTCGACCGTGCGACGAAGGACACGCTTGGCCACGCCGAGCTGTCCGGTAGAAATCCACGTCAGCCCACAGCACACCGCCTGACTCGGTACCGCCACGCGGAACCCCGCGTCCTCCAGTACCCGGACCGCCGAGCGCGCGATGCTGGGGTGGAAGAACGCGCTGAAGGTGTCCGGCCACAGAACAACCGCCTTGTCGTCCCCCGGCTCCGGCTGCGGGGTCTCCCGGCTCCGCCACCACTGAAAGAAGGACTCCTCGGCGAAGACGGGTGCCTCCCGTTCGGTTGCCACCCCAGCCATCAGCTTGCCGATCCTGGCCAGCCCCGGGGCGCGCAGCACGGCGTTGACCAGCCGTGGGGAGAGACGGGAAACCCGCGCCCACACCGGCAGCCATCCCATCGAATAGTGTGCGGCCGGTCGTGGCCGCCCCGCGTAGTGGTGGGAGAGGAACTCGGCCTTGTACGTGGCCATGTCCACCCCGACGGGGCAGTCCGACTTGCACCCCTTGCACGCCAGGCACAGATCCAGCGCGTCACGGACCTCGGTGGAGCGCCAGCCGTCGGTAACCGCCGAGTCGCTGTGCCCCTCCAGCATCTCGAACAGCAGTCGCGCTCGGCCGCGAGTGGAGTGCTCCTCCTCGCCGGTGGCCCGGAAGGACGGACACATGACGCCACCCTGGCGGGTGCGGCAGTTGCCGATACCGACGCACCGCATCGCCGCTTGGGTAAAAGAACCCTGGTCATCGGGATAACCGAAGTGGGTCTGGAGGGAGCGCGGCCGCCAGTGCGGACCGAGCCGCAGGTCCTCGTCCACCTCGTTCGGTGCCACGACCTTCCCGGGGTTCATCCGGTTGTCCGGATCGAAGAGGGCCTTCACCTCACCGAACGCGGCAACCAGCCGATCGCCGAACATCCGGGGCAGCAGTTCGCCCCGCGCCTGACCGTCCCCGTGCTCACCCGAGAGCGACCCACCGTAGGAGACCACCAGTTCGGCCGCCCGGCCGAGGAAGTCCCGGAACGCGGCCACCCCCTCGGCGCTCCTCAGCTCGAAGGGGATGCGGGTGTGGACACACCCCTGCCCGAAGTGACCGTAGAGCGAGGACTGGCCGTACCCGAACTCCTCGAACAGCCGCTTGAGGTCACGCAGATAGTCCCCGAGCCGCTCGGGCGGCACGGCGGAGTCCTCCCACCCCTCCCAGGTCTCCCGCCCGTCCGGTGGGCGGGCGGTCACCCCCAGTCCCGCCTCCCGGGCCCGGAGCACCTTCTCCTCCCGGAGCGGATTGTCGGAGAACGCCACGGTGCCGTCGTCCTCGCCGCGGCCGAGCGCACGTAACAGAGCACGCCCCTGCGCGTCGACGTCATCCTGGCTGTCGCCGCTGAACTGCGCCAGCAGCCAGCTCTCTCCCGCCGGGAACTGGTCCAAGGAGTCCAGGAACGCTCGCTCCTCCCGCATCAGCTGCGCCATCCGCCCGTCCAGCGCCTCCAATTGGGTGGGACGGCTGTGCGCGAGCAGCCGCGGTACGTCGTCCGCCGCGGAGCAGATGTCGGGGTATCCCAGGACGAGGACCGCCTCGTACGGCGGGACGGGTACCAGCTTCAGTTCGGCGCGCAGCACCGTCACGAGGCTGCCCTCGCTGCCCACCAGTGCCCGGGCCACGTCGAAGCCGTTCTCGGGCAGCAGTGAATCCAGGTTGTATCCCGATACCCGGCGCGGAATCGCCGGGTATCCCTCCCGGACGTCTTCGAGGTACCGGTCGATGATCTCCTTCAGGCCCAGGTACAGCTCCGCACGCCGACCTCCGGCGGCGACGATCGCCTGGAACTCGCTGTCCGGGGTCGGGCCGACCCAGCACCGTGTGCCGTCGTAGGTCAGCACCTCCAGCCGCCGCACGTTGTCCACGGTCTTCCCGTACGCCTGGGCCGAGGCACCGCAGGAGTTGTTGCCGATCATGCCGCCGAGCGAGCAGTGACTGTGGGTGGACGGCTTGGGGCCGAACTTCAGCTGATGCGGTGCGAGCAGCCGGTTCAGCTCGTCCAGCACGATGCCGGGCTCGACCACACAGGTGCTCCGCTCGGCATCGACCGATACCAGCCGGTCGCAGTACTTCGTCCAGTCGATCACGACTGCCGCGTTGGTGCACTGGCCCGCCAGGCTGGTCCCGCCGCCCCGGTTGAGTACGGGGACGCCGGACTCCGCGCAGACCGCGACCGCCTCCGCCCCCGCGTCCACGTTTCTGGGCACCACTACGCCGATCGGCACCTGACGGTAGTTCGAGCCGTCGGTGGAATACGCGCCACGGCTGCCCGCGTCAAAGCGCACTTCACCGTCCACACGGGAGCGCAGAGCCTTCGCCACTTCGGCAGCGGATCGCTTCGAGACGCTCCTGCCGGGCATTGTCTGCCGATCTTCGGTGGCCATGGACGCCTTCCTGTCCTCCGTTGTGCTCGTCATTGCTGCGGACATCGATACTCAAGATCTACACATTGCGTGCCGTCCCGGCTTCCCGCACCACGCCGACATGCGCATTCGGCCGAAGCGCTTCGCCCGCGCACCGGGACGAGGCATGACGCGTGTCGTGGCACGAGCCGGCTGACTCACCCGCTCGGGGATGCTGGGGGGAGCGAGATTCGCGCCGATGGGAGGCAGCGGAAGCGGCATACAGTGCCGGGCGCCGTACAGCACACATAACCCCGGGGTTCCCAGCAATCCGGGTCCCAGTCGTGCCGGCAAAGCTGGAGGCGTGCAGGGAGCCCCGACGGCGGTGTGACTGTCAACAAGGAACGCGCCCGTTTGGGTGAGGCCGAGCGCGCCGGCAAGAGCTCCGGATCCGCAGGCATCGGTCATCGAGGGCTCCCAGATGAAGAGCTACCGACGCAATGCGGCTCGTCAGGTGACGGAATGCCGTCAGCGGTCCGGACGGCCGGCTCGTGTCCGACGGAGTTCCCGCCGAGGTGGGTTCCGGTTTTGGGAACGCGGGACCGGGCGGGGGATCTCCGATCGCTCCTGGTATGTGAATTCCGTGGCAGGCGCGAGGGCGCGGCGGGCTTCATCTGCCGTGGGGAAGGGCTCGTTGCGTTCCCGGGCGTGGCCGTGGATCGCTCGTGTCCCCGGGTGCACTTCCATCCGCTGGCGTTATCGGTGTGGGTGGTCCGTGCCGGTTCCCGGACGGGGAACCGGCTGGAGGCGAAGACTGCGAGGGTCGTCAGGGAGCCTTCGACAGCCGTCAGGAAGCCCTGTCCGAAGCGAGCCGCAGTCGCTTCCACCTCAGTGGCGCCTGCGCGTGCCTACCGCCGCCAGGGTCGAACTGCGGTCCCACTGGTGGCACCAGCCGTGCCCGGACCCGGGGACCGTCACAGGTGTCCCCCGGAAGCATCCGATCGAGTACGGATACTCCCCGTTGAGGTGGTAGTGGTACATGACGACCTTCTTGCCGTCCCACGTGATCGCGTGCGTGTGGCCGTGGCAGACATCCAGGTCCTCGTTCCTGACGATCTTTCCGTCCTCGCCGCGCGGCCCGTAGATCCCGAAGCCGTCGATGGCGTAGCCCACGAGTGGTGAGTGCCCAAGAACACCGTGCTTCGGCCGTCCGGACGCCTTGTCGAAGCAGGTCTGCGAGGGGCCGTGGTAGTGATACTGGGTCTCGTACGGATGGCCCCAGCAGCGGTCGAGAGGCAGGGCCGCGTTCGGGTCGACCGGGCGGTCCGCCGCGTCGGTCGCCACCTCGAGGTGGAAGGTGCCGCCCGCCAGAGCCATCCCCGTCGTGAGCTGGTCGATGCAGGTGGGCTGTGCCGCGACGGTGGGATTGCGGGGAACCGTGACGTCGAGGTTCCACGACTTGATCGGGATCGCGGCGGCGTTGGGGTACCCGGGAGAGGGAATCTCCGCGTAGTACTTGTAGGCGGGAGTGCCCTTCTGGACGGGGAAGCGCCCGGTGAAATGGTCCGGGAGACCGTTGCCCCTGAAATGCCTCTTGGTCGCTGTCGTCCACACCCGTAGCACCTTGTGCCAGCGCATGGTCCCCGACACGAAGGGGCGCTTGAACACGTCGATCACACCGTGCGCGTCGATCCAGGGGCGGTCGGGCCGGGTGAGGGTCCCGCCTTTGCAGGCATAGAGGGTGTCCCGTGCCGGTGACGCGATCGATGTGCCGGTGGGGGGTGTGAGCAGGCGGGTGATCAAGGTGCCGTCTCCGCCCTCTCCCCTGCCTCGCACGTCCTCCCCCCGCACCGGATGGGGCGCGACGACTGCTACGGCGACGGAGTCGGCCGGGGCCAACGCCGGGCTCAGAAGCACACAGGCGGCACCAGCCGCCACGACAACGGATCTGAGCCCGCCGCACACGCCATCCATGGACGCTCCTCGACTCCCCGATCCCGGTCCGGTTCCCGCCGTCCGCATCACCTCACCACACCCGACTACCGATGCCTCGTCGACACGTACGGGCGGTCGGGTGAGCCCGTGGCCGAAACGGGCCGCGCCAGCGCCTGCCTGATCTCGCCGAGCCGGAGCCGGGGGACGCTTCGGACGGGGCTTCCTGACGGCCATCGAGGGCTTTTGCCGACCCGGACGGGCTTCCCCATAGGCCTAGTCCTGCACCCTGGCGCCCCGCTCTGACTCTCACGGTGCCGCCGGACGACGGCGGTGACCGCCGCCACACGGCGACGGCACCACCGCGTGGAACCGTGCCGCCGGCGCTACCGCCGATTGCGCTGTTCATCTCCAACTCGAACCGGCAGTCGACCTGCTTCGTAGCACGTGCTTCTTGCACCGTGTTCGGCTGGCATGGGCGGTCGTGGCCGTCTTCACGCCGCACTGGTCGATGAACTGGGGCGGCAACTGGGCGCGATGCCAACTGGTGCTCGCCATTGGGGAACAGGCTGTGTAAACACCCAATGGTGGGTAACTCGCGATGTCATGAACGAGTCGACGATGAGGCTCCCGAAGGCTTGGAAGGCGTGGTTGTTGCCCAACGCCCGCGCCACTGGCCGGGGGAGGTGACCGTGCTTTTCCTGGTAGTGAGCCTGCTCCTGCTGGCGATCGTTGTGGGGACGGCCTCCTACATCCCCTGGCCGGTCACCGTGGCGCTCGGTTTGCTCATCGGCGTCTGGCTCCTCGTCTTCACTGTGCGTGAACGACGACGCCGGAATCGACCGAGGAGGGTCTAGCCGATGCAACTCACCGCCCAGCCCTCACGTCGTACGGGTCGACGGGACACCGAAGGTATGGCGGTGGCCTCCTTCGTCCTCGGACTCATTGGGCTACTCGTTCTCAACCTCGTCCTCGGCCCTGTCGCGATCACCCTGGCAGTCATCGCATTGCGGCGGGACACTCCGCGCCGCTTCCGCGCGCTGCTCGGCCTGGGGTTGGGCATCGCCGATCTGGCTGTCCTTGCCGCCCTGATGGCCGCGCACGGGACGACCTCGTGGTCGATCTTCGGCGGCTGAAACCGAGACCGGCGGCCGAAGCACCGGGGGGAGGTACTTCCGCGACAGCGGGTGCCTCGGAACTTGTGACTGAGCGCCTCAGCCGGCCGGTGAACGCTTCAGCCGGCCACTTCGGCGCTCATGTCGTCCTGCTCGGTAGCGAGGGGGTATTTCAGTTCCAGCGGCCCGCGGCGGCGGTGTGGGTGACGAAGGCCTCGAAAGTCCTGGGTGGCCGGCCAAGGGCTCGTTCCACGCCGTCGGAGAGTGCGGCGCCCGAGCCGTTGCCGATGGCCACCAGGAGTTCGGTGAGTAGTCGGGCGACGTCGGGTGCGACGCCGGCGTCGACCTGTCGCTCGACGAAGGCCACCGGATCGATGCCGACGTGACGGATGGTACGGCCGGTGACCCGGGCGATCATGCCGGCCGCTTCACCGACGCTGATCGCCCTTGGGCCGGTCAGGTCGTAGACCCTGCCGCTGTGGCAGGCAGCGCCACGCCGGCTGACCGAGCCGGTGGCGGTCGTCGTCCCGGGCAGCTGTTGGGCCCTCGACCGGCTGCGGGCAGGCGTCGCATCCGCCTTCACGGTCCAGGTTCATCGGGTCTGCCTCCGGCGATCAGGAGCAGGAGGTCCAGCTACGACTGGACAACCGTCAGGCGTACCTGGCACCCCTCATCGCTGGTCCGCCGTTCCGGCGGGTGCGTGGCACAGTGGCGGTATGTGCGGCCGCTATGTGTCCACCCGCAGTCCGAAGGACCTGACTCGGCTCTTCGGCGTCAAGGACTGGCACTCCGAAGAGACGCTGGACCCGAACTACAACGTCGCCCCCACGGACGACGTCTACGCCGTCCTCGAGCGCACCTCGCGCGGAAGCGACGACGAGGCGTCTGTGCGTAGGGAGCTGCGACCGTTGCGGTGGGGTCTGGTGCCCTCCTGGGCGAAGGACCCGAAGATCGGTTCCCGCATGATCAACGCGCGCGTGGAGACCGTGCACGAGAAACCCGCTTACCGCCGCGCCTTCGCCCGGCGCCGCTGTCTTCTCCCCGCCGACGGCTTCTACGAGTGGCAGCGGCTGAAGAACGAACAGAGCGGGAAGGCGCGCAAGCAGCCGTACTTCATCCATCCCGTTGACGGGCAGGTGATGGCCCTCGCCGGCCTGTACGAGTACTGGCGCAACCCGGACATGGAGAAGGACGACCCATCCGCCTGGCTGATGACCTGCACGATCATCACCACCGAGGCCACCGACGCGGCCGGTCGCATCCACCCCCGCATGCCGCTCGCCCTGACACCGGACCACTACGACGCCTGGCTTGACCCCCATCGCGACAACGCCGACGAACTCCGCGGGCTGCTCACCCAGCCCGCAGACGGCCACCTGGACGCCCGACCCGTCTCGACGGCGGTGAACCACACCGGCAACAACGGCCCGCACCTCCTGGATGAGGTCGCCTGGTAAGGCGGGTCACCAAGAGTGAGCAGCGGGTGACGATGTGCGATCAGCAGCGCACGGCCTTCGGGAACATCGACTCCCTCCCGGACGCCTCGGCGCCTGGTCCAGCCCGCCCCGGTTGTCCGAAGCCGATGGAGCGGTCCGCCCCATCGGCTTCGGCGCTGCTCATGCGGTTCGTTGGTGATCGTTGTGCCGGGCTGCTCCGGTGCGGCTCTGGTGGTCAGCCGGGGCTGATGCGGCCTCGCCAGCCGCCCTCCTCCTGGCCCCGGTGTTCGATGAAGTCCTTGAACCGGTGCAGATCGCCCCTGATCCGGCGGTCGAGTGTCCCGGTCATGTCCGCGGCCTTCTCCGCACCCCCGGTCGGTTCGTAGTCCAGGGCCAGGTTGACCTCGGTGTGGGTCTTGTCCACGGTGCGGAACGTCACCACGCCCCGCTGTTGGACGTCGCCCGAGGTGGTGCGCCAGGCGATGCGCTCGTCGGGAAGCTGGTCGACGATCTCGGTGTCGAACTCGCGGCGCACTCCGGCGATGGAGGTCGACCAGTGGATGTGCCGGTCGTCGATCTGGGTCACCTGGTCCACGCCTTCCATGAACCGTGGGAACTCGGTGAACTGCGTCCACTGGTTGTAGGCGGTGTGCAGCGGCACCTCTACCTCGACGGACTCCCGCACAGTGCTCATCACGGACTCCTCTCTCCGTAGTCACAGCAGCGGGTTGCCGAGCAGCGGCTCCGTAAAACGAGCCTGGTCAGCGCCGCCGCAGAACCCGGTCCGGACGGCATACGTCGCAGATCGCCACTGTCGGGCCCGCGCACAGCTCGGCTGCCCGCTCGGTGGTGATTCGGGTGTGGCTGTCCCGGGCCTGCCAGCAGTCGCGGCGGTGCAGGCGGCGGGCGGGGGAGTCCTCGCTGTACTGGTGGATCTTCTGCAGCGCCCACTGGCGGCCCGCGACCGCTCCTTCGGTGGGCAGCGCCGAGTAGTCCTCGCCGGGGATCGGGGTGATCCGCTCGGCCTGGACACTGATCGGGGTAGGGGCGCCCATCGACTTGGTGGCACCGTCGGCTGCTTCGTGCCGGGCCGGGAGGATGGCTTCGCACTCGTACCACCAGCGGCCGTCCTCCGACCGGTAGCGGGAGGTCACGACGACGTCGAGTTCCTGGCCGTCCGGGAGTGTCGCCCGCGCCCACGGCCCCGCCTTCGACCGCCACTCCTCCTCCATACTCACTGTTCGATTCTAGTTCGATTACCTGGATGAGGGCTGACCAGGGGGGTACTCCCGGACCGTCGGAGGTTGGGCCCGTGCCGACGCCAGGCGCGAATCCAGCCTGGGGACGGACCGTCGGTCGGCCTCTTCGGCCACGCGGGCCCGCGGCCCTACGCGGCCTGACAGGATCAGGACATGACGGACTCATCCATGCGGATCAATGCCCTCATCGTCGATGCCACCGACCCCGAACTGCTCGCAGTGTTCTGGTCCAAGCTGCTCGGCAGGCCGATCGTGGGCCGCACGGGACCGTATGTATGGCTGCGTCGTGAGAACAGCCTGGCGCTGGGCTTCCAGCAGACCGCCCAGCCCAAGTCGGGCAAGAACCGCATGCACTTCGACATCACCTCGCCCGACCCGGCCGCCGAGCAGCAGCGGGTCGTAGCGCTCGGCGGACGCAGGCTGAAGCAGTACGACGACGGAGGGTTCCTGGTGATGGCCGACCCCGAGGGCAATGAGTTCTGCATCATCCCCGAGGGCTCCGTGGGGCTCGACGACGAGGGACGCGCGCACTACCTCAGTTGATGGGCCCGCCCTCCCGCGGGAACCCGAGGCCCCATCGGTCATGGTGGGATGTCGCGGGCCGGACACCAGTGCCGCATCTCGCCTACGCTTGACAGCCGCAGGCAGGTGCTTCTTGGGAGGCCGTCATGCGCCCCATGTGGTCCGGTGCCGTGAGCTTCGGTCTCGTCACCTCTCTGAACTGCTGAGGTTTCGACGTCGGCACCCAGGTGCGCGCCGCCCGCCCGCTGCTGCCGGCGCGTACTCATGCACCGTCTCCGTGCCGGTGCACTCATCTCGATCACCCTGATGTTCGTTGCGAGTTCGGCTTCTACCTGTTCATGAGCTACTACCCACAGACCGTCCGGGGCGAGCCTGCGGGCACCGGTGGCTTTGAAGCCGGGGACGACCACGGGGTCGTCCCCGTCGTCGTCCAGGCCGATGAAGCCCAGGTCGGCCAGGCCGCCGAGACCGGCAGCGCGCAGGCGGCGGCGAGCGTGCACCAGCCCGGTGTTCGATCCCGTCACACCAGCAGCGGGACAGGACCGTGACACAGACCACGAGGAAAAGGTGACAGGGCGTTGTCGCGGGCAGCTGTGACTATCGACGGCATGACGATCACAGATGAGGACTGCCTCCCCGAGACCCTGGCATTCAACGAGCAATTCGAGGCTGCCGCCGCGAACCGTCCAGCTCGCGGGCAGGCACCGAGCGCGGCCACGTTGGCGGTTCTGCGGCGCAACCGGCTCGGCGGCGACACGCCACCGGTAAGACTGCCGCACGGCCAAGACCGCGTCGTCGAGGACGGAGTGAAGGTACGGATCTTCGCGCCGGACCACGTCGACGGCGTGTACCTGCACATCCACGGAGGCGGCTGGGCCTTCGGGTCTGCGGACGGACAGGACAAGCGGCTCTGGCGGCTCGCCGAGCAGGCACGGCTGGCCGTGGTGAGCGTGGACTACCGCCTCGCGCCGGAACACCCCTTCCCCGCCGGGCCCGAGGACTGCGAGGCGGCTGCCCGATGGCTGGTGACACATGCCGCGGCCGAATTCGGTACCGAACGGCTGCTGATCGGCGGTGAATCGGCCGGTGCCCACCTGAGCGTCGTGACACTGCTGCGCCTTCGCGACCGGCATGGCGTCACCGGCGCGTTCCAGGCGGCCCACCTGCTCTTCGGCCCCTACGACCTGTCGATGACACCGAGCCAGCGGTTGTTCGGCCCACGACAGCTGCTGAGCAACACCGACACGCTGCGGCGCGGCTATGAGCTGTTCACGCCAGGGATGGGAGAAGAGCAGCGTCGTAGCCCGGAGGTCTCGCCCCTGTTCGCTGACCTGACCGGGCTGCCGCCCGCCCGGATCGTCGTCGGCACCGAGGATCCGCTGCTGGACGACTCGCTGTTCCTGGCCGCACGGTGGCAGGCGGCGGGTGCGCCTGTGCAGCTCGGCGTCGTCGCCGGCGCGATGCACGGCTTCACCCTGTTCCCCCTGACCGTCACCGAGCGGGAACTACGGCGTGAGCGGGACTTCCTGGTCTCCGCGTGACGGTAGCGTCGGCAGCATGAATCGCACTGCCCGGCTGTACGCGCTGGTGGAAGAGTTGCGCGCGGCGGCGCCGCGGCCGCTGACGGTCGCGGCGCTCGCCACGCGGTTCGAGGTCAGCACACGCACGGTGCAGCGCGACCTTCAGACGCTGATGGAGACCGGTGTCCCGGTGCGCTCCATACCCGGGCGAGGCGGTGGCTGGTCGACCGACCCGGAGATGACCCTGCCCCCGATCCACCTCACCACCGATGAAGCCTCGGCGCTGACCGCCGCGCTCGCCGCGGCCGGCGCCTCCACCCCCTTCGTCAGCGCGGCTCGCACGGCGGCTCAGAAGATCGTGGCCTCGATGGCGGGCCCCGCCTCGGCGGCGGCCCAAGAACTCGCCGCACGGATCGTTACCCTGCCGACGCACGGCGACTCCGCGATCCGTACCGCGGTGGAGCAGGCTCTCACCCACAACATGGTTCTGCGGCTGTCCTACACCGACGCGGCAGGACACGAAAGCAACCGCGTCGTGGAACCGGCCGGACTGCTCACTGCCGACGGCCGCTGGTACCTCATCGCCTGGTGCCGCACACGCCGGGCCGGCCGGGGCTTCCGGCTGGACCGGATCGCAGCAGCGGCCCCGACCGGTGAACAAGGACAGCCCCATAACCTGACCGAACTCCTCCTCGGCTCGGCCGCCGCCGGCGCAGTACAACCCGCCGCACTGGCCTCCCTCACACCCCCATCATGAGAATCCGAAGGCACCAACCCGGCGAAGCTTTCCGGGGGTACAGCGTTTTGTTACGACACCTCTCTCCCTTGTTGCTTGAGCTGGTCGTCGGTGGTGGAGGAGATCACCGGATCCGGCGGGCCCCATGTCCTCTGCCGCCGGGGAGGAACGAGGGCCCGTCCGGAACCTGCCGCATCGCGATCTGCGCGGCGAAGCACGTGAGCTCATCCAGCCCGTCTGCCAGATGGACGCTCCCGGCCCGGTACGCCTGCTCGCCCGCCAGGGCACCGGCCGTTCCCAGGGACCGCGAGTGTCCCGGCGGATGGTGCCGGGGTACCGGCACGTGCACGGGTGGGAACGGCGCCCAGGGCCGCCCGCCCGGTACGCGGTCTCCGGATGCGGATCATGTTCCTGCCATCTTTGCCCGGCTTCACGCCGCTGTCGCCGAACCACCTCTACGATCACTGCGGTTGGCAGTGGACGTGATCTCACCACGCTCCGGCGTGCCGTCAGATCGAGTCGAAGGGGCTGGAGAAGTGAAGAGCGGAATCGGAATCGTCGTCGCGTCGGCCGCGTCCCTGGCGGTCCTGCTGGGCGGGACAGGGACGGCGACGGCACAGGACTCCGGCACGGGTGGGAAGTCCTGTGACGGCGTCCGGCTGACCGGCGACCTCCCGGCCCCGTCGGCCGGCCGGGCCGTTTCACGGCAGATCACCATCGGCCCCGATTGCAAGGCCACTCTCGGGCCGGTGCGGCACACTGCGGCGTCCCCCGCCGCTCGTCGGGCCGCGGCCCCGGCCGCCGCCGGTGCGGGCCATCAGCTGCGTGGCTGGAACGAGATGTACGACTGCTGCAACATCCGCATGACCGGTTTGTACACCACGGCCGCCTGGGACACCACGGACCAGCGCATCACCGAGGCCACCATCACCCCGACGCAGGAGTGGAACCGGGAGCCGTGGGACGCCGGGTGGTCCCTGGCGTCCCGGACCTCCAAGGACGACTGCACGGCCGACTGCCCCGTGGTGAACTCCCAGGCGCACGCCGACTTCACCTACAAGGGCATCTTCGACCCGATCGGCAGCTGGTACGCCAACACCCACCACTCCACCGTCCGGTTGAACGCCGACGGGACCTCCAGCTGCCACTTCGATGTGGAGCTGCGGCACACCTTCGTCGGCTGGAACTGGCGGTACGGCTGCGAGTGAGCCGTCCCCCCGGCCGGTCCGGCCCCTCGGCGGATCGGCCCGGCGTGCACGCGCCCGGCACCGTGCTGGTGTGTCAAGGCCTGCGGAAGGCGCCGCTCGGAGGGGCGCTCACGCGAAGGCATAGCGCCGACGATGCGGGGGCACGCTCTGAGCTGACTGCCGACCGGGGTTTCCGACGCCCCCGGCGGCCCGTGGTGCGTGGTGCGTGGTGCGTGGAGCAGCCTTGGGCACCAGGCTGAAGCACCCGGCGGCCGCGGCTGCCGGAGATCAGGTTCCTCGCAAGCCCGGCCAGGCTGGCGCTGCTCTGGCCGGTTTGGTGCTCCGCGAACCGGCGCCGGAACTCGTGGAACGCGGTTCGACAGGGGGCCATCGATGACCTGAGGCGGCCCGCTGCGAAGGCATCGGCATGGGCGGAGCCATGGCGGCATGGCTCCTACGGGCCGGTGTGGCGTCCGGGGTGCTTCGGCCGTCGGCCGGTATACCCCCTGCTGGGGCGCGAGCCCATCAAGGGATATGCCGGTGTTCCTATGAGCGACGTCCTTGGTCAGGCGTTGCCGCCGTGGCCCGCCCACACCACGGGAGTCCGCCGGTTCCAGGGACTGGCTTGCTCGAGCTGTCCTGCGAGGCGGAAGAGAACGTCCTCGCCCCCGAAGCCGGCGGCGAACTGCAGGCCGATGGGGAGGCCCGTCGCGGTGTCGGACGCCAGGGGCACCGACATGGCGGGCGTACCGGCGACATTGAAGCCCGCGGTGAACGGGGAGCGGTCGAAAAGGCGGACCAGCCATCCGGGGCCATCCAGGTCGTCCGCTCCCTCGGCATACGTTCCCAGAGGCACGGGCAGCTCGGGCAGAGTCGGCGTGAGGAGTATGTCGTACGTGGCGAAGTACCGCGCCACGCTCCGGGCGACGCGGTTGCGCATCGCAAGCGCCTTGACGAACCGTACGCCGGTCACCTGCTGCCCATAGCGGTAGCTGGCAAGGATGACGTTCTCCAAAGTGGTCGCGTCCACGGGCCGGCCGAGGGCGGCCGCCAGGTCATCCACCCACGCGGTGAGATTCGCGCTCCACAGGGCGGCGTTGCCGAGGATGAATTCGTCCCAGCCGACTCCCAGGTCGAGGTCCGCTTCCCGCACGTGGTGACCGAGCGACTCCAGCAGCTGCATGGTGGCGGCGACGGCGTCGGCCACGGGCGCGGTGGTGCGGCGTCCTCCCCAGGGCTGCGTGAGGACACCGATCCGCAGCGCGCCCGGATGCCGGGTGGCTTCCTCGGCGTACGGCCGCGCGGGTTCGGCGGCGAAGTAGGGGTCGCCCGGCTCCGGGCCCCTCATCCGGTCGAGGAGGACGGCACTGTCACGAACGGTGCGGCTGACGCTGCCGTGCACGGCGAGCCCGTTGAAGATCTCGTCCACGTCGGGTCCCATGGACACCCGCCCCCGGGTGGGCTTCAAGCCGAACAGCCCGTTGTAAGCGGCCGGAATGCGGATCGATCCCGCAGCGTCGGTGGCGTGTGCGACCGGGACGATCCCGGCGGCGACAGCGGCCCCCGCCCCTCCGCTCGAGCCGCCCGCACTCCGTTCGACGTCCCAGGGGTTGTGAGTGGCCCCGTAGAGCACCGGTTCGGTCGTGATGCTGTAGGCCATCTCCGGCGTGGTGGTACGTCCGAGCGTCACCAGCCCGGCCTGCCTGAACCGTCGCATCAAGGACGAGTCGGCCCCCGCGACATGGCCGGCTGCGAGGCGGCTGCCCAGCTCCATGCGCTTGCCCGCCATCGCGACGCCCAGATCCTTGATCAGGAAGGGCACTCCTGCCAGCGGTCCCCCTTCCTCCTGCGCCTCATCCGCCGGCCATGTCTCCGCCACGGCGTTGATCCGCGGATTGACCACGCGCACCGCCTCAAGTGCCGCGGCCTCCAGCTCGGCGGGTGTCACCTCGCCGCGGGCGACCAGGTCGGCGAGCCCTACCGCGTCGAAGCTCACGTACTCGGAAAGTTTCACTGCGGCACTCCCTCCTCACGTACACGACAATACTGCATAGTTCTGTACGATACCGAACGGTATCATCAAGGATGGTTTGGTACCGTAGCGGCGATGGGACAAGGTGACAACGCCGATCGCGCAGCGGAGGGGAGCCGCGTGACAACCACCTCGAGAAGGCCGACGAGGGTGGCGAAGCTGCCCCCGCGGGAGCGCATCCTCGACGCCGCCGAGGAACTTTTCCTCAACGAGGGCATCGGGCGGGTCGGCCTACAGGCGATCGCCGATCGGGCCGGTACCACCAAGATGGCGATCTATCGGCACTTCGAGACCAAAGACGCCCTGATCGTCGAGTGGCTGCGCATCGTCGTCCATGACTACGCGGCAGCCTTCGACAAGGTGGAGGAAGAGCATCCCGACGACGCCCGCGCTCAACTGCTCGGCCTGGCACGGTTCATCGCCGACGGGCTTCCGGCGATCACGCACCGGGGCTGTCCCTTCATCAACTCGATAGCCGAGCTGCCCGACCCGGCGCACCCGGCGCGCCAATTGATCCAGAACCATAAGGCCCGGCAGGCACGCAGACTCACCGACATGTGCGCACGGGCCGGCCTGCCGGACCCCGAGCAGGCCTGCGCCTCGATCACCTTCCTCCTCGAGGGCGCGCAGATCAGCGCCCAGAACGGGAGCATCGATGAGACAGGGGATCGTCTCATGAGAGCGGTCGAGGCCATCGTGCTGCCTGATGCTGTTTGACGGGGCGGTGAAGTCCGCAGTGGATCTGACGCTGCTGCCCGAGCAGCGCCGCGGGCAGGAGCGATGTACGCCGGGCTCCACCACGGCCGGATCCGGTTGCCCGGCCTCCGGTCCGGCCTCAGGCCCCGGCTGGGGGGAGGCGCCTACCGGTCCCCTCGCCGCACGGCTCTGGAAGTCCCCTTGCGGTACAAGACGTCCTCTCAGGACCGCAATCCCCGGTCAGTCTTCGGCGTGCCGGCCGCCGGCGGACGCCTTCTTGATCGCTTCGCGTATCCGGGAGTAGGTGCCGCAGCGACAGACGTTCTCGATGCGGTCGATGTCGGCGTCCGTCGGCCGGGGCGTCTTCTTCAGCAGGGCTGCCGCGGCCATGATCTGCCCCGGCTGGCAGAAGCCGCACTGCGCGACGTCGCAGTCGAGCCAGGCCCGTTGTACGGGGTGCAGTGTGTCTCCGTCGGCCAGGCCTTCGATGGTGGTGACGGAGCGGTCCGCGCAGTCCGCGGCGGGCACGACGCAGGGCTGGACCTCCTCGCCGTCGAGATGGCTGGTGCAGGCGCGGCAGACCCCGACACCGCAGCCGTACTTGGGGCCGGTGACCCCCAGCATGTCGCGCAGCACCCACAGCAGCGGCATGTCGGCCGGTGCCTGGACGGTGACCCGCTTCCCGTTCAGGACGAAGGCGTAGGAGGGCATCGGTACCTCTCAGAAGTTGACCGGGAAACGGCGGGGTCGGGTACCGGTCGCCTGGGCATAGGCGTTGGCGACGGCGCCCGCCGCGGCCGGAACGCCGAGTTCGCCGGCTCCTCCGGGGTCACGCCGGGAGGGCATGATGTGCGCTTCGAAGTGCAGAGGCGCGTGCCGCCCGCGGGCGTAGCGGAAGTCGGAGAAGCTGCTCTCGCGGACCGCGCCACGGTCGATGTGGAGGCCGGCCTGCAACACGGTGGAGATCCCGTCGATCGCGGTGCCCATGAGCTGAGCCTCGAGGCCGCGCGGGTTGACGACCGTTCCGACGTCGGCCGCCATCACCACCTTGGTCACCCGGGGCTTCTTCGGGTCGGTGGCGTCGATTTCGACCAGGCAGGCCACGCACGAGCCGTACTCCTCGTGGACAGCCACGCCCTGGGCCTGGCCCGTCGGCATGGTCCGGCCCCACCTTCCGGCGGTCGCGACCTTGTCGAGTACGGCCTTGACGGCCTTGCCGCGGAGTGTGGTGCGCCGGAACGCGACCGGGTCCTTGCCCAGGCTCCTGGCGACCTCGTCGACGACGATCTCCTCGGCCGTCCTCGTCGTCCCGGAATCCACCGACCGCCAGGCGCCGAGGGGCATCGCCAGCCCGACCTCACCCGAGTCCCGCGAGACGCGTCCGAAGTTGTACGGTCCGGTGTCGCTGGGGAGCGGGCCCGCCGCGGGAGTGCGCCCGGCGCGTGCGACGGCGGCGGTGGTCGCACCTCCCTGCCCGGCCGTGCCCTGCTGGGCGGAGGACTCGGTCACCGAGGCCATTGAGTGCGCGAAGGCCACCACCCTTCCCCGCGCGAGGCTGGCCCGGATCCTGTGGTGGCTGGCCGGACGCATCCTGCCGTGCCGTATGTCGTCGCCCCGGCTCCACATCAGCTTCACCGGCCGGCGTGCCGCTTTGGAGATCAGTGCCGCCTCAATCGCAGCGTCGAAGTTCAGCCGCCGGCCGAACGAACCCCCGCCGCGCACGACATGCACCCGGACCTTGGACTTCGGCAGTCCGATCGCCTCGGCGATGCTCTCCCGCGCGTCCATCGGCGTCTGCGTGGAGAACCAGAACTCCGCGCGGTGGGCGCGCACATCCGCCACCGCGGTCAGCACCTCCATCGGGGCGTGGCTGACGAAGGCGAACTCGAACTCGGCTTCTTTCTGCGCCGATCCGCGCGGCGGGGTGCCGAGCCGTGGAACGGCGGCCCGCAGCCGGGCCCGGATGGCGGCGTCCGACAGGGGCGCGAGCGGGCCGGGGCCCCATGTGATCCGCAGCGCGTCCCTGGCCTTGAAGGCGTGGTGGAAGGTGTCCGCCACCACGGCGACACCTCCGGCGATCCTGACGACGGCGCGGACGCCCGGCATGGCGCGGGCCGCACTTTCGTCGACCGAGACGACCTTCCCCATGATCGTCGGCGGCCGGGCCACCACGGTCGGCTTCGCTCCGGCCACCGAAAGGTCTCCGGCGTACTTCGCCTGGCCCGTGACGATGTCCCGCGCGTCGATCCGGGTCGTCGGCCGCCCGATCACGCGATGCCGGGACCGGGGCTTGGGCCTGCTCGACACGGTGGGCCGATGGATCCCGGCGGCGCTCGCGGTCAGTGACCCGTAGCTGGCAGTGCGCCCGTCCGGTGCGATGACCATGGTGTCCCGGGTGCGCAGGGTCCGGGCGGGGAGGTGCCACCGCCTGGCAGCCGCGGTCAGAAGCCTGGCGCGGGCGGTGGCGGCCAGTTGGCGGGCCGGGTCGTACAGCGAGCTGACCGAGCTCGAACCGCCCGTGTACTGGTTGCCCTTGTCCCGGGCGTCGGCGAGCGGGATGTCGACGTCGACGAGCCGGGCGTCCAACTCCTCGGCGATCATCATGGCGACCGCGGTCGTGATGCCCTGGCCGACCTCGACCCGGGGCAGCCGCACGATCACCTTGTTCGCCGCCGTGACGTGCAGGACCAGCATCTCGTCGTCGGCGCCCGTCACCAGGACGCCGGACGGTTTGCGTACAGACTCCGGGGTGCCCTCGGCGCCTTCCGCCGAGAGCGTGTCGCAGCCGATCGGTGCGGCGACCGTCAGGGCGGACGCCCCCAGCGAATAGACGATGAATCGTCGACGGGACAGCCGACCGGCCGGACGGGACTGCCGGGACGCTGTCTGCCGTGGCACCCCCTCCTGGGGCGTACCGGCGCCGGTGACGAAAGACGCGAAACCGTCCAACAGGTATCCCTCCCAGTACGTCGCCCTCTACTCGCATCGTGCGTCGGGCCCGTCCATGACCTGAGTACCCGGGTCCGTCCAACTGGTATGAGGTGTCCTTTCCCTTCCGGGTTGCGTGCCGAAGCGGAATTGCTGCCGCGGGAGTTGACGCGAGGCAGATGCTCCACCCACAGACACCGAACCCGCCCTTCTCGCCGTCTGTTTCCTTCCGCATCTTCCTCCCGGTGCGTCAACCTGACGGTCTCCGTGGCCCTCTTGTTCTTCGACGGCTCTCGCACACCTGACCGGAGGGCCGCGGGAACAAGGAGGGGAACTGTGCGTACGCACCGATGGAGGAACATCGCGCTGGCGACCGGCATGGCGGGGGTCCTTGCGTCCACGGGCGCCACCGCCGTCGCCGAAACCGGTACCTCGGCCATGCCCCAGGTACCCGACCTGCGCGCCGATGTGAACCGGGACGGCTCCGTCGAGGGCGCCACCGACACGGACGGCGAGAACACCTGGACCCCACGGCGGGGCGCGATCGTGCTGCCGAACGTCGACGACGACGCCAAGCGCTGCCCGGTCAAGGACGCACAGGGCAGGCCGCTTTCGGACGCCAAGCTGGCCCGGTGCAACGACGCGTCGGACGCCAAGGTGAACGGCGCGCGCGACGCCGCCGACCTGGCTCGGCTCAAGACCGCGCCGCTGCCCAAGACCCCGGCGGGCAGTCACGGCACCGTCAAGGCGGTCGGCACCGGCGCCAAGAAGTCCCGCCTCTTCATCCAGCGCGAGGGCCGCTGGTCCCTGCTGCGGCCCACCGACCGGCTCTCCACGAAGGAGCTGCGCTCCGGTGTCGAGCTGGGCATCGAGGCGACCGACGTCGTGCGCGACGCCCGGAAGTGGAACGGAGAGGTGAAGGTCCGCTTCACGGTCACCGACGGCGGCACGTCACGCTCCGACGACGTCGTGCTGCGCACCGCCCCCGTGCTCACCCACCACCACCTCCAGCGGGCCGAGGAACTCCTCGTCACCAAGGTGTCCGGCGGCGGCGCCTACGGCCGTGCCCGGCGAAAGTTCGTCAAGGACCTGGCCGAGCAGGCGAAGGCCGCCGGGATCAGCAAGCCCCTGACCACCTTCACCGCGTACCACGACGTCTGGGCGCAGGACTTCGTGGAGCCCGCGTACGCGAGCATGCCGGGCCCGGGCGGCAAGCAGCGCATGATGCGCGTCCTCATCCGCTCCGCGCAGCCGGACCGGGACGCCGGGCGCGAGCTGTTCGAGAAGCTGCGCGGTCCGGACGTGGGCGTGGTCCAGGTCAGCGGGGTACGCGACAACGAGGAGTGGACGCTCAACTCCATGGGCAACCTGGAGACCATCCCGCCGTACACCCTGGGCGGCAAGAGCTACCCCGCCGGACGCATCATCCAGGGTTACCGCGCCGACACCGGTTCCAAGCCCGCCAAGGCGATGCGTACGTTCCTGTCCTCCCAGGGCGTGCAGGCGCCGCTGCTGCTCGACACGTCCTGGCTCTCGGTCGGGCACGTGGACGAGTTCATCCAGTTCCTGCCCGCGGACACCGAGCGCGGCTGGCGCGTAGGCGTCGCCGACCCGGCGGCCGGCGTGGAACTGCTGCGCAAGGCCAAGCGGGACGGCCACGGCGGTGAGAAGATGTTCTCCGTGCCGAGCTCGGCCGACATCCCGGCGCCCAAGGAGACCATCGACCAGGTCCTCGCCAATGCCACGTTCCACGCGGACAACAAGCTGGCGGCCGACCGCATCAAGGCGAACCTGGACATCCTCAAGCGCGAGACCGGCATCACCGACGCGGAGATCGTCAAGGTGCCGGGCCTGTACACGCGCGACGGGGCCGAGCGCGGCGATCTCAGCGGCAGCCGCAAACTGCGGCGCATGGGCCCCGACACGCTGCGCCGGTTCAGCCAGCTCGGCGGTGACGACAGCCGTACCGACGGCGGCGCCACACGGCGGGCCGCCGCCTCACGGAACAGCGCCTATATCCCCGGCGCGGTCAACGGCGTCCTGCTCAGCCCGACGCGCTACCTCGCGCCCCAGCAGTGGGGCCCGGTCATCGGCGGCCGGGACATCTTCACCGCGGCCGTGCACTCCGTGTACGCGAAGGCGGGCTTCACCACGTCCTACGTCGACGACTGGTACACGTACCACATCGGCATGGGCGAGGTGCACTGCGGCACCAACACACTGCGTGACGCCACCGCTCCGTGGTGGCCCACGGCGTAGGGCCTTGCCCCGACGGATCGGCGCGCCACAGCCGACGCCGACGAGGACCTGAACTGGGCCGCACACCGTGCGTCCGCACGCCAGTGGCGGTCACCGGGCGGCGTGGCGAACCGGCCCGTCAACCGCTGCCGTCGGTCAGGGTCGGCAAGCGACGCCCGGTGACCCACTCACCTCGGCAGAGCGCCATCAAGCCGCGTCAACTCCTCCGTGCTCAGCTTGAGGTCCGTGGCCCTGGCCGAGTCGGTGATGGAGGCCGGGCGGCTGGCTCCCGGTACCGGGATCACTGCGGGGGAGCGGGCGAGCAGCCATGCCAGGGCGATCTGCTGCGGGCTGACGCCGCGGTCGTCCGCAATGCGGTGGCAGGCAGTGCCGGCCGAGGTGGGGCCGCAGGGGCCGTCGAGGGAGCTGCGCGAGATGCCACCCAGCGGACTGGTGACGTTGGAGATGCCGGCGGCGCGGATCGTGCCGGTGTCGAGCAGCTCGCGCAGCGCGCCGACGGACTCCGCCCACGGCACGGCGGGGTCCGGCTTGTGCAGCTGGTACAGGCCGATCGCGTCGATGGCCAGGCGCTTGGCGGAGGCCTCGGCTGCTCGCTTGAGATGTTCCGGGGGTGGCGGTGACGGTCCAGCTGCCGTCGCCGGGGCGGCCGCGGCCGCCCTTGGTGGCGACCAGGATGGCGGAGGTGTCGCCGCCGTAACGGGCGGCCAGGGCGCGGGCGATCAGCAGCTCGTTGTGACCGGCCTCGTCGGCGTGCCAGTGGTAGCTGTCGGCGGTGTCGATGAGCGGGACACCCGCGTCGAGGGCGGCGTGGATGGTGGCGATGGCCCGCCTCTGGTCCGGACGGTGCTCGACGGACAGCGGCATGGCGCCCAGGCCGATGGCCGCTGACGGTGGTGGCTGCGATGGTGCGGTACTGCATGGTGGCTTCCGCAGGCGGTGAGGGACGGTTCGGTGGTGAGGCTTCGGCGACGGCGCCGGGCAGCCAGTCGGTGGTGCGGGAGAAGGGGAAGCCCAGCTCCTTGGCGCGGGTGTTGCTCATGGCGTAGCGGCGGTCGAAGGAGAACGGCGAGAAGCCTCCTGGCCCGCCGGGGGACGGTCCGGTAGACGGGCTCCCGCCCCGCCTGCGTGGCGATGATCCCCTCGGTCGCGCTCGCCCCGGAGATCCCTGGCCTTCGCACCGTCCGATCAAGGCGCCGGGACCGATCCGGCACATCGGTGTCGCCGCGATCAGCCGCAGCGACTGGCCTCACGTTACGCCGCTGATCCCTTCGTGAGCAGGCGGTGCAGCAGCACCAGGAGAGGCGTTGGTCCCGCTTCGCTTCGGGGACGGGTGAAAACACCCTCATAAACGATCCGGGGGGCTCTGCTGCCGCCAACTGGTGGGGGGGTACGGAACTTGTCGCCGTCGGCGCAGCAAGCGTCGCGGATGCGGGCGGTGGCCACGCTGGTCGGGCACTGTCGGAGACCGAGCAGCAGGCGGTACGGCAGCCGGCCCCGGACTACCCAGCCGTGTGACCTCGGTCCCGCGATCGGCACCAAGGGACGCATCCCCTTCGTGGTCTTCACGCAGACCTTCGACGCGAGTACTATCTGCCGCTCCTGGGACGGCTCATCGGTCACTTCGGCCGCATGGGACACCTCGTCGTGGACGGTCAATCCGCCCACTGCTCCCACGCGGTCTGTGACCGGCTGTCCGAGCACGCCGACCGGATCGATCCGCGCTTCCTGCCGTTGTACCTACCAGAGCACAACCTCGATGAGCTGGTCAACGCCGACCTCAAGCTGTAACCCGCCCACGCGCAGCCGACCCACAACCAAGCCCAACGCGCCGCTGACAGCCCGAAGTTCTTCCACCGGCGCCAGCGCCGCCGCACATCGTCCGCGGCTACTTCCACAGGCCACACGTCCGCTACGTCCTCGAAGAGAACCAGCAGCCATGGAGCAGTGGTGACACCCTTAATCGTACCCGTCATGATCACGTTTGGGATATTCCTGATCACCATGGTGTTCGTGGGTGTCCTGACGTATCAGGACACGTTGACATTCTCCGACTTCGCGCTGGGCGGACGCCGGCTGAGTGCGCCCTTGGCGGCCCTGTCCGCCGGAGCCAGTGATATGTCCGGCTGGCTGTTCCTGGGACTGCCCGGCGCCGTCTATACGGCGGGGATCGGCGCCTCGTGGATCGCCGTCGGTCTCGCCGTCGGCACCTATCTCAACTGGCTCCTGGTCGCGCCGCGATTGCGCACCTACACCGAACTGGCCGGTGACGCGAAGACCCTCTCGGCCTATCTGGAGGAGCGGTTCGAGGACGGCAGCAGAATGCTTCGCGTGGTCTCGGCAACGGTCACCGTCGCCTTCTTCACCGTCTACGTGGCGAGCGGACTCCTGGCAGGGGGTGTGCTGTTCGAGGGCATCTTCGGCGGCGGCTTCGACTTCGCGCTCACCGTCTTCGCCACGGTGATCGTGGTCTACACCGTGCTGGGCGGCTTCCGAGCGGTGAGTGTGACGCACTCGGTGCAGGCGACGGTGATGTTCTGCGCGGCCGTGGCACTCCCGGCGATCGGCATGGTGACGCTGGGCGGACTCGGTGCGCTGCACGGCGTACTGACGCGCAAGACCCCGTCCCTGCTGAACATGGGGGAACAGGCCGGATTCGACGGCAGCCAGTGGACCTCCGCCGGGCCGCTCGGTGCGGTGGCGGTGATCTCCCTGCTCGCCTGGGGACTGGGCTACTTCGGTCAGCCTCACATCCTGGTGCGCTTCATGAGCATCCGCAGCACCCGCGAGATTCCCCGGGCCCGCCGTATCGGTGTGGCCTGGGTGGTCGGGTGTCTGGCGGGCGCCTCGACCGTGGGACTGGTGGGGATCGCCGCGCTCGACCAGCCGCTGAAGAATCCGGAGACCGTCTTCATCGCGCTCTGCGCCCAACTGGTCAATCCCTGGGTCGCCGGCATCCTGCTGGTGGGCGTGCTCGCCGCGATCAAGTCCACCGCGGACAGCCAGCTGTTGGTCTCGGCGATGGCCCTGACCGAGGACTTCTACCGGGCCTTCGTCAACCGGCGGGCCTCTGATGCGTCGATGGTGCTGGCGGCTCGGGCGACGGTGGTGGCCGTCGCCCTGGTGGCCTACGTCATCGCGCTCAGCGGCGGCGCCGTACTGGACATCGTCGCCTACGCCTGGGCGGGTTTCGGCTCAGCCTTCGGGCCGGTGATCCTGTTGTCGCTCTACTGGCCGCGCATGACGCGGGCTGGGGCGATGGCCGGCATCGTGACGGGAGCGGCCACCGTCCTCCTGTGGAAGCACATCGACCCGCTCCTCGGTCCGCTGCAGTCGGGCGTCTACGAGATGGTGCCGGGGGTGCTCGCGGCCACCGCGGCGGCGCTGCTCTTCGGCACGTTCGTCGGCCGCCCGCCGCGCCGCACCTGGTCGGGCGCCATGGAGCCGGACCCCACGGCGAGGGTGCCGGTCAGCTGAACGTCGCACGACAGCGTCCGACCGCTGCGGGGCCGCATACCCGAACGCCCACACATCTGCGCCCCCTACGTTCATGCGGGGACGGAGGCCGCACTCGACCGGCGGCGCCCATGGTCCTGCCGGGTGGTGGCGGAGCGGGTGGTGCGGGCGAGCCCGGGCCGCCACCCGAACCAACTGACCGTCCGGTCAACGCCCCGCCCCTGTGGGTGCCGCCGGGAAGTGGCGGTGCGCGGTTGTCCGGGTCAGGGAGTCTCACGGGCATCGCTCCCGGCGGTGCGTCCCTCTTCGGCTCTGAAGACACGTCCGTTGATACGCCATCCGGGGCATGGGCACACGGTGCTCGCGGCAGCGTCCAACTCGCGCGGTAAGGAACAGGTGCCGGCTGCGACGAGTGAGTGGGAGATGTGCATGCCGAAGTACCTGGTGACGGCCAGTTACAGCGCCGATGGTGCCAAGGGGCTGCTCGCCGATGGAGGGACGGGACGCAGGGAGGCCGTCAAGCGGGAGATCCAGTCGTGCGGGGGGACGCTGGAATGGATGTACTTCGCCTTCGGCGAACACGATCTGTACGTCGTCGTCGACATTCCCGATAACGTGTCGATGGCCGCTATCTCCATCGTGGCACGGTCAAGCGGTGCTGTGCACTCCAAGGCCGTACCGTTGCTCAGCCCCGAAGATCTCGATGCCGCGACGAAAAAGCAGGTCGACTACAGGCCCCCCGGCGCTTGAACCGAGGGCGACGACGAGGGCGCGTATCGAATCGTGATCGATGGGCGGTCCGGGTGAGACGGGGCAGGTGTGCTTTTCCCGGAGCTGCACCAGCCACCCGGGGAAGGACTCGGCACGGGTGGGTTCGGCCGAGACCCACGACCGCGCCCGGCCGCAGCCTTCGACGACACGCTTCACGTAGCGATATGGACATCGCTGGTAGGGACTGCGCGGTACAGCAGCACAGTTCCCTCGGGCGGTGGCAGCGCCGGGGGCTCGCGTAGGCGACCCGGCCGTCCCGCAGGGGCTGTCGGCACAGTGGGCAGCCGCCGCTGCGACAGCCCGACGGTGCGCGGACGCCTGCGCGCATCGGCCGGGTCGAGCCGGGTGCCGTCGTCCGGTGTCCCTTGCGCGGTGATGCCGCTGACGGTGAAGGACGCCCGGAAACGGTCCGGGTTCCGGTGCCGGTACGCCGGGCGACTTCGCCCACATCCGGTCGTCCTGCCGCCGCCTGGGCCCGGTCGAGTGAGCGGGGGCCGGGGCGGTGAGGACCAGATGTGCTCCGGCATGGGGGAGGCCGTCGATGAGGGCCTGGGCTTCGGGCCAGGGAGCGAGCGTGTGCTCGGTACGGGCGGTATGGCGGAACACCACCTTGCGCGCGGCGGCACCGGGATTCCGCTGGGCCACGACATCGCGCGTTCTGCGCGGACGCCGGGGCGATCTGCTGGTTCGAGGACCCGCGGGAACAGCCTCATGTAGGCAAGGCGGCCACCGGGCACACGCCTTCGTCCGAGCCCGCGGCGCCCGGCGTGCCGGACCCCTCATCCAGAGGCCCGCCGCAGCACGGTGGACCCGTGCCAGCGGCAGATGGCCAGGGCCAGCTGCAGCTCGAAGGTGTTGCCCTCCAGCGGTACGCCGTACTTCTCGACGGTCTGCTGGATGCGGTAGTGGACGGTGTTGCGGTGGACCGTGAGCAGCTCGGCGGTGGCGGCGTAACTGCGATGGGTCGCGAGGAAGATGCGCAGGGTCTCGCGCAGCGACTGCCGCCAGGGATCGTCGATGACCAGGCTGCCGAGGGTGTCGGCGACGAAGTCCGCCAGCTCGCCGGGCTCGTCGGCCAGCAAGGCCACGGGCGCCACCTCGGCGAAGGACACCACGGGCGGCGCGTCGTCTCCGGCCGCCAGGGCGAGGGTCTTCGCCCGGGAAGCGCCACGGATGCTGCGGCGGAAGCCGTCGAGTCCGGGACGCGGGTTGCCGATGGCCAGCCGCACCGGCAGCCGGGCGCGCACCAGCTCCAGCGCCACCGTCTCGGCGTCCACGGTCAGCCCTGCCTTCACCGGGAACCAGAAACGGACGTCCGTCTCGTCGGTGGGCACGACGAGCGGGTGTTCCCGCGCCTTGAAGACACGGCGCAACACGGTGCTCAACCGCTCCAGGATGGTCATCGCGTCGTACGGGTCGCTGGAGCGGTCCATCCAGCCCTCCACCGCGAGATGGGTGCCGGCCAGCCGGTAGCCGAGGGCGGCTTCCGCCTGGGTGAGATTGGGCGAGGGGTCCTGCAACAGCTGGGTCACCCAGTGCTGTCGCAGTACGCCCCTGCTGCTCACCCAGCGCTCGCGCTCCTCCTCGTACGCCCGGGCGACCTGTTCCGATACGCGGTCGATGTACGCCGCGGAGATGTCCATCAGGGAGATGACCACGCTCGTGCCGTTCTGGCCCGGCAGGTTCGCGGTTTCGCTCAGTGCCCTGTGCAGGAAGGCGGACGCTCCCAGCCGGTAGGCGCGCAGGAGGGCTGACATGGGGACGTCGCGCTGGGCGAGGTGGCGGGCGTACGAGATGGCCGACGGCGGCGCGTCCACGGTCCGCGGATCGATGCCGTTGCTCAGCACGTGCAGTCCCGCGACGACGTTCTCGGTGATGCTGGCGTGAAGCAGGCTGTGCAGCCGCTCGTCATGGTCGAGGACTGCGATCTCCTTCTCGGTGGCCTCGACCAGCTCCGCTATGAACGCGTCGCGATGGGGCAGCACGGCCGCCGCGATCCGGGCGACGGGATCCGTCGGCACGTCCATATCGGTGTCCTTTCGGCGCGGCGGCCTTCCTGCCGGTACGGCGGCTCAGCGGGCGAGGTACCGCAGAGCGGACCGCGCCGCGTGGTAACCGCCCATCCCGTGCGTGCCGGGGCCCGGTGGTGTGGCCGCCGAGCACAGGAAGACTCCGGGAACGCCGGTGCTGTACGGGTCCAGCGCCACCCGGGGCCGCAGTGTCAGCTGCCGTATCGTATTGGCCCCGGTGATGATGTCTCCGCCGGTGTAGTTCGGGTTGTACTGTGGCATTTCGGTTGTACTGCGGACGAACCTGCCCACGATGCGCTCCCGGAAACCGGGGGCGTACTGCTCGATCCGGTCCAGTATGGCGTCCGTCGCGTCGCCCGTGTAGCCGTGCGGGACGTGGGCGTACGCGTACACGGGATGGACATCGCCCGACGAGCGCCCCGGATCGGCGAGGTACTGCTGGGCGACCAGCACGAACGGGCGCTCTGGCATCCGGCCGCCGTGGGTATCCCGTTCGGCCTGTACGACCTCCTCGAGGGTGCCGCCGAGGTGCACCGTGCCCGCGCGGCGGCAGGAGGCATTGGTCCACGGCACCCCTCCCTCGACGGCCAGATCGATTTTGAACGCCCCCGGGCCGTGGCGGTAGCCCCGGTAGGCGCGCCGGACGCGGGCGGGCATGCGGTCCCCGCAGATGTCCACGGCGGCGCCCGGCCCGACATCGAGCAGGACGGTCCGTGCGGGGGCCAGCTCATCGAGCGAGCGCACCGTGATGCCTGTTTCGACCGTGCCGCCGAGCTCCTTGAGCAGGGCGGCCAGCGCCTCGGCCATCATCCGGGAACCTCCGCGGACGACCGGCCAGCCGTACCGGTGTCCGGCGGTGGTCAGCGCCAGCCCGATCGCCGAGCTGAAGGGGCCGGTCAGCGGATGGAAGGAGTGCGCCGCGACACCGGCGAACAGGGCACGCGCCTCCTCGGTGCGCCAGCGGCGGGCCAGGACGGTGGCGGGCTGGAGGGCCCGCAGCCCGAAGCGCACGAGGTGGACGGGGTGGGCCGGAACACGGACGAGCGGCCCCAGGAAATCCTCGGCCAGGGCGTCGAACCCCGCCGCCACCGGGCCGAAGAGCCGACTCCACGCCGGGCCGTCGGGACCGAGCCCGGCCGCCGTCCGCTCCACGGAGCGGACCATCACCCCGGCACGGCCCGAGTCCAGCGGATGTGCGAGGTCGACCTCGGGGAAGGCCCACTCCAGTCCGTACCGCTCGAGGCCGAGTGTGCTCAGATACGGCGAGGCGATGCCCATCGCGTGCACGGCGGAGCAGTGGTCGTGGAGTACTCCGGGCACGGTGAGCTCACTGCTCCGGGTCCCGCCGCCGATCTCCTCAGCGGCCTCCAGCACGGTAACGGACACACCCTGCCGCGCCAGGGCGACGGCGGCGCTCAGCCCGTTGGGGCCGGAGCCCACCACGATGGCGTCACTCATGGGCGGGCACCGCCTCGGCGCCCGCCGGGAGCGGGTCCCCGTCGACGCTCCGGACGGGAATCGCCGGATCGTCGTCGGCGAGCCAGGGCTGCCGCGACAGCATCTCCCTGACATCCACCAGGCCCTCCTCGATCCGACCGGTCGCCGCGTCCAGGATGCGATAGTGCTGCTGCTGCCGGTGGATGGGCTGGGACTCCAGGACGATGACGCGCAGTTCGCCTGCCGCGAATCCGCACCGCTCCTGGACCGCGTGCAGCAGCTGGGCGTTGTGCAGATGGCCCTCGCCGAAGTTCCAGCCGAGGACGGTGCCGGCCACGTATTCCCCGTCCCGCACGTCGTATTCGGCGATGTCGTCCACGGCCCGGGGGAGCAGTCCGTTCAGCGCCCGGCCGTGCGTGTGCATCGAGCGCCACGCCATTCCCTGATGCAGCATCAGCTCTGTCGTCTCCTCTCCGTACAACCCGGTGAGCTGGTCCTTCGGCGTACCTGCCGCCTTGACGATGTGGGAGTTGAGCTTCGCCTCGGAGCCCTTGCGGAAGCACCAGAGGCTGGTGGCCCAGTTCCCCGCGTAATAACGCATCGAGGGGAGGAACGACACCAGGTGCGGCTTCACGTTGCCCAGGGCCGGAACTCCTACCAGGCAGACCACAAGCAGCGCTGCGAGCAGCGGGGACTCGAGCCCGGACACTCCGACCCCGGCATAGTGGCCGAAGAGGAACAGTGCGGAGTAGATGAAGAAGATGTTCCACTCGAGCGGCACGCCCATCGGGAAGGTCGAGAGGATGTGCAGGTGGAAGACGACCATGATGGCCAGCGCGACGGTCGTGGTGATGCCGCCGTGGGAGAAGAGCAGCACCAGGGGCACCGAATACTCGATGACCGTGCCGCCGTGCGCCGCGAGAGCGGACACCCAGGAGGGGCGCAGATCGTCCGGGAAGCGGCGGTAGAGCCTGCGCTTGAACCACTTGCTGCGCTGGAGCGGGCTGTTGCTGAGCATGATGGCGCAGACGAAGGGGAAGTGGTGGTTCAGCTTGGATGTCGCGGCGCCCCACCACAGCCCGAGCATGACCAGCTTGAGCCCGATGAGCATGTCGGTGACAGGGAAGCAGAAGACCAGCAGGGTCAGCCCGTAGTGCTCGGCCCGGGCGGCCAGGAAAACCGTCTTGTCCCGCAGCCCCAGCAGCGCCAGCGCGACCACCAGCGGGACGAGGCGCAGGGGATCGATCAGGCCGGCCGTGTGCTCCCCGGAGGCCTGACCGGGGGAGCACAGGAGCCACACCGCCGAGGCCAGGACGGCCCCGTACAGCGCCGCATCGAGTACGGTGCGGCGCGTCCCGCGAGTGAGCGGAACGGCGTTCGGCCACGGGGGAAGCCGGACGGTACCGGGCCGGAGCCAGTGCAGAAACGCGCTGACGGGAGGGGCGAAACGCAGCGTCAGCGGTCCGGAGCCACAGCCGAACCCGAGCACTTCGTACAGCAGCGTCCAGACCACGATCTTCTGGTACGCGATCGGCTCGGTCCACCAGGACGCGAAATCGCCCACGGACCCGAGCCCCGGCGTGGCCGCGGTGACCGCGATACCGCCGAGTACATAGACCGCGATCTTCACGAGGTAGAGCACATACACCGCGCCCGGTGTGCCGAAGCCGTTCTCGGCCCAGTGCTGCGCGAGCGGGCGGATGCGTTGAAGATAGGGCCGTGACCGCCATTCCTTCATATGGACGTCGGCCAGATTCGGCGTGCGGAATCCCATGATGGGCCTGCCCTTCTCGCCGGTGCGGCGGGGGAGGAGGGAACGACCGGCTCAGGCGGCCGGGGAGGGGGAGGAGGTGACCTGGGTGCGGAGCGTGGGCTTGTCGATCTTGCCGACCGGGTTTTTGGGGAGGTGCTCCAGCGTGATGACGCGCTCCGGGAGCTTGTGCCGGGCCAGCACACGGCGGCAGTGCTCGACCAGCTCCTCCGGGGTGACGGTCGCGTCCGCCCGCAGAGAGACGAACGCGACGGGCACTTCGCCGAACACCGGGTGTGCGCCCCCGACCACGGCCGCTTCGAACACCTCCGGGTGGCCATGGAGGACCGACTCGATCTCCTTGGGGTAGATGTTCTCCCCACCGCGGATGATCACGTCCTTGATGCGGTCGACGAGCACCAGATAGCCGTCCTCGTCGAACCGGCCGACGTCGCCGGTGTGCAGCCATCCGTCGATGACCGTACGGGCCGTCTCCTCGGGCCGGTTGAGGTAACCGCGCATCACATTGGGGCCTCGCACGACCACTTCACCGGTGGACCCCGGCGGCAGCAGCCGACCGGACGCGTCCATCACGGCGACGTCCTGGCCGGGCATCGGCAGGCCGACCGTCCCCGGTTTGCGCGGCCCGTCGATGGGGTTCACCGTCGAGGCACAGGTGCCTTCCGACAGCCCGTACCCTTCCAGGACCGGGAAGCCGTACCGGCCCTCGATCCTCTCGATGAGCTCGGCCGGCATCGGCGCCGCACCGCACGCGGCGAATCGGACGGAGGAGGTGTCGGGCCGCTCCGACTCCGGCAGGGCCGCCAGCATCGCGTAGATCGCGGGCACGGCCGAGAAACAGGTGGGCCGCACCGCCTCCACGGTCCGGAAGAACGTCTCCGCCTTGAAGCGCCCGGCGATGGTGACCCGGCCCCCCACGAGCAGCGGTGACAGGACACCGACGACGATGCCGTTGACGTGGAAGAGGGGGAGGACCAGCAGGCTGTGCTCGTCCTCGCGCAGCCGTGATGTCTCGATCATCATCGTGGCCATCGCGGACAGATTGGCGTGGGAGAGGATGACACCCTTGGGCCGCCCGGTGGTGCCGCTGGTGTAGATCAGCAGCGCCGTGGCATCGGCATCGTCGCGCGTGTCGTCGGCCGGGGCGGCGAGGTCGGCGGACTCCTCCACGCCGCGGAGGAGTTCGTCGGTGCCGACGCGGTCCGCGCCCAGGCCCGGCCCGCCGTCCGTACCCGGTGCGTCGTCCGGATCCGGCGGCGTTTCATCCGGACGGATGACGACCCGCGCGGCGGAATCGGCGATCTGGTACGCGGCCTCGGTGGCGGTCAGCGCCGGGTTCACCGGTGTCACCGCAGCGCCGAGCCGCCAGGCCGCGAAGAGCGCGACCACGAGATCGACGCGGTTGGGCAGCATCACCGCCACCACATCGCCGCTCCTGATCCCGCGCCGCCGCAGGGACGCCGCCGCCGCGCGGACTCGTGTCAGGAATTCGGCATTGCTCAAGGACACCGTGTCGTCGGCGATGCACAAGGCGTCGGGGGCGTCCTGCGCCCGCAAGTCGGGCAGCAGCGCAAAGCGCATGTGGGCTCCTTAGTCGCAGCGCGTGTTCGGAAGCGGTGATGCCAGAGACTACGAACGCTCCCTGGCGCGGGCCCATGGGCGTGCGAGACGACTGCGTCGGCGCTTGTTGTGCGTCCCGCACAACAAGCGCCGACGCAGTCGGGGCCGTGCATGCCCTCGGTCGTGAGGGGTGACCGGGTGCCCTGTGCTCTGCTCGCGCCGATGAGAGGTCGTCGTGGAACGTCAGCCACCGATAGGTTCGCTCCACGGTCCACCGCTTGGGCAGGGGGAGTGAATCCCCTGCTCTGGGCTGCGTTGGACGACTTCCATGGTGATGCCAGAGCCCGCGGCAAGAGCGACCCCGACGACATGTGAAGTCCGTGTCTCGGGCCGCCCGCGGCTCGACGCAGGCTGGGCGTCTTCGCGGGCGAAGAGTTCGACGGTCGCTGTTCCGAGGCCGCCGGTCGCGCCCGTGATCAGCACGAGCTGGCCGTCGAGTCGTCCCGGATACCGCCCGTGGGCAGGTCCACGGCCGCCCACCAGGACATGTGCTGTCTGGACGGGGCACATCCGGGCAGCGCACCGAAGCCACCGGATCAGTGCATTTCCACCCGCTGGCGCCCCGCCACTGGCCAACCACAACAACGGGGAGGGCTCCGGCAGGCTGCACCCGCCGGAGCCCTCCCCGTCGAGATCAAGCGGTGAGCGCCAACGGCTGTTCCGTTCTCCCCCAAGGCTGGCCGGGCCAGCCGTGCGACCGTCCAGGCGGCCCGGTGGGATTCAGGGTTTCACCACGCTCCAGCGCTCGGCCGGGATGTCCTCGCACTTGTAGAGGCTGACCTTGCCCTGGTTGGCGTCGGGAGCCAGCAGGCACAGGTGGTTCGCCTCGTTGCGGAAGCGGATGGTCCCATTCGGGTAGCTCTCGGCCAGCCAGCGCTGGCCGGCCCCGTCAACTCCGCGGGCGTCGTCACACGTCTGGAGCACGGCATCTGTTTCCGTGCCGGCGTGCTCGTCCCGGCTGCCCAGGCACCAGTCGTCGCCGTCCATGCTCTGGAGCCGGACCAGGTTGTCGTCCGGGCTGATCCGCTGGACGTTCCAGCCGTAATACTGCCGCTCGTAGAGCAGCCAGAAGATCCACCACCACTTGGGCGGGGTGGGCCTGGTGTAGACGCCGGTCCCGGCGACTTTGCCGGCCCGCCACAGCCGGCCGCCTCCGAGCCACTCGGATTCGAGTCGCACGTTCTCGCTGGCCGTCTGCCAGTTCGAGGGGATGGACGAAGGACTGTCCCACCACCGCTGACCGGCTTCCTGGGTGCACGGTGCCGCGGTCACCGACGTGCCGGCCGGGGTCAGACAGATCCCGGGGACGGCCACGTTCTGCCAGCGTTGCGGTCCGCCGTTGTCTTCGTTCGGTGCCGGGTCGTCCTCAAGGTGGCTGACCGACCACTGCGATCGCGGATCGTCACAGTTGCCGGCGACGATCCGGGAGGACACGTCCCGGCGGGTGTCCGGCGCGACCGCGACGCAGTCTCCTGTGCGGACGTTCTGGAGGTAATGGGCGAGCGCGTCGGTGGTGTACATCCGGAAGGTCTGGTTGCTGTCGTAGCGGGCGTCCCCGATCGTGATCGAGCGGTCCGGATTCTCCTGCAGCAGGCTGCCGGTCGGTGTGGCCAGCACGGTGCTGTAAGCGTGGGACGGGCTCGGCGCCTGGGCCGGCGGCGATGTACGGGCGAACTCCACGGGCACGTGGTCGGAACTGGCGCCCCTCGGAATGGTCGCGGCGAACCCCGGCACGCCGTGCGTGATCGCGTAGTCCAGCTCGCTCGGGTTGTCGCCGTTGATGAACGTCGGCTGATGGGTGCGGACCAGGGTCTCGTCGGCGCGCAGATGCAGCGACCGGTCGCGGGCCTCGTCGTCGTCGCGGTTGAGGATGTTCACGTTGAAGTCGCCGACCATGACCCAGTTCCGGCGGTCCGTGGCCGCGAAGCGCCGGACCTCGTGGAGCAGTCCGGGCACGTCCCCGCCGCGGGCGTGCGTGTTCCAGTACCAGGTGTTGCCGAACCGCAGACCGAGCAGGGGGCGCGCCCGGTAGCGGTTGTTCGGGGCGTTCGGGTCAGGGTCGTAGGCCGGGTTCTCCAGCACGCGGACCTCATCGGCCCGGGAATCGGTGACCATCGCCAGGTTCATCTGGCCGCCGTCCCACGTGTCCTGGCCCGTATCGCCGACCCTGCGAGGGTCGGTCTGCAGGAAGTACACGTAGCGGTGGCTACCGTCGCGGCCAACCGGCCAGGTCACCTGTGTGACGGAACCGGGAAAGGGAGGGCGGGCGGGATTGAGCCGGATCTGCCGGAAGTTGCTCCGGTTGATGTTCTCCGGCAGGGGCGGCCCGCTGCCGGCTTCCTGCAGTGCCACCACCGGGTGGTTCGCGGTCAGCCGCTCGATCTCCGACCGCCAGGCCAGACCGTTGTCGGAGCCGTGCATGTTGTACGTGGCGAACGGTGAACTGCCGTCGTTGTTCACGGCCCGCGCCGCCGTGGCGGTCAGTGTCACGTTCGTGACCAGTGCCGCCAGCACGGTCAGAACGGTGACCACGGCGGCGATCCCCCGCCGTCGACGGTACCGCGTCGTCAGATGGGTGTCCCTCGTCAATGATCCGTCCTTTCACGTCGTCCCCGTGCCAAGCAGCCCGGGGGACCGCTAAGGCGTCGGACTCCCGGTGGCGGCACCGGGCTGTCGTACCAGCGGCGGCCGACCGGCCGCCCACGCCAGGAAGGGCGGCCCGGAATTCGGCAGCGGTCGCCCCGCGCGACCGCCCTGGCGGGCCGGCACGTCGCCGCACCACGGTGGTGAGCATGTCGATCCATGGCATGAGCGGTCCTTCCGGTCGATGTAGGCGGTGCGACCTGTGGTGCCTGCCGACGGCACCGCCTGGCGTCGCCAGGCGCCTGCGTCTCGGAACACGTCGGAACCTCCTGGGTTCGGGTGGACGCTCGCTCCTCGCATCGGTGGTCGTCCGATCTGCGGCGGGTCCGGAGTGCGGAGCACGCTGGGCGCACGATCCGACACGGGTGTTCCGCACACCACGGGTTTTCCGCACACCCCCATCTCGCGACGGGACGTATGTGCCTTTCCAGCAGCTCCCCTCGCGGCCGCACGCCTTGGCATCGCGTTCAGCCCCTCGTCACCAGGGCCCAGCCGATCGTCCCTGCGGTCGAATCCACCTCAGATGGTCCTCCTGGACCGCCTCGCCCCGCTGGTATCTCCCGGCACTTGACTCAAAGTGGGCGGGCAACGTCGTCTGTCACGACGAGTCTCAGCCCCGCGCTCCGGGAGCCATGCGAACACCGTGGTCGGGGAGGGCTTCGACGGGCTCGCCCTGGCCGTGACGATCTGGTCCCGGCGCCGAACTCTCCGACATGGGGGTATCGATGTTGGTGATCACGGCGATGGAGGGGGGAGCGAGGGGGGTCAGGTCGCGGATGTGGCCTAAGTGCCGGGCCGCGGGCACACCGACAGGGCGGTTGCCAGGACCGCGACGGCGCCGACAGAGATCAGCACGGCCACCGGTTACGTCGCGGCCGCCGGGCAGCAAGCCACCGACCCTCGACCGCGGGGCTCGAGGCGGGACTTCGGGCGAGCACACGAGGTGATCTCGGAGATCTACAGGGATACGAGCCGACCGAGACCTCACCGGTGGTCGCCTACAACCAGCCAGAAAGCGTGGCGTGCAAGCCCGGCACCGTGGGACGCCCGGTCTGGGGCGTCCGGGGCGGAGACAGATGCTGCCGGTGTGGAGGACCGCGTCGAACGGCCGCCCGCCCGGGAGGTGGGTGAGATCGTCCTCCGCGGTCACGACGTGATGGGCCGATGCCTCAACCAGCCGGAGGCCACCGCCGAGGTGCTGGTCGACGAGTGGTTCCGCTCCGTTGACCTGGGAGTCCCGTCGGCCTGGGAGCCAAGGACACCGAGCGGTGTCCGTACGGCGAAGAGGCGCGTGCCGTGGTGCAGAGGCCTCCCGGCACGGCGCCGGACGCGGACTCACCGCGCGGACGGTGGTGTGGAGCGAGTCGCCGCGTACCCGTACCCGACGTCCGGTGGAGTTTCCCAACGCGCTCCCGCCGGGCCCCGGCTGAAAGGTCCTGAGCGGTGAGAGCCGGCCGCCCGGTTCGCGGACCGCCGGGGGTCTGTCGGGCGGCCAGTCCGACGGCTGGAGGGCCGGGGGAACGGCCACGGGGTGAGCCGCCATCGCCTCGCCCCGCGTACGCGGGGCGAGCACGGCAGGCTCGGGCGAGCCTGCCGTGCGGGTGCTCACATCGCCGTCATGACGTGCTTGATCCGGGTGTAGTCCTCGAAGCCGTACGCGGAGAGGTCCTTGCCGTAGCCGGACTTCTTGTAGCCGCCGTGCGGCATCTCGGCGACGAGGGTCATATGGGTGTTGATCCATACGCATCCGAAGTCCAGGGCCTTGGACATCCGAATGGCCCGCGCGTGGTCCTTCGTCCACACCGACGAGGCGAGCGCGTACTCGACGCCGTTGGCGTAGGCCACGGCCTGATCCTCGTCCGTGAAGGACTGGACGGTGATGACCGGGCCGAAGACCTCGTTCTGCACGATCTCGTCGTCCTGCTTGAGCCCCGAGACCACGGTGGGTGCGTAGAAGAAGCCCTTGTCGCCGACCCGGTGGCCACCCGCCTCGATCTTCGCATGCGCGGGCAGCCGCTCGATGAAGCCGGAGACCTGCGCAAGCTGGTTGGCGTTGTTGAGCGGGCCGTAGAGCACATCCTCGTCGTCGATGCCACCACCGGTCTTCGTGGTGGCGGCCGCCTTGGCCAGGGCCGCGACGAACTCGTCGTGGACCGACTCGTGGACCAGCACCCGCGTGGCCGCCGTACAGTCCTGGCCCGCGTTGAAAAAGCCCCCGACGGAGATGCCCTCCACCGCCGCGGCGATGTCGGCGTCCTCGAACACCACCGCGGGGGCCTTGCCGCCCAGTTCGAGGTGGACGCGCTTGACGTCCTTCGACGCGGACGCGGCGACCTGCATGCCCGCGCGGACCGAACCGGTGATGGCCGCCATCACCGGGGTGGGGTGCTCGACCATCAGCCGACCGGTCTCGCGGTCTCCGCACACCACGTTGAAGATCCCGGCCGGGAGGCCCATCTCCTTCACGATGCCGCCGATGATGCCCGCGAGCAGCACGGTGGATGCCGGAGTGGTGTCGGAGGGCTTGAGAACGACCGTGTTTCCCGCGGCGATAGCCGGGGCGAACTTCCACACGCCCATCATCAGCGGGTAGTTCCACGGTGCGACCTGGGCGCAGACGCCGACCGGCTCCCGCCTGATGATCGATGTCATCCCCGCCATGTACTCGCCCGCAGACCTTCCCTCCAGCATCCGCGCGGCACCAGCGAAGAACCGGAGCTGGTCGACGATGGGTGCGATCTCCTCCGTGAGGGTCAGAGCGCGCGGCTTGCCGGTGTTCCGGCACTCCGCGTCCGCGATCTCCTCCGCCCGGGACTCCACCGCGTCCGCGATCTTCAGCATCAGCTTCTGCCGAGTGGACGGCGTGGCATCGCGCCAGAGGGGGAAGGCCGCCGCCGCGGCGGCCATCGCGGCGTTCACGTCGGTGGCGCCCGAGAGGGGTGAGTGTGCGTACACCTCGCCCGTGCCGGGGTCGGTCACCTCCAGGCGGCGTCCGTCGGCCGCGTCGACATATTCGCCGTTGATGTAGTTGCGCAGCGCGCGAAGCTCGCTCATCGGAGTTCTCCTTCGTGGATGCCCCGGCCTTCAGGCCGGGGAGGGCGTCCCTGGTGGTGGCTTACGCCGCCGAGAGGTGTTCGTGTACGGCGAGCCAGCGGCCGGAGTCCCGGCGGCGGAATACGATCGTCTCGCGCTCGTGGAGGGTCTCCTCACCGGCCGTGGTGCTGACCGTGGTCTCGACCCGGTGGCTGAACACAGCGGTTTCACCGAGGAGTTGGATGAGCTGATCGGTGGATGTGCAGGCCAGGACACGGAAGTCGTCCTCGGTCACCCAGCGGTCCCACAGGGCGCGGTAGTCCGCGGTGGAGGTGAGACGTTCGGGGGTGGTGTGGAAGACGAACGTCGCGTCGGGCGCGAACATCGCGAAGTAGTCGTCGAGGCGGCCTTCGCCGAACGCGGACACCAGGGCATCGGCGGCCTTCAGGACCTCGTCGTTCATCGGTGGTGCTCCTTGCGGGTTTCGGAGTGGTTCAGCCGACGCGGGCCACGGCGCGCACCGGGGCGCCATCGGCGGAGGGCAGCCGCAGCGGCAGCAGGGAGACCTCGATGGGCTCCCCGGCCGTCTGCGCGTCCAGCAGCGGGGCGAGACCGGTGAGGTTCTCGGCGATGACGGCGTGGGCGCCGCACAGCACCCGGTGGGCGGGGAAGTCGTCGGCGGGGGTGGCATCGACGCTCAGCGCGTCGATGCCGACGGTGCGCACCCCGGCGGCCACCAGGAGTTCGGCGGCTTCCCGGGTCAGATACGGGTGGGTGAGGTAGTCGTCCGTGCCCCAGTGGCGCGACCACCCGGTGGCGATGAGCACGATCGCCCCGGCCCGCGGCATCCCTTCGAACAGGGACGGTCCGAGCGGCGAGCGGGGCCGCGCGCCGCGGGCGTCCACCACGACGGCCTCGCCCCAGAAGCGCTCCAGGGGCAACTGGTCCAGGGTCGGCAGCGCCTCGTCGATGTGGAACGGCGCGTCGACATGGGTGCCGGACTGCGAGCCCATGTCCAGGTGCAGGACGTTCACACCGTCGGCGGCGACACTCAGCGCGGGGGCGATGGCGACCTGCGGATCGCCGGGGTACACCGGCATCCCGGTGGCGATCTCCACGGAGAGGTCGATCAGGCGCACGACGCCCTCACACTCCTTCCGCCGCCGCGACCACGGGCGCGCCGGTCTCCGTCGTGATCGGCGGAACGGGCGTGTCCGAGGCGCGGACCAGGCGCGGCCCCTCGGGCCCGTAGACCTCGCGCGGCTCGGGGAAGATCCACAGCAGCGCCATGTAGACGAGCGCGGCGGTGCCCAGCCCGACCGGCAGCGAGAGGTCGACGCCGTCGGCCAGGTCGCCGAGCGGGCCGACGAACTGCCCCGGCACATTGACGAACGTCAGGGCGAGCAGCGCGGAGATCAGCCAGGCGCCCATGCCACGCCAGTTCCAGCCGTGGTTGAACCAGTAGCGGCCGCCGCGCTGGCGCCGGTTGAACACCTGGAGCGAGTCGGGGTCGTACCAGCCGCGGCGCGTCAGGAAGCCGAGCATCATGATCACCATCCAGGGGGCGGTACAGGTGATGATCAGCGTCGCGAAGGTGGAGATGGACTGCGACAGGTTGGCGGCGAAGCGGCCGAGGAAGATGAACCCGGTGGAGAGCACCCCGACGAACAGCGTCGCCTGCACCCGGCTGAACCGGGTGAACACGCTGGAGAAGTCCAGGCCGGTGCCGTAGAGCGAGGTGGTGCCGGTGGACAGGCCGCCGATGAGCGCGATCAGGCACACGGGCAGGAAGTACCAGCCGGGTGCCACGGCCAGCAGCCCGCCGACGTAGTTCGGGGCGCTCGCGTCCATGTACGTGGCCGCCTTCTGCGCGATGATCGAGGCGGTGGCCAGGCCGAAGAAGAACGGCAGGATGGTGGCGGCCTGCGAGGCGAACGCCGCCGTGATGACCTTGCGGCGCGGGGTGTCGGCCGGGATGTAGCGCGCCCAGTCGCCGAGGAAGGCGCCGAACGACACAGGATTGGACAGCACGATCAGCGCCGAGCCGATGAACGCGGGCCAGAAGCCCACCGAGGACGACGAGGGGAACACGCCCTGGTAGCCGGAGTCGAAGTCCCCGGCGAAGGCGAAGAGGCCGAGGACGAACAGCGCCGAGGCGGCCACCACCGCGATCTTGTTGACGAAGAGCATGAACCGGAACCCGTACACGCACACCGTCAGCACCAGCAGCGCGAAAATCCCGTACGCGACAGCGAACACGCCGTCGTTCTGCGGTACGCCCATCAGCCGGTGCGCACCGCCGACGAGCGCGTCGCCGGAGGACCACACCGAGATCGAGAAGAACGCGATGGCGGTGAGCAGTGACAGGAAGGAGCCGACGATCCGTCCGTGCACTCCCAGGTGCGCAGAGGAGGAGACCGCGTTGTTGGTGCCGTTGCGCGGGCCGAACACCGCCAGCGGCGCGAGGATCGCCGCACCGGCCACCAGGCCGAGCACGGTGGCCGCGAGGCCCTGCCAGAAGGAGAGTCCGAACAGGATCGGGAAAGCGCCGAGCACGCAGGTGGCGAAGGTGTTGGCACCGCCGAAGGCGACCCGGAACAGGTCGAGGGGGGTCGCGGTGCGGTCCGCGTCAGGGATGCGTTCGATGCCGTACTGCTCGACCTCGGTCAGAGCCGGGGAGTCAGTCATCGGAGTTCTCCTTGAGCGCGAGCAGGCTGATCAGGTCGTAGGCGACGTGTGAGGCCGCCACGGAGGTGAGCTCGGCGTGGTCGTAGGCGGGCGCCACCTCCACGACGTCCGCGCCGACCAGGCGGCTGCCGGCCAGGCCACGCAGGATCTCCAGAAGTTCCCGGGAGGTCAGGCCGCCCGCCTCCGGGGTGCCCGTGCCGGGGGCGTGGGCCGGGTCGAGGCAGTCGATGTCGATGGAGATGTACAGCGGCCGGTCCCCGATGCGCTGGCGCAGCTGGTCGGCGACTTCGTCGGCGCCGCGCCGGTAGACATCGGCGGAGGTGACGATGCCGAAGCCCAGCTTCTCGTCGTCGGTGAGGTCCTGCTTGCCGTACAGCGGGCCGCGGGTGCCGACGTGCGAGAGGGCGGAGGTGTCGAGGATGCCCTCCTCCACGGCCCGGCGGAACGGGGTGCCGTGCGTGTACTCGGCGCCGAAGTAGGTGTCCCAGGTGTCCAGGTGGGCGTCGAAGTGCAGCACCGCGACCGGGCCGTACCGCCTGGCGGCCGCGCGCAGCAGCGGCAGGGCGATGGTGTGGTCGCCGCCGATGGTGACCAGGCGGGTGCCGTCGGCCTGGAGGCCGTTCGCGGCGTCCTCGATGGTCTCGATGGCCTCGTTGATGTGGAAGGGGTTGACGGCGATGTCCCCGGCGTCGGCCACCTGCTGGGTAGCGAACGGCGACACGTCGAGGCCCGGGTGGTAGGGGCGCAGCAGCCGGCTGGCCTCGCGGACCGCCGAGGGTCCGAAGCGGGCACCGGGCCGGTAGGAGACGCCGGTATCGAACGGGACGCCGACCACGGCCACGTCGGCGCGGGCGACCTCGTCCAGGCGCGGCAGCCGGGCGAAGGTGGCGGGCCCCGCGAAGCGCGGGATCCGGGAGGAGTCGACAGGCCCTCGGGGTTCGGTCATCTCGGGCAATCCCTTCACACGTGCGGCCGGTGCGGTCCGGTCGCAGGAGTGTGCCCAGCGCGGTGACCACGCGACAATCGTCATGGCAACAAATAGCTACGCTGTCTTTGTGGCAGAGAACAAAAAGCAGCGGGTGACCGTCGGAGACCTGTTGTCGTACCCGGCGCTGCAACTGCGCCTGCTCGCGGGCGACGCCGGCCTGCACCGTTCCGTCTCCTGGGCTCATGTCAGCGAGCTGGACGATCCCACCCCCTGGCTGCTCGGCTCCGAGATGATCATGACGACCGGGATCGCGGTGCCCCGCTCGGCCGCTGGTCAGCGGGCCTATCTGGAGCGGCTCGACGACGCGGGAGTCGCCGCCCTAGCCGTCTCCGCGCAGCTGCGGATGCCTCCGCTGCGCCAGGCGTTCATCGACGCCGCCGAGGAGCGCGGCATGCCGGTCCTCGAGGTCCCGCTGGCCGTGCCCTTCATCGCGGTGGCGCAGGAGGTCGCCGCCGCGGTCCAGGAGGACGCCCGCCACCGGCTGGGCGCACAGCTCCAGGTCTTCGGGGCGCTGCGCTGGCTGGCGGCGGAGAATCTGGACACCGCGACGCTGTTCAGCCGCCTGGAGAAGCTGTCGGGGTACGACATCTACCTGTGCACCCCGCAAGGCCGCCCCCTGCTGCCCGGTGTGCCCGCGCCCGCGCCGTCCGTGATCCCGGGCTCGGCGGATGCCCCGCCGACCATCCCGGGCGGATTCGCCCTCCCGGTGCCATCGCCCGGTGGTGCGGCGGGCTTTCTCATCGCGTTCGGGCGGGAGGGCGCGCGCCCGGCGGGGCTCGCCGTGGTTCAGCACATCGCCACGGTGGCCGCTCTTCAGCTCGCCATGGTCCGCACCCAGCGCGAGGCACTGCGGCGTGAGGGCGCGGAGATCCTCGCCGAGCTGCTGCAGGGCGCGCTCGACCCCGCCGTCGCCCGGCGCCATCTGCACCGGCGCTCCATCGAGGGCGAGACCGTCCTGGCGGTGATCAGGGGCGTCACTGAGGACGCGGTCCTGCGAGCGCTGGAGGACGAGCCGTATCTCCTGCTCAACCGCGGCGAGGACCGCTACCTTCTCGGCTCGCCCCGGCTGGGCGACGCGGTCGCGGCCCTCCCCGGCGTCGCCGCCGGGGTGAGCCGCCCCTTCAGCCCCGGTGCCTCCCTGCGGATCGCGCAGCGCGAGGCCCTGTGGGCGGCCTCCCACGCCGCCGCGAGCGGGCGGGCGCTCGTGCGGTACGGCGACGACGCCACCGGCCGCTGGCTCCCCGACGACCCCGCCGCGCTCACCTCGCTGGTCGACCACGTACTGGGCGAGGCGCTGCGCTACGACGCCGGTCACGGCTCCCGGCTCCTGCCCTCGGTCCGCACCTGGATGGAACGCGACCGCCGTACGGACGAGGCCGCCGCGGCGCTCCATGTCCACCCCAACACGCTCTCCTACCGGCTGCGCCGCTTCAGCGGGATCACCGGCCGCGATCTCTCCTCCACCAGCGCGTTCGCCGAGGTCTGGCTGGCGATCCGGGCCGCGGGACAGCTCGGGCTGCTCGACTGAGCGGCAGGGGGCGACGGCGGCTGCCCCGCTGCGCACCGCCGGTGGGCGCGGCCGGGGACCCGTCCCGTGCGGAGGCCGTCGGTGTCTGTGACTGCGGCGATGTCAGGCCGCACCGGGCGAGCGGGTGCTTCCTCTCGACCACGGACGTCGTGCTGTCCGAGGCGACCACGACCCGGCGTCCCCGCCACTCCACGCCGAGTTCGTCCAGCTTCCGGCGCTGGAACGACTCGCCCTGACCGATCGATGCGTTCCGGCAGGTCACCTCGGGTGGTGGTGTGTGGGGCCGCGGTCAGGGCGTGACGTTCACGACCGGCAGGTGTCGGCTCAGGACCTGTGTGATGTCGTGATCAATCTTGCCGATCCGGATCCGCCTTCGACGGCGGATCCGGGCTGTGCCGTCGCGGCGTCGCTGCCGCCCTTCCGGACGTACGACGGCCCGGCCCCGATGTGACATGGGTGGGACGTGCGCCGCGTCGCATGTCCGCTTCCTCCAGCGTCCCTCCGCGGTGCTCATCGCCGTAAAAAAGACTTGGTCTAGACCTTGACTGGTATAGACCAAAGCGGTTGAGTGCCCTCAGGACTCCGCAAGAAGGAGATGGTGGTATGAGGAAGAGACGTGTCACGGCAGTGTTCGCCACGCTGGCGGCGGTATGCGCGGTGATTGTCATGCCTATGACTTCAGCCTCGGCGGCCGGGACGGCCGCCGGCGCAGCCTGTAGCTATCCGGACTGGGCCGCGGGCAGGTGGTATGTGACCGGCGACATCGTCCGGTACACCGACGGCAAGTACTACCGCGCCGAGCACGACAACCCGGGCTATGACCCGGTGATCAGCACCTGGTACTGGGAGCCGTTCGACTGCGGCTCCGGCACGCCCAACCCGAGCGGCTTCGTCGTGAGCGAGGCGCAGTTCAACCGGATGTTCCCGAGCCGGAATGCGTTCTACAGCTATCAGGGCCTGACCGCCGCCCTGAGCGCCTACCCCGGCTTCGCGAACACCGGCAGCGACACCGTCAAGAAGCAGGAGGCGGCCGCTTTCCTGGCCAACGTCAGCCATGAGACCGGCGGTCTGGTCCACATCGTGGAGCAGAACACCTCCAACTACCCGCACTACTGCGACTGGAGCCAGCCCTACGGCTGTCCCGCGGGCCAGGCGGCGTACTACGGCCGGGGGCCGATCCAGCTCAGCTGGAACTTCAACTACAAGGCCGCGGGTGATGCCCTCGGCATCGATCTGCTGCACAACCCGTGGCTGGTGGAGAACGACTCCGCGGTCTCCTGGAAGACCGCCCTGTGGTACTGGAACACCCAGACCGGGCCGGGCACGATGACCCCGCACGACGCCATGGTCAACCAGCGCGGCTTCGGTGAGACCATCCGCAGCATCAACGGCAGCCTGGAGTGCAACGGCGGCAACCCCGGCCAGGTGCAGAGCAGGATCGACGCGTACCAGAGGTTCGTCCAGATACTCGGTACCACCCCCGGCTCCAACCTGAGTTGCTGACCGGCGGAAAACGAGGTGCGTCGGCGGGGCGCCCGCGCGAGCCTGAGCGCATGGCGTGGACGGCGGCGTACGACTTCGGGACGTTCCCGGCCGTGGCGGGCGCCTTTTGCGCGCCCGCCCGGTTCAGCACACCCGCCCTGCCGCGACGGTCGCCTCCTCGCTGGCGGCGGCGCGCAGCGACCGTACGGGGAACGGCCGCCCTTCTTCGGCTGGTGGCGGCGGGCGCGGCGGCAGCGGCGGACGGGGCCGGGGAGGGGACGTTCTGCGCACCCCGCGCTATCCGCCGCCGCTCTCGCCGATGTCCGGCGACGCCGCATCGATGCCCGCTTCTCCCTGGACGGCGAACACCTGGCCCGGCCGGTGGGCCCGTCGCAGGGCGAGACCGACTACTCGCTGGTCCACGCGTCCCCGCACCCCACCGTCGTGTCAGCCCTGGCCACCGCCCGCCCGGGCGTCGCGGGTTACGACGGCCTCCCGACGGGACCGTGACCGCCCGCTACTGAGGTGTGCCGCGCAAACCCGTTGGGGTCGGCCCCGGATCCATCGCCTGGCGTGGGCGTTGAGTTGACGGGTGGCCAGGGCCGTGGGTTGGGTGATGCCGTCGGGGTTGGCGAAGGACGCGCCGGAGAGAGGGCCTTCGTCTGAAGGTTCCGGAACCCCGGGCGGACTCCGGCCGGAGTGAGCTTGTTCGGCCGCCCCGGCGTCCGGTCAGCGGGTGGCGAGCAACTCGAGCGTGTCGATCACGCGGTTCGAGAAGCCCCACTCGTTGTCGTACCACGCGACCACCTTGACGTGGCGGCCATCGACGCGGGTGAGGGCCGAGTCAAAGATCGACGAGGTCGGATTGCCCGTGATGTCGGACGACACGAGCGGGTCTTCCGAGTACTCGAGGATTCCGGCGAGAGGGCCCTCCGCCGCGGCGCGGTACGCCGCCAGCACGTCGTCGCGCGTCACGTCGCGCGCGACGGTCGTGTTGAGTTCGACGATCGAGCCCACCGGCACCGGTACGCGGATCGAGTCGCCCGACAGCTTGCCGTCGAGGTTCGGCAGCACCAGGCCGATCGCTTTGGCGGCGCCGGTCGTGGTCGGCACGATGTTGACGCCGGCGGCCCGGGCGCGACGGGCGTCGCGGTGCGGACCGTCCTGCAGGTTCTGCTCCTGCGTGTAGGCGTGCACTGTCGTCATGAACCCGTGCTCGATACCGGCGAGTTCGTCGAGGACCGCGGCCAGCGGCGCGAGCGCGTTGGTGGTGCAGGAGGCGTTCGAGACGATCGTGTGCATGGCCGGGTCGTAGGCGTCGGTGTTGACCCCCCACGCGAGTGTGACGTCGGCGCCGTCTGATGGCGCGCTGACGAGTACCTTCCTCGCGCCCGCGTCGAGGTGGGCACGGGCGGCCTTGGCCGAGGTGAAGCGGCCGGTGGCTTCCAGGACGACGTCGACGCCGAGTTCGGTCCACGGCAGCTGCGCCGGCTCTCGCTCGGCCAGCACCGTGATCCGACGGCCGTCGACGACGAGGGCGTCCCCGTCGACGGTCACCGGGCGTCCGAGTCGGCCGGCCGTGCTGTCGTAGGCGAGCAGCCGGGCGAGAGCGGCGGGCTCCGTCAGGTCGTTGACGGCGACGATCTGGAGGGCGCTGTCGCGTTCGAGCAGTGCCCGCAGCACATTGCGTCCGATGCGGCCGAATCCGTTGATGGCGATGCGAGTCATGAGTGATGTCCCTTCTCTTCGCCATCAGGCTCGCCCGCGGCTCGCACCGCTGACAGTGGCGGAATCGCCATGGTTCAAAAGGATCCCGCCACGCGCTGCTACGTGCCCCGGGTGAAGGTACGCCGGTACTCGCTCGGTGTGGTGCCGAGGATGTGCTGGAAGTGCAGACGCAGGTTCGCGCCGGTGCCGAGCCCGACGTCGGTGGCGATCTGTTCCACGCTGCGCTGCGACCGCTCAAGCAGTTCGCGGGCCAGGTCGATGCGGGCGCGCATCACCCACTGCATCGGCGTGTAGCCGGTCTCCTCGACGAAGCGCCGGGAGAACGTGCGCGGCGAGACCTCGGCCTGCCGCGCCAGTATGTCGAGGGTGAGGGGCTCGCCGAGCCGGTGCAGCGCCCACTCGCGGGTGGCGGCGAACCGCTCGCCGAGCGGTTCCGGCACGCTGCGCGGCACGTACTGCATCTGACCGCCGCTGCGGTAGGGGGCCGCGACCAGACGCCGGGCCGCGTGGTTGGACGCGGCCACCCCGAGGTCGCCGCGCAGGATGTGCAGGCACAGGTCGATGCCGGAGGCGGCGCCGGCCGAGGTGAGCACGCTGCCCTCATCGACGAACAGCACGTTCTCGTCGACCTGGATGAGCGGGTGCCTGGCCACGAGTGCCCGCGTGTAGTGCCAGTGCGTCGTGGCGCGCCTGCCGTCGAGCAGGCCCGTGGCGGCGAGTGCGAAGGCGCCCGTCGAGATGGCGGCGAGCCGCGCGCCCCGAGCGTGGGCGGCGATCAGTGCGTCGACGACGGCCTGCGGCGGGTCATCGCGGTCCGGGAACCGGTAGCCGGGGACGAAGACGATGTCGGCCCACGCAAGCGCGTCGAGGCCGTGGGCGACGTCGTACGACAGGCCATCGCCGCCGGTCACGAGACCGGGTGTCGCCCCGCACACCCGCACCTCGTACGGCATGCTCACGCGGGTGGAGAAAACCTGTGCGGGAATTCCGACATCGAGCGGCTTCGCGCCCTCGAGCACAAGGACGGCGACGCGATACAGGCGGGAGGTTGGCACGGAAAAGAGATTACGTGAGGCGTGACTTCGATACGCCCACTGCGCGGACGGGGCAAGGTAAGCGGCATCCAGTCCTCACACGACGAGCTTGTGGCGGAGATGGCCTCCACGGGTCGGCCTGTGGCAGGTGTCCGGACTGCTTGCGTCGGGCGAAATGGGGGTGCACAGCCCGTATCAACGTCGCTTCGCCGAGCGGCCTGTAGGTTCCCGGCAGATGGTGCAGGAGCGGCCCGATGCCGCCGGGCCGGTCCTCCTGCATGAGGTGCCGCTGTTCCGTTGGTTCCCACGGCCGTTGACCGTCCGCTGGCGGGGGCCCGGACGGCCGTCCGGGCCCCCGCGGCATTCACGCGCGACGGCGGCGCGGTCGAGACTGCCGCCTCCGGCAACTGGTCGACCCGGGGGCTGGAGTGCACGGGTTCCTGAGCCTGAGAGGGACACCACCGGGGCCGTGCCGGGGCGGCTCCTGCCTGTCCCAAGGGCGGATCCCGTCCCCGAAGACGGGCGCAGGTAGCAGCACCTGTTCGAGGAGCCCGGCCACCGCACGCTGCGGTAGCCGGGTGTGGAGACAACGACGAAGAACGAGCGGCAGGCAGGTGGGCACGGCCACCCAGTTTTTGAGCACAGAAGTACACCGGTTTCAGTGAGAGTCCGCAGCAGAAAGGAGCGCGGCGCACATACGCGACGCGTGACGATTCAGCGCTCGGGAGGTCTCACAGGCTGTACAACGGAACGTCCCTGACTTGACGACTTGGTTCGGCAGCACGGTAATGGCGCACAGCGGCGCTGCTCCACTGGTTTTCGAGCGTCTCGCCCAGCCGCCGGCGACCCGGGTCGCCGGCGGCGGAGCCGGGACCACGGCTGCCGGTTGTGCAGGCGCGGCAGCGTCGTGGCGAGCACACTCACGGCGATGCCTTGGACGTCCCGAACCGTTGGTGGTCCGGACCGGGTGATTGCCCGGACCACCAACTCCTCTCGCCTTCTGTCCATGGGGTGCACCCAACGCGACAGAGGTGTCGCGGGCGTGGGGCCCACTTGGATGTACCGAGGGTAACGATCACTCCGCTGATCTGGGCTTTTTGCGCTGATTGGCATTGAAGCGCGCCTTCTTCTGACGATTTCCGCACGTGTTCATGTCACACCATTTGCGGGTGCGGCTTTGGCTGGTGTCGAAGAAGGCGGCTTGGCAGGTTGGTGATGCGCACAAGGCCAATTTTCCGTCTCGTTCGCCCGCGATGATGCTGATCGCGTCGGCGGCGATCACGCCGAGGGCATCTTCCACGCAGGAAGCGGAGCTGAGCCGCCATCGCCGCTTACCCTCGGGCGTCAGGATGGCCGCGGCCCGCCCCTGAGCGCTGCAGTCATTGATGACGTGGACAGCGGACGCAGGGAGAGCGTCCTGGATCGCGGCCGCTGTCGCGGCGGCGTGAATCGACTCCCTCAGCTCCCGAGCGAAGTCGAGCTGGGCAGTGGTGCAGGAGTCCACTGCGAGGCCGTTCACTGCCAGCCAGTCGACGAGTCGGTGCGGTGTGGGAATGCGCTCCACGGCGTCGCCATAACGCTCCGACAGAGTCCCCGTGAAGCTGGTCGCCAGCACGTTGCCGAGGCGGAAGTCAGGGAAGCCAGCACGCATGGAACCACCTTAGCTGGTTGCAGCGGGCTTGGAGAACTGCTAGAACCGTCTTAGCCGGTTCGCCATGGGTCGTAACCGGTTCCACGACGGCCAGGAGGTCTCATGCCCCGTCCAACCAGCGACGTGCAAGCATTTGAAGCCCACGCAACTGACGCTGACCTCGACGAACTGCGCGCGCGACTGGCCGCGGCGCGGCTACCGGAGGCCGAGACGGTCTATCGCGCCGCGCCCGGCCCTCGCCGATGGGAGCAGGGCGTTCCGCTCGCCGACCTCGTCGATGTCGTGAACTACTGGCGCACCGGGTACACGTGGCGGTCGTTCGAAGAGCGCCTCAACCGGATCGGCCAGTTCCGCACGACCATTGATGATCTGGGAATCCACTTCCTGCATCGCCGATCCGCGCGCGCGGATGCCACTCCTCTGATCTTGACGCACGGCTGGCCGGACAGCATTGCTCGGTTCATCGATGTAGTGGACGAGCTGACAGATCCGAAAGATGCGGACGCGCCGGCGTTCCACGTCGTGATCCCGTCGCTACCAGGCTTTGGTTACAGCGACAAGCCGTCCACCACCGGGTGGGGAACCGAAAAGATCGCGGCCGCATGGGTGGAATTGATGGGAAGGCTCGGCTACAGCAAGTTCGCAGCCCACGGCGGCGACTGGGGAGGCAATATCACCACGGTCCTCGGCGGCAGGTTCCCGGCGCACGTTCTCGGCATCCACACCACGTTCGCGGAGGGGCCGCCCGGGTTGACAACGGACGGGCTGACAGCGGTCGAGCGCAAGTGGACCGAGGAAACCCGCGATTTCTGGCGCCACCGCGCGGCGTACGCGAAGCAGCAGGCGACCCGACCGCAGACCATCGGCTACTCGCTCGTCGACTCACCGGTCGGGCTTCTTGCCTGGATCCTTGACAAGTTCGCCGAGTGGTCGGACACCGAGGACAGCCCGTTCGAGACGATTTCCAGGGACCGCGTTCTCGACGACGTCACCCTGTATTGGCTGACGCGGACCGGCGCATCGTCGGCCCGCATCTACTACGAAAGCCACAACTCGCTCGATCCCGAACTCCGGGTCGACGTCCCGTCAGCAATCACTATGTATCCCCGCGACGTCGAGAAGTGTCCGCGCCCCTGGGCGCAGGAGCGGTACCGACAGATCGTCCGATGGGGGTCGCCCGAAATCGGTGGACATTTCCCGTCGCTGGAGGTTCCCGATTACTTCGTCAAAGATCTGCAAGAGGGCCTCGCGGCGGTGCTGGCCGCTCATCGGTGAACGCGGCTGGGTTTTGTCGGCACTCCTTCAGCGCCGGATCCGGACCAAGGCGTTGCCCGACGGCTTCCAGACCGAGCTCATCGAGACGGCAGAACGTGGTCGGACAGGGCTCGACCTCACCGGCTTCTCCGGCGACCGCCGCTACGTCGCATACCGCTGGTTCACCGACCCCGCGGCCCGCGCCGTCGCCCCGCCCGAGGAACAGGAACGCCGCGCCCGCCAGCTCGTGGCCGACTTGCGTGCGGCCGTCGGCCGCCGGACCGGCGACGCCATGGTCGCCGGACTCGTCGACCGGTTGCAGGACGCGAGCACTTCCGCCGGATCTGGGCCGAGCACGAGGAGGCGGTCCGGCGCGCCGACCGCAAGACCCTGCTGCATCCGCGGGTCGGGGGCCTGCTGATGGACTGCGAGACCCTGGTCACTCCCGACCAGGGCCAGCAGCTGCTGGTGCTCACCCCGGCGGACACCGAGGCCCGCGAGCGGCTGCAGCTGCTGCGGATCATCGGTCTCGAGGAATTCCCCACGGGGGCAACGGGCCCGACGGCACGGTGAAGCGGCCGGCCCTGGGGCACCGGCCCGGTATTCGGCGGTCAGGTCGGCGGAGTGGCCGCCCCTGAACTGCAGGATGCGGGAGGCCACTTTACGGGTCCGCGTCAGCCGGAACCGGTGGCCGCGAACGCACCGGCCGCGTGGTCGGCAGCGGTCGCGACGATCAGGCTGATGGCCGGCGCGGCACCGTCAGCGTCCTGTGCCGCACCCCGAACGACTGGGTTCCATGTCGTACATCTCCATGGGATACCGGTGAGCAGCGCGCACACTCCACGAGCGGGCGGTGCCGGCCGACAACGCACGCGACGCTCGCTGGAACTGGCTCGGTCCGCAGTTCGGTGATCGATCTTGATGCATCACTGGCGAGCGTCGCATTGTAGGGCACTCGTACGCCGGCTTCCGTAATTCTGCCCCAAATATGTACCGTGCCCGCATCCGGTGGAATCCTGTGCCTGTACGCCGTGGAAAGTTGTCCGTTGTGAGGGGGGAACGGATGCGGGTGTGCTTGGGCGCCGTGCTCGGGGGCCGGACTGCTGCAGCCGTTGTCATGACGGTGGTCCTGGGCTACGGAGCCGCAGGGTGTGGTACTTCGGGCGAGCCGCCTGGGGGAAATCAACCGGGGGGAAATCAACCGGGCAGTATATCGGCCCCGGAAGCGACAGCCGCCGGTCAGAACGGCAGCGGATCCGTTGGCGGTCAAGATGCCAGTGGTGCGGCAAATGGGGACCCGGGCATTCCCTCTGTGGATCTGCCACCATCGGATACCGGGCCAACCGATGGGCCTGGCGCCGGTATCACCGGCAGCCCCCCGGCGCATCCAACAGAATCCCCTTGCGGACCGGCGTCGGCCCCGGGTGACATCTGTTCGACACCTCCGATTGCGTCGGAAAGCAGCATCTCCCCCGGGGCAAGCTGACGGGATGGGAGCATCCGCAGCCCAAGGCCCGGCACATCCCCCCGCCTCGCCGAGGCCGCCCACCGGATCGCGCCGCCGCGCGGTCCGCCGTGGGGCCGCCTCTCATCGCCTCCGGCGCCTCCGTGACAGGCACGCGCCACCGCAATCCCCTCCCGCCCCGCGGACCGAGAGTGGCGGCCGCCTGGACCTCGTCAACTCGGCTGCCGGAGCGACATCGTTCGTCGGCGTTCTGATGCTCTACGCGGGCTACATCTACACCAACGCCTACTTCGACTACTTCCACTTGGACAGCCTCGCCATGGGCTTCAGCACCTTCGAACTGGTGATGCGCAGCCTGCGGCTCGCCGCCCTGCCCGCCCTCGAAGTCATGGCTCTGGCGCTCGTAGTACCGGCCGTTCCCCGACTGCTGATCGCCATGCGACTCCCCGAGCGCCACATCCGCCGCATGCGCACGCTCGGGCGCGCGGTGGCGCGAGCCCATCTCGGGTTCGTCGCCACGGGGGTCGTCCTGATGATGCTGTGGCGCCGGATCCAGCCCTTCGCCTGGTCGGCGCCCCTGCTCGTGGCGGCCGGACTGCTCCTCAGCCAGACCAGCGCCGCCGCTCCCGCGGGCAGGCCACGCCAACCGGCGTGGGAGCGCGCCCTGTCCCTTCTGGTCGCGGGCCTCTTCCTGGTCTGGGTGGTAGCCCTGGTAGCAGGGCAGCTCGGCCGTCAGGACGCGGACCGTGACGCGGATCGATTGGTACGCCGTGTGGCCGTGGTCGTACTGAGCACCGAGCCGCTGAGTATCGCTCCGCCGGGGCCCCGCGTGGAGGATCTGGGACGCGATGCCCACTACCGGTACCGCTACAGCGGCCTACGCTTGCTGATCGAGCGTGATCACCGGTACTACCTGCTACGGCTGGGATGGAAGAAGGCCACGGATCCCACGTACGTCATCGAGGACGACGACACCATGCGCATCGAGCTCAGGCCCGGCACCCAGCCGCGCTCTTGATCGGCCGTGAGGAAACGTGCGGCCACGGGGGCGGCGAAGCCGCCACCTGGGTTCGCGCCTGAGTGCGTGTGCGGAGATGGGTATGGTACTCCTGGGGAGTCTCAGAGGCAGGTTTGTTCTTATGTGGAGTTTTTGTCGATGGCCGTTCGCCGTGTCATGCCCATCATCCAGTCCGAGGCTGTGCCGGAGAACCGCGAGTTCTACGGCCTGCTGGGGTTTGAAGAGGTCATGAATCACGGGTGGATCATGACGCTCGCCTCCCCGTCCAGTCCGGCAGCACAGGTCAGCTTCATGACCAGTGACAAGACTGCGCCGGTCACCCCGGACATGAGCGTGGAGGTGGACGACGTGGATGCCGCCTACGCGGTCATGCGCGAGAGGGGTGCGGAGATCGTTCACCCCCTGCAGGACGAGGAGTGGGGAGTACGGCGGTTCTTCGTCCGCGACCCCAACGGCCGGGTGGTCAACGTACTGAGCCACCGCTGATGCCTCTGCCTGGCACTGCCGGGCGAGACGTCTGTCTGTATGCAGCGCCGCCACCTCACCCGGGGCTCACGCCCACTACGACCGGTGACGCGACTCCGGTGACCACTACCACGCCGTCCTCCGCCATCTGTTCAACCGCATGCTCGGGTAGCTCCCCCACTGCCTGACCGGCCGCCAGAAGTCCGATCCAGCAATCGCCTTCACCCGTCCTGAGCCCTCCTCGCTCGCGACATCTGCTTGACCCCATAACTGCATGGAGTGTCTTGTCGGCGCCGACGCTGTCCGGCAGCCGCCGTGGTCGGCCGGCGCCGGGCCGGGGGACGCTGATCTTGTCCATGACCGGTTCGAACTGGGTACAGTCCGCCCGCTGGCCGGGTGTGACGACCAGCCGGCTGCCAGGTCACCGTCGTGGCGCGTGGCCGTGCGAAGCGGTCGGAGGTCTCAACTTCCCTGTGCCGTCGGTGAGCCCTCGCGTGGTGGGCGTTCCGGCCTCAGCCGGGCCTGGAGGCGCATGACGACATGGCCAAGGCCGGACAGTGCGCAGGCGATGGCCAGGTCGGTGGGCGGAAGCGGCTCCGTACCCAGGAGGTTCCGCAAGCCGGGCAGATAGACACCGGCCGCCTGGAGGCTCAGTGCCACGGCCACCGCGACCAGCAGAAACGGATTGGACAGGCTGCCCGGGCGAGCCCGGGATCCGAGCGCCACGCCGAGCTGCGTGGCACCGAGGATCAGGAACATCATGGACTGCCAGGGGCGACCGGTCTCCCGGGCCCAGACCCCGGCCACGAGGGTCACCGTGGCCACGAAGGCCCCCATGACGAGGATCCTCGGCCACAGGCCGGCGCCCAGCACGCTCTCTTCAGGAGGCCGGGGCGGGTGGCGCATCGCGTCCGGGGCGACGGGCTCGGCGCCGAGAGCGACACCGGGCAGACCGTGGGTGAGCAGGTTGATCCACAGGATCTGCGCGGGCAGCAGCGGCAGCGGCATCCCCAGGAACGGGCCGAGCAGCATGACCAGGATCTCCGCGGTGCCCCCGGCCAGCGCGTAGAGCAGGAACCGGCGCACGTTCGCATAGACGCGGCGCCCCTCCTCGACAGCCGACACGATGGTGGCCGGGTTGTCGTCGGCGAGGACGAGATCCGCCGCCTGGCGTGCCACCTCGGTGCCGCGCCGCCCCATGGCGACGCCGATGTCGGCCCGGCGCAGAGCCGGGCCGTCGTTGACACCGTCCCCCGTCATCGCCACCACATGCCCCGCCCCACGCCAGGCCTGAACGATGTCCAGCTTCTGCTCGGGAGTGGTCCGGGCATAGACACGAACGCCTGTCAGGTCGCCCGCTGTGCCTTCCCGGATCCGCACACCGGTGGTGACCTCCTCGTCGCGGGAGGCAATGCCGAGGCGCTCGGCCACGGCCCGTGCGGTCAGCGGGTGGTCTCCGGTGACGAGGACGGGCACGATGCCGGCCCGTTTGCAGGCGACCATGGTCTCCTGCGACGCGCTCCTGGGCGGGTCCAGGATGCCGACGAGGCCGAGCAGTGACAGATCCGATTCCCATGTCCGCGGCTGCTCCGCCGTGTCCTCGTGGTCGGCCGAGGCGACGGCAAGCACGCGGTACCCGCGGCGTGCCAGCGCCTCCGCCTGGGCCGCGGCCCGGGCCAGCACGTCGGGGCCGTCGGCCAGAATCGGCGGCCGGAGCATGGACTCCGGCGCTCCTTTGCACGCGACCCGCAGCCCGCCCTCCGGCCGACGGTGCACCGTCGTCATCCGCTTGCGGCCGCTGTCGAAGGGAATCTCCTCCACCCTCGGCAGCTCGCGCTCCAGCGCCGCCCGGTCCAGCCCGAGGCGGGCCCCGGCCACGAGCAGGGCCGCCTCCGTGGGGTCCCCCAGCGCGCGCCATCCCGTGGAGCGGTCCGACGGCGGCTCCAGCGCCGCGTCGTTGCACACCATCGCGACCCGCAGCAACGCGACCAGGTCGGGCGCGTCGTCCGCGGTGACCGCCTCACCATCGCGGATGACCCGGCCCTCGGGTTCGTAGCCCGTACCCATGACCGTGGCCTCGCCGCATGGTGTCCACAGCCGCTCGGTGGCCATCCGGCCCTCGGTCAGGGTGCCGGTCTTGTCGGTGGCGATCACGGTCACCGAGCCCAGCGTCTCCACCGCCGGCAGTCTGCGGACGATGGCCCGCCGGTCCGCCATCCGCCGTGCTCCCAGTGCGAGAGCCAGTGTCACGACAGCGGGAAGGGACTCCGGAACGGCGGCGACGGCGAGGCTGATCGCCGTCACGATCATCAGCTCCACGGGCTGTCCGCGTACCAGCCCTAGCGCCAGGACCACAGCACACAGCGCCACGGTGACAGCGGCCAGGATCCGGCCGAACCGCGCCAGCCGATGCTGTAGCGGCGTCAGACCGGGCGCGGCACCCACCAGGGAAGCGATCCGGCCGAGCGCGCTGTCGGCACCGGTGGCCGTGACCATGACGCGCCCCCGGCCACGGACGATGACCGTGCCCGCTGAGACCGTGCCGCGCGATGTGTCACCGTCGGGGGCCTTGTCCACCGGAACGGACTCGCCCGTCAGTGAGGACTCATCCGCCAGCAGCGACGCCGCGGCCAGTACCCCTCCGTCCGCCGGAACGATGTCGCCCTCGGCCACCAGGACCAGGTCGCCGGGCACCACCTCGGCGGCCGGGAGGGAACGTTCCCCGCCGCCCCGTACCACCCGGGCGGTGGGAGCACTCATGGCGGACAGGGCCATGACCGCCTGTTCTGCCCGGGCCTCCTGCACGACGCCGACCGCCGTGTTCACGGTGATCACGAGCAGAATCACGGTGGCATCGGAGAGATCGCCGGTGGCGGTCGTCAGAACGGCGGCCACGAGCAGCACCAGGATCAGCGGATCGCGCAGCTGCCGCAGCACCCGCCGCCACACGGGAGTACGCGGCTCCGCCGGGATCTCGTTGGGCCCGTAGAACTCCAGTCGCCGCGCGGCCTCGTCCGGCGACAGCCCCGTCGCCGCGGATGCCGTGCGCCGGAACCGGCCGACCCCCGAGTCGGCCCTCCGGCTGCCCCTTCGCCGCTCGTTCACACCCGCAGCGGAACCGCGTACGCGTGCGCGTCGGGAACGTGCGGAGCGGGAGCGCCGTGATCCGGTCGCTGCTCGGCGCCGCGCCGACCAGGAGCAGGAGTGTCCCACCCGGTCTCTTCGCTGTGTGCCACCCACCGCTCCCGTCGCCTGTCGAGCTGCCGTCCCGGAAGAGCGGGACCTGGCTCTCAGGGTGCCACCGCGGAGGCCGACAGCCGGTGAACGACGGACCGCGGGACCCCATGACGGCCCGCCGTACAAGGCCGCTCGTCCGTATGGCCGTCCGCCCCAGGTGGCGCTGAGCCGGCAGCCCGGAGACAGGGATCAGGACTACGTCGGGCTGCGGCCGTGGTCAGCGGCGTACGCGGCGAAGACGTCCTGCGGTGTGCCGCCAGTGTGGAGAAAACGCTGGTCAAGGACGGAGGCCAGATCCTTCAGCGCGCCGGCGAGCAGGTCGCCGGCCAGAAGCACATCCGCCCGCCGGGCTGCCTGCCCACGCTGGGCAAGGTCGGCGGCATAGCCGACCGTGGTCGCCAAAGAGGAGTGGTCGTCCCCGTCGTGGAAGTAGTAGGCCTCCGCGTACTGGGTGAAGTCGATACGGACGCGCACGACCTCAGTGGCCAGACTGTCCAGCAGCAAGGCCCCCATAACGCAGTCGAGCTGCCCAGTCGTCGGATCTGCGTCGCGCAGGAGCGCCAGCCGGAGGGCGAGGGCCCTCCTGCGGGTCAGGGCCGGGTAGACCTCAAGGACCCAGGAGACCGTGGCCGTCAGGAGGACGAAGCCGACCAGGGCCTCCAGCGGCGAGACCAGGCGCAGCCAGCCGTCGGCGGGGACGACGTCCCCCAGCCCCAGGGTGGCAACCGTGACGAGCGACAGGTACACGGAGTCCAGCAGCGCCGGCTGCTCCGCCGCCCTGGAACCAGGGGCGAAGGTGAACGCTCCTGGCATGTGGGGCCAGTAGATGATGGCCCAGCCCAGGATGATGACGACCGCCCACATGCCGACCACCGTCACCATGGCCAGTGGCCCGACCAGCCCGACCACACGCCCGCGCGCCCGCACATGCCGCGCCAGTTTCCACAGCGCCGTCATGACGAGTCGGCTCAGGCCGCCGTGGCGGGTGGGATGCCAGAGCGTATGGAACAGATCTCGCAGGGCGGCCATGACCAGGGCCACCCCTACCAGCGAGACCAACCACTCCATACGCGTCTCCCGAGGCCCTGTTGAGTGAGGCGGCCCGGGCAACGAAGGCCGCTGCTCCTGCCGCCCGAATCGACCCCGCGCCCGGAGCGTAAGCCGAAGCCAACCCCGCAGAGCGCCGAATCGCCGGACCGTGCGAAGCGATCGGGGACGACCGGCGCGTACACGAGGTGGCGGCACCTGGTGCCGGGCTGCCTCGTCCGCTGCCCGGTCCACCGCCTCGAGGCTCGCTTCGGATCCGTCGATGCCGACCACAGGGGCATGGCCGCTGCCCATGTCTCCTCTCGTGCCGGACTCCACCACCCCCCCCGAGCCCCGGCCCACACGGTCCGCATGCGCCGGGGAACGGTTTGAGGTACTCCTCGATGGAAGGAAGGGGCCGTGTTCGGTGAGCGGACGCGGTATGGACGGGCGGACTCGTTCCACTGTCCTTCCAGCTACTGACGAGACGGAGGCAGTCGCCATGGAGCCGGTCGTCACCGTGGGCCTCGACGGCTCACCCGAGAGTCTCGGCGCCGCTCGATGGGCCGCAGAGGAGGCCGAACGGCGCCGGCTCACGCTGCGCCTGCTGCACGCGTGGCCGCTGCTGGCGCCGGAGCCGACGCACGTCCCCTCCGAGATCGACCAGAACTACTGGGCGAAGCGGCTCGTGCACAACGCGCAGACGGAACTCCAAGCGTCCCACCCGGGCCTCGCCATTGTCGGGAACCTGGTCGCCGATGACGCCCAGAACGCTCTGCTGCAAGCAGCATCGGAGTCCGAGGTGACCGTGCTCGGTTCGCGGGGCCTGGAGCCCGTCGAGAGCTACTTCCTGGGCGACATCAGCATGGCCGTCGTGGCCCGCGCCGAGCGGCCGGTGGTCCTGGTCCGTGCCGGGACAGGCAAAGAAGGGCAACCGGTCACAACAGGAGCGGTCGGCCCGGTGGTGGTGGCGCTGAAATTGCACGGGCCCTGCGACGAGCTGCTCGCCTTCGCCTTCGCCACTGCCGCGGCGCGGGGCGTGCCTCTCCGGGCCGTCCATGGCCGGAGTGTGCCGCTTCACGCACACGTCCCCTGGGGCGTGGACCACGACGTCACCGAAGAGATCACGCAGGAGGCGCAGAAACACCTCAGCCAGGCACTCCGCCCTTGGCACGAGAAGTTCCCGCGGGTGGAGGTGGCCGACAGCATCCCTCTCGAAAGCCCCGCCAAAGCCGTCGTAAGGGCGGCCGAGGGTGCCGGGCTGGTGGTCGTGGGCCGACGCAGACACCGTCCCGCCCTGGCACCACGCCTGGGCCCCGTCGCACATGCCGTCATCCATCACGCGCGTTGCCCCGTCGCCGTCGTCCCCCATGACTGAGCTGGGACCACTGCGGGGCGGAGCGAGGCCGGTGCGAGGAGCAGGAGCCCGGCACACGCCGTCCTCGCGTCGGGAAGCCGGCTTCGCCCAGGGCAGCGCCCTTGCTGACGACAGCCTCCGGTCCGCCGGCATCGACGAGGTCGAGCGGCGGTGCGCCGCGGTCTCACCGGCCACGAGCCGCTGTCCGGCACCCGCATCGGGCAGTGGCGCATCGTCGACGGACCCCCACGACATCGCCTTCCTCGCCATGGCCCGGCGGGAAATCCACCTCGGACGGCTCCGCCGGGGCCTGGGATACGGCGGTCCTGCTCGCCCCGGGACGGTCCCCTCGGCTTCTCGGGCAGGGCCGGTTGGTCCCTCGGCCGGGGTCGTGCGGCCCTACGGGATACCGGCGGCAGGTGATGGTATGGAAGTGAGCCGAGGGCAACGGTAGACACGGAGAAGCGGAGTGACATCGCGCACCGTGCAATTCGGGTCCGCAAGAAGCGGGCGGCCCCCGGCTCCATCGATGTCCGCAAGCGCGCGCCGGCTGTCCACAGAGTCGAATCCCGGCCCCGAACCCGTCGGGCTGGACGCCGTCCGCGCCGGATCGCCCCCACCGAGGCCGTCACACGCGTCCCGATCGGGGTCGTCCGTGGTGCGTCCCACATCGGCTTCAGCGACTCTGTAGGCAGAGGCAGGTGCCGGGAGGAGCGTCCATGCGCTGGGAGACGATCCAGAAGGACACCGCACCGGGCGTCACGCCGAATCTCACCGCCTACGACCGGGCCCGTGCCGACTTCGCCTGGTCGAGGGCGCGCACCGCGCTGGACGGTCTGCCCGGGGGCGGGCTGAACATCGCGCACGAAGCGGTCGACCGGCATGTGGGCTCAGATCACCCGGACAAGGCGGCGCTACGGTGCATCACCCGCGACAACACCGTCTCGACCGTCATGTATGCCGAGCTGGCCCGCCGTACGTCCCGCTTCGGCAACGTCCTGCGGTCGCTCGGCATCGGTCACGGCGACCGGGTGTTCACCCTGCTCGGCCGCTGTCCCGAGCTCTACACGGCGGTGCTGGGCACTCTGAAGAACACCAGCGTGCTGTGCCCGCTCTTCTCCGCCTTCGGCCCGGACCCGGTGGAGCAGCGGCTGCGTCTCGGTGACGCCCGGGTCCTGATCACCACCGCGGCCCTCTACCGGCGCAAGGTGGCCGACCGCCGGGCGTCGCTGCCCGGACTCGACCACGTCCTGATCGTCGGGCCCGGCGCCGAGTACCTGCCGGGCACGGTCTCCTTCGAGGAGGTCATGTCCGCCGCCCCGGACACCTTCACCATCCCGGAAACATCGCCCGAGGACATGGCCCTGCTGCACTTCACCAGTGGCACCACCGGCACTCCCAAGGGCGCGGTCCATGTCCACGAAGCCGTAGTCGCCCACCACGCCACCGCCGCGTACGCGCTCGACCTGCATCCCGAGGATGTGTACTGGTGCACGGCCGACCCCGGCTGGGTCACCGGCATGTCGTACGGCATTATCGCCCCGCTCGTCCACGGCGTGACGGTGGTGGTCGACGAGGGCGACTACGACGCCCGGCGCTGGTACCGGATCCTGGGCGAGCAGCGCGTCACCGTCTGGTACACCGCGCCCACGGCCCTGCGGATGCTCATGCGTGCCACACCGCGCCAGGGCCCGTACGACCTGCCGCGCTCGTACGACCTGTCGGCCCTGCGCTTCATCGCCTCCGTCGGTGAGCCCCTCAACCCCGAGGCCGTCGCGTGGGGCCAGGACGTGCTGGGCCTGCCGGTGCACGACAACTGGTGGCAGACGGAGACCGGCTGCATCATGATCGCGAACTTCGCGGCCTGTGACATCCGGCCCGGTTCCATGGGACGCCCGCTGCCCGGTGTCGAGGCGACCGTGCTGAAGCGGGGTGAGGACGGCCGGGCGCTGGTCGTCGACGGCCGGGTCACGGAGGTGGAGAACCCTGATGTCGAGGGTGAGTTGGCGCTGCGCCCGGGCTGGCCGTCGATGTTCCGCGCGTATCTGCACGACAAGGAGCGTTACGAGGCCGCGTTCGCCGACGGCTGGTACCTGACCGGCGACCTGGTCAGGCGGGACGCCGACGGCTGGTACTGGTTCGTCGGCCGTGCCGACGACGTCATCAAGTCGGCGGGGCACCTCATCGGTCCGTTCGAGGTGGAGAGCGCGCTGATGGAGCACGCGGCGGTCGCGGAGGCCGGGGTGATCGGCCGGCCCGACCCTGTCGCCGGGAACGTCGTCAAGGCCTTCGTGTCGCTGCGCCCCGGCATCGAGCCTTCCCCGGCTCTGGAACGGGAGTTGCTGGCCTTCGCCCGTCGACGCCTGGGCCCCGCTGTCGCGCCCAGGGAGATCGCGTTCGATGCGAACCTGCCCAGGACCCGCAGCGGCAAGGTCATGCGCCGGCTGCTGCGTGCGCGTGAACTCGGCCTTCCCGTAGGGGATGTGTCCACATTGGAGGGATCGGTATGAGCGTGGCCCGTTCCACCAGCGCCCGGAAGTCCTCCACGGCCCCGAAGTCAGCGAAGAAGACCGCGACAAGCAAAGAGAAGGGGCGGACCAGGCCGCCTGCCGGCCAGTCGTCCGCCGAACACCGGGGGGATCTGCTGGAGGCGATGCTGCGCATCCGGCGCTTCGAGGAACGTTGTGTCGAGTTGTACAGCGCCGCGAAGATCCGCGGCTTCGTCCACCTCTACATCGGTGAGGAGGCCGTCGCCGTCGGCATCAACGAGGCGCTGACACCCGAGGACGCGGTCGTCTCCACCTATCGCGAACATGGCCACGCGCTGGCCCGGGGTGTCACCGCCGAGGCCGTCATGGCCGAGATGTACGGCAAGGCGACCGGCTGCAGCGGAGGGCGGGGCGGGTCCATGCACCTGTTCGACGCGAGCCGCCGCTTCTACGGCGGCAGTGCCATCGTCGCCGGTGGGCTCCCGCTGGCCGCGGGGCTCGCACTCGCCGACCGGATGCGCGAACAGCCCCGCGTCACCTGCTGCTTCTTCGGCGACGGGGCCTTCGCCGAGGGCGAGTTCCACGAGACGGCGAACCTCGCCGCGCTGTGGAACCTGCCGCTGCTGCTCGTCTGCGAGAACAACCTCTACGCCATGGGTACCGCGCTCGCCCGGGAGCATGCGCAGACCGACCTGGCAATGCGCGCCGCCTCCTACGGCATGCCTGCCTGGGCCGTGGACGGCATGGACGTCGAAGCCGTCGAGCAGGCCGCCAGCCGGGCCACCGAGGGCATCCGGGCCGGTACCGGACCGCACTTCCTGGAGCTGCGCACCTACCGCTTCCGCGCCCATTCCATGTACGACCCGGACCGCTACCGCAACAAGGCGGAGATCGAGCAGTGGAAGGCCCGGGACCCGGTCAGCCGGCTGACGGACCGCATGCGCGAGAACGGTGAGCTGGGCGCCAGGGAGCTCGCCCGGATCGAGCACCAGATCACCGACGAGATCGACCGTGCGGTCGAATCAGCGGAACAGGCGCCTGAGGAGCCGGTGGAAAACCTGCTCCGCCATGTCACCAGCGCTCGAAGGCGGGTGGTGAGTTGACCATGGGCGCCGGCGGGACCGAGGTGTCGAAGACGACCTACCGGGAGGCGATGCGCGAGGCGATGCGGGAAGCCCTCCGCTCCGACGACCGTGTTTTCCTCATGGGCGAGGACGTCGGCCGGTACGGTGGCTGCTTCGGCGTCAGCCTCGGCCTGCTGGAGGAGTTCGGACCGGAACGCGTCCGCGACACCCCGCTGTCGGAGTCCGCTTTCGTGGGCGCCGGGATCGGCGCCGCGCTGGCAGGGATGCGGCCGATCGTCGAGATCATGACCGTCAACTTCAGCCTGCTCGCCCTCGACCAGATCCTCAACAACGCCGCCACCCTGCTGCATATGTCGGGGGGCCAGCTGCCTGTACCGCTGGTGATCCGCATGACGACGGGTGCCGGACGGCAGCTCGCCGCGCAGCACTCGCACAGCCTGGAGGGCTGGTACGCGCACATCCCCGGTATCCGCGTCATCGCTCCCGCCACCATCGAGGACGCGCGCCACATGCTTGCCCCGGCACTGGCCGACCCCGACCCGGTGGTGATCTTCGAGCACGGAAGTCTCTACAACGCCTCCGGTGAACTCGCCCCGCCTGCTGCCCCCGTGGATCTGGACCACGCCGCGATCCGCAGACCCGGCACCGACATCTCCCTGATCGCCTACGGCGGTTCGCTGCCCAAAGCCCTCGTTGCGGCCGACGAGCTGGCCGCCGAGGGCATCAGTGCCGAGGTGATCGACCTGCGCACGCTCCGACCCCTCGACACCGAAGTCGTCACCGCTTCCGTGGCCCGTACCCATCGTGCGGTGGTCATCGATGAGGCGTGGCGCACCGGCAGCCTCGCCGCGGAGGTCTCCGCACGCATCGCCGAGGAGTCGTTGTACGAACTGGACGCGCCCGTGGAACGGGTGTGCAGTGAAGAGGTGCCCATTCCGTACGCCCGGCAGCTGGAGGAGACCGCCCTGCCGCAGATCGCCGATGTCGTCGCGGCCGCACACCGGGCGGTGGATTGAACCATGGCCGAGTTCACCATGCCGTCCCTCGGCGCCGACATGGACGAGGGCACCCTCCAGGAATGGCTCGTACAGCCCGGTGACCTCGTCCACAAGGGGGATCCGGTCGCCGTGGTCGAAACCGCGAAGTCCACGATCGAAGTGGAATGCTTCGAGACCGGGACGGTGGGACAGCTACTCGTCGAACCGGGCACGACCGTGCCCGTGGGCACAGCGCTCGCACTGATCGAGCCGACGAGGGAAGAGCGCAGGACGAAACCCAAGCAGCCCAAGCAGCCCAAGCAGCCCAAGAAACCCGGGAAACCCCAGGAAGCCGAGAGGGCCGAGGAGAGGCTACCGGTCCAGCCCGCGCCCAAGCAGACGAAGCCCCTCACGCCGGCCGAGCCCTCCCCGGCCCGAGTGCCGGTGCCGCCCGCGGCCCAGGTCCGCGGGCACATCGAGGCGGGCCCGTTGATCCGACACCTTGCGGAGACGAGCGGCGTCGACCTGGCAACCGTCCATGGCTCCGGGCCCGGAGGGCGGGTCACCCGAGCCGACATCGAGCAGGCGGCGGCAGCCGCGACCGCTGCTCGGCAATCGCGCGTACGGGCCAGCCCTCTCGCCCGTCGGCTCGCCGTCGAACTGGACGTCGACTTGGCCGCAGACCGGCACCGGCAAGGATTCCGCCGTCCGGGCCGCGGACGTACGCAGGGCAGCCGCCGGTCCGGTCACCGCGGCCCCGTCCCGGCGCCACGTCTCCGCCCGGGAACGTCCTTCGCGTCCTTCGGGGGACCAGGCAGCGGCCATGCGTCAGGCGATCGCAGACCTGATGACGCGCGCCAACCGGGACATCCCGCACTACTACCTGGCCACAACCGTCGACATGGCCGCTGTGATGGACTGGCTCCATGAGCACAACCGGCGCAGCCCGGTCGCTGAGCGGCTGCTCCCCGCGGCCCCGCTGCTCAAGGCGGCCGCCCTCGCGGTCCACGAGGTACCGCAGCTCAACGGCTTCTGGATCGATGACCACTTCACAGCAGGCGAAGGCGTACACCTCGGCGTAGCCGTGTCCTTGCGCGGCGGAGGGCTCGTCGCCCCCGCGCTGCACAACGCCGACACGCTCGAACTCCCACAGCTGATGACAGCGCTGAAGGACCTGGTCGCACGTGCCCGCACGGGCAGGCTGCGCGGTTCCGAAGTGTCCGACGCCACGATCACGGTCACCAATCTTGGGGACCAGGGCGTGGAAACGGTCTTCGGCGTGATCTATCCGCCACAAGTGGCCCTGGTCGGCTTCGGACGGGTTGTCGACCGGCCATGCGCTGTCGACGGCCTGCTGGGCCTGCGGCCCGTCGTCACGGCCACCCTGTCGGCAGACCACCGGGCGACGGACGGTGTCGTCGGGGCCCGCTATCTGACAACGGTCAACCGCCTCTTGCAGAACCCGGAGCAGCTGTGAACCGAACCGACGCACTGGATGTGGTCAGGGAGTCGATCGCCTGCGTCATCCCCGACGCCGACCTGACCTCGGTAGGGCCCGACGACACCTTCCGCGAGGCTCTCGAAATGGACTCGCTGGACTTCCTCAGCTTCATCGAGACCCTCGGCGAACGCACCGGCATCCGCATCGACGACGAGGACACGCCGCAGCTCACCACGCTGTCCAGCAGCGCCGATTTCCTCGTCGCCCGCACGCAGTGAGCTCCGCCGGCCATTGCGGTGATCAGCACCTCGTGGGCGCACAGGGCGTGCGGGGACGGGTTCTGCTGCGCGACGCCGGAGAAGGTCGCGCGTGCCGCTTCGTCCACCGCCGTCGCGTTGCCGACCCCTCGCGGCATGCGGACCAATTCTCAGACCGGCCTTCCGCCGGGTGGCACAGCCCCGGTTCGGGGCGATGGGGGAGTCATAGGGCCGGTTGGCCTACCTTCGTGCCCTTTCAGACCTTGGGGTCGAGCGTGGTAGCACCGGAGGCTGAGGCTGAGAGCAGGACAGTGGCGAGCGGGCCACCCCTGCGAGAGGAAGCCAGCGATGAAGCACAGCAAGATTGGCAACCTGATGGTGGCCGACGTCGTCTCGGTGATTCCGCAGACCCCGTTCAAGGAGGTCGCCAAGCTGCTCGCGGTGCACCGGATCAGCGGTCTGCCAGTGGTCGATACCGACGACAAGGTGCTCGGCGTGATCTCCGAGAGCGACCTCATACTCCGGCAAGCGGGCGTTCCACCTGAGTCGGAACCCGCCCGCAGAAGATCGCTTGCGTGGCGGTCACCGCCTGCGGGTGACGACGCCGAAAGGAGCGCCGGCACCATGGCGCAGGCGATGAGCGCACAAGAGTTGATGTCGGAACCCGCGATCACCGTCCACGCCAACGACACCTTCGCCGTGGCGGCCCGCATCATGGCGGAGCATCGTGTCGAGCGGCTGCCCGTGGTGGACGGGGAGGGCCGACTGGTGGGCATCGTGACCCGCCGCGACCTGCTTCAGGTTTTCCTACGGGCGGACTCCGACATCCGCCGGGAGATCGTGGACGAGATCCTGGACCAAACGCTGTGGCTGTCCCCGGGCGCGGTTCAGGTACATGTGATCGACGGTGTGGTCACCCTCGAAGGGCAGCTGGAACGGTTCAGCGACATCCAGGTCGCGGTCCGGCTGGCGCAGCAGGTGGACGGCGTGATCTCGGTCAGGGACAAGCTGACCTACCGCTATGACGACTCCGGCTCGCGGCCCGCTCGGCAGGCGTCACCCCCTGCCCCCGACGACGCCGGGCGCAGCGGGATGCTAGGGGAGGGATCCCTGTGATCACGGGGAGGGGTGCCCTGAGCGCGCTGCCCGAGGGTCGGCGCGGTCGAATCACGCCGCGGGTCCATGAATGGTCCTTCGCAAGAGGCGAGCGTGAGTACGACGGGTTGTGAGGGCGCGCCGGCACTTCATCACCGTCGACAACCTGCGGGCTGCCGTGACGAAGCTGCTCAACGCCACCTCCGCGGTCCGCGACACCGCATGGCGGGGTCGAGGCACGGCGTGTTCGTCGGACTCGAAGAAGTTCGGGTCCTGGTGCAGCAACTTCATGACCGAGTACCACGCCCGCTTGCTCAACTTCGGCCTGCTACCCCGGATGAAGAACATCGGCAGCATGCGCCTCCACCGGCCCGGCGACGCCTTGCCCGCGGCCGGCCGGCACTCGGCGGCCTCACCCGTTCGATCCGGTGAGAGCTGATCGCCCAGCAATACGACCGGATGGTCAAGTACGCCACCGCCCTCCGCCTGGGCACCGTCGAGAGTAACCGTTGCGTTTCCTCCCTGCGGTGCTCACCCTTCGTCGGGGATGGGCGCTGTCTCCTTACGGATAGAGGGACGGGCCGCTTGCTCGCCCGCCCATGCGCGCCGTCGCTGGTGGCGTGCATGGGCGGGCGCTTGAGTCGCCCGGCGCAGCACCCGCCGCACCGGGCGCTTCGAGTACCGTGCCCTTCTTCCCGCCGAGGTCAAGGCTGACGAGGTCAACGCGAGGCTCAGCGACGGCGTACTGACCGTCACGGTGCCCAAGACACAGACCGCCAAGCCCCGGCACATCGAAATCACCGGATCCTGACGGTCCCGGCCCGGCACGTCACGGCGCTCCCGCGCGGCAGCCGGTGCTGGGCAACAGCTCTCCCGCCCAGCTGCCGTGCGACATTCGGTCTTCTCCCCGGGCGGTCCTCCCGAGTCGCCACGGTGTTTCGAGCTTCTCCTCAGCGTGCGCCGGGTCCGCTCGGGCGGCGGCGCTGAGGCAGACGGCAACCGTCGGCCCTGACAGCGCCTTCGTTCTCGCCGAGGACCGGGGCCCGCTCATGCATTCGACGTCACGACGGCGGGCGCCATGCAGGCGATCCGCGAAGGACGGCTGTTGACCGCCACCGGGAGCGGCCCGTGAACCGCTGGCTGCGGCTGACGCTGCTGGGTGTGGGACCGATGAACTCGCCCCGGTTCGCTCCCGCCGGTCTGCTGCTGCGGTACGCCGGGTACCGTGCGGCCTTCGACGCCGGGCCGGGGTCCGAGCCGCCGCCGGGTCGGCTCGACGCCTGGCTGGTCACCGACGAGCAGTGGGAGCTGCGGTCCCGGCTGCGGAGGCTTGCGGCTACGCACGGTGTCCAGGTGCGAGCAGGGGACCTGGAACTTGGTGCCGTGACGGTGCGGTGCCGTCCGGTGGCGCACACCTCGCATCCCGCCCATGGCTACCGCATCGAGGCACAGGGGCTCGCGGTGGTGTGGGCGCCCGAGTTCTGGGAGTTCCCCGACTGGGCTGCGGGGGCCCACCTGATGTTCGCCGAGGCCGCCGCGTGGAACCGGCCGATTCGGTGCCACGGTGGCGTGGGTGGCCACGCGAGCGTCCGCACGGTCGGCGAACAGGCCGCACGGCATGAGGTGCGGCGGCTGGTCTACGCGCACATCGGGCGGCCCACCCTGCGGGCGATCGACGCCGGCGCGAAGCCAGAGGTGGGGGTTCAGCGCCGAGGCCCGCGCAGCCGTGATCGTCCATGCCCTGGGCCATTGCCTTTCCACCAGGCTCACCAGCGATCCTGTGCGGTGGTGGTGACCGTGGAGGCTCAGGCGGGTGCGTAGGTCAGGCAGTCGGCCCCGGTCTGCTGGTAGCCCACGGTGATACCGGGGGCATGGCATTCGAAGGCGACGTTGTGCCGGCAGTCGGACATCTTGCAGGCGCCGACCCGGCCGATGACGGACGGGTCGCCGCCCTTGGCCCGGGCGGTGAAGAAGGTGTCGCAGTGTGCGTGCTGAACGTCCCCCACGGTGATGGCCATAGCGTGGCAGGCGCGGTCCCGGTTGTAGGCGCAGTCTTCGACTGTGCACTCGGTCACGACGGGCATTTCCATGACGGCGGTCTCCTCGTACGGGTATGTATGTCCGGCTCGCCGACGGTGAGCGGCGGGCGACTGACGTGAGCATGGCCCACCGGGTCGAGCGTGGTCGTCAGCAGCGCCGACGGACAGCGGACTGCCGCCGAATGGGGCAACGCCATGGGCGTTTGACAGCGTGCTGTCAGGGAGAGGTGGGTTCGGGGCGTGGGCGGACGACCGCGAAGGGGCCCTGTTCCTGTGGAGCGGCCGACAGGTGGCCCGGAACTGGACCGACGGCCTCAGCGTCATCGGGCGGGCCCGAGCCAAGATCATCGAGACTGAGCGACCGACCACCCGGTTCGAGGACGTCGCTGGCTGTCGTCGGCGAGGGCGGGCTCGACCGGAGCCGTCGACGACCTGGTCGGCGCCACCCAGATCGCCGCCCGCATGGTCCGCGAGTTCGGACTGTCCCCGGCCCTCGGCCCGTCGGATAGGGCTCCGGCGCCCCGGCTGCCTCGGCGGCGAGAGCACCGAGCCCTGCTCGGAGCAGACCCAGCATGTGGTCGACGAGGAGATCGCCCGCCCGGTGCGGCACGCCGACACAGTGCTGCCCCGGCTTCCGCCTCGGCGGGGCCACCGTGGACCGGCGATTAGGTCAAGCTTGCTTGTCGGTACCGGCGCGGCATCCGGCGTCCCCAGGGGCCCGCTGTCAGGGGGATGTCCGCGTTTGCCGCCTCAGGGGAGGCCGGCTATGCGGCTGTCAGACAGGGCGGTCTGGCGGCGTGGGCGAACGACTGCCAAAGGGCACAGGGAGAACTGCAGGAGGTGCTGGCTGACGGAACCGAGAGCCAGGCCGCGGAAGCCACCGCGTCCACGGGATCCGACGACCAGGAGATCGGCCCGGTCGGAGGCACGGGCGAGCGCGAAAACCGGTGATTCATCAGAGAGTTGCTCCACCACCTCCACGTCGGGATACTCCTCGCGCAGCGGGGCCAGCCACTCCTCCAGGGCCTCCTGGTGCTCCTTGGCCATGGCGTCCTGGGCAGCGCTGACCACCGCATGAGGTACCGGGGGACTCCAGGCGTGCAGGGCCCGCAGTTGGGCGGAGCGCAGGGACGCCTGTTGGAAGGCGTAGGCCAGAGCGGCGTCGGAGTGCTCCGACCCGTCGACGCCGACGACAATGCGACGATGGCCGGTGGTGATGTGGTTGACGATGACCACGGGGCAGGCTGCGTGGCCAACGACCTGCAAGGCCACCGAACCAAGCAGTAGGCTCCCGAAGCCGTCCCGGCCCTTGGCGCCGAGCACCACCGTGTGGGCATGCTCGGCCTCGGCCAGGAGCACAGGTGCCGGGGCACCGGAAGGCACGGCGGATGTCACGTCCAGGTCCGGGTGGGCGTCCAGGGCGATCGCGGTGGCCTCGGCCACGATCCCCTGGTCACGTTGGCTTTCTTCCCAAGCGCGACCCTCCGCGGTTGTCGCGTATTCACGTGCGGGGGGCACGACGTGAATGATGCGCAGCGGGCACCGGCGCAGCGCCGCCTCCTGGGCGGCCCACACAAGAGCGCGCAGACTTCGCCCGGAACCGTCGACCCCGACCAAAATCGGACCAGTCATTACCTCTCCCCGGATTGCGGTCGTCAGCGTGGGCTACCGCCGGGCTCCTTTCCTTCTTCTTCCACCGTCGGTCAATCCCGCTGCCAGGGCATCTCGGCATAGCCGTGGCGGCCCGTGGGCCGTACTGGCTCGGCCCAGGGTTCCACGGTGGTCGCGTCCACGGACACACCGAGGGCGGCAACGCTGTCCCTGAGCCTGACCGTCCGCCGGTAGCGGCGACAGCGATCAGACCGGCGTCCGGGGACCGCTTCCGGGTATCGGTGCGGGGTGGCCGAGGCGGTGAGCAGCACATCCGGTGACGCCGCCGGAGCCGCGTTCCCGCCCAGCGGGACTCGGCCGGACATGGGCGTCCAGGCCGCTGCCCGGTGCGGCGTGAGGGTGATCTCCGCCGCAGGCGTGGACCAGGTGGCGGACGATCGGCAGGCCGAGGCCGGTGCCGTTGTGGTGGGCATCGGAGGCGCGCCAGAAGCGGCGGTCGAAGGCGCGTTCCCGGTCGGCCTGCGGCATGCCGGGGCCCCGGTCGGTGACGTGGAGTTCGGCACCTGGTGCCCGGGTGAAGGTGATGGTCCTGCCGGGGTGGGGAGACGCCCAGCGCGTTGGCGATCAGGTTGCCGATGATCTGCTCCAGCGCGCCGGGAATCGCCCATACGCGGCCGGTCGCCGCTCCGGTGACAGCGACGGTGACGTGCTGCTCGTAGGCGAGTGACTCCCACATGGCGGCGCGGTCGGCTGTGACGGTGTCCAGGTCGACGGCTCGGGGGTGGTGGCGGTGTCTTCCAGTCGGGCGAGGCGAGGAGTCCGTGGACCATGCGGCTGAGCCATTCGACTTCCTCAATGGTCTCGTCGGGGCTGGTGTGGGCACGTGGATCGAGGTAGGGCTCGAAGTTCTCCAGCCGGAGCCGCAACGAGGCCAGCGGGGTTCTGAGTTGATGGGATACCTCGGAGGCGAGACCGTGCTGGGCTCGGAGCGGGTGCTGCCGGCGTGTGGCGGTGTGGGTGAACGAGGTGGCCGGTCCGCGCAGTTCGGGCGGTCCGGTGGCGGAGTCGGGCGGGTTGTCCAGGTGTCCGTCGGCGGGCCGGGTGGTAGCCCGCTCCAGGGTGCGCAGGGGACGGGGTGATCCAGCGGGCCAAGGTGAACGCCACAACGGCCACGGCGGCCAGGACGCCCGCTCCGGCGAGGGCGGGAGTGAGCCAGACGCGGTGCTCCCGGTCGGTGGCCATCGTCACCGGGTACGTCACCTGCGCAGTGCGCCGCGGATGGTGGTTCCGGAGGAGCCCGGCATGGTCGCGGCCAGGACATCACCGGCTTGGGGGTCCGTGTGGGTGGCGGTGGTGGCCTTGTTGCGCAGGGCGTCGGCGATGTCCGTCTGCCTGGATGAATCCGCTCCGATGGCAGTGGTGCCTGCGGAGTCGACGAGAAGGCGGCCGGTGCGGCCGACGATCAGTCCGGCCGATGATAAGCACCTCGGCGCCCGCGGCAGCGAACTGCTGGGCCGTCGCACGGCCGATCCCGGTGCCTCCCCCGGTGATGAGCACTGCTCGGCCGTGAAGGGTGTTCGTCTCTTCCACGGGCGGGGCGCTAAGTCTTGACCTGGCGTCAAGGCCTAAGCTCTGACCTGGCGTCAAGGTCAAGGGCGGGGCCCCGAGCCGACCGGGTGCGTGTCACCCACGCACTGAACTGGCCGGCCTGGCGCAGACGCCACCAGGCCGTGGCCTGCCGCCTCCACTACCGACGAAGAACCGGCTCAGGCGCGGTTCCGTATGTCATCGGCGGGTGGATGACCACAGGATCGCCGACGGCCCGGTGGGAGGCTGCCGGCCGCTCTCCTTCCGCCGGGTGCTCCGTACCGCGAGGTAGATTGAGGGTGTGGACATCCTGCACCTGCGGTACTTTGTGGCCGTCGCGGAAGAGCTCAACTTCTCGCGGGCGGCGCGCAGGCTGCACATGGCGACCTCCCCACTGAGCCAGCGGATCAAGGATCTTGAGCGTGAACTGGGCCAGGTACTGTTCGAGCGCACGACCCACCGGGTCGAGCTGACGTCCGCGGGTACGGCTCTCTTGCCGATGGCCCGCGAGGTGCTCGACAGCGTCAACTCGATTCCCTGGCGGCTGAGCGAGGCCGTCCGGCTACGGCGCGGCACGGCGCTGATCGGGATGCCCGCCGGAGTGCACCCGGATCTGCGTGAGCGGGTCCGGCTGCTCGAAGAGGCCTGCAGCGAGACCTTCGAGCTGCGACGCTGGCCCGGCACATCCGCGGATCTGGTCACCGGCGTGCGCGACGGCAGGCTCGCGCTCGCGCTGGCGCGGCTGCCGGTCGCCGACCCGGCGCTGGAGATCATCGAGGTGATGAGGGAGCGGCTCGGTGCCGCTGTCCCCGCCGACCGGTTCGCCGGCCGGTCGGCGATCACTCTGGACGAGCTGAAGGATCTGCCCTACGCGGCTACGCCCCATGACGCGCTGCCCGCCTATTTCCAGGAAATCGACGCCCGGCTCAATCACGCCGGAATCAAGAAGAGAATACGCATCAATACCGCGGACTATTCCGGCTCCGCCGAATTGATTTCCAGCGGCCTCGCATTCTCGATGACGATGCTCTCCGCCGAGAGTCCGATGAACCGGTACCGCCTGGACAACGTGCTCGTCCTGCCCGTCGAGGACTTTCAACCTTCTCTGGTGACCGGCCTGTTGTTCCGTAAGGACAGGGCGGTGGAGGGGGCCGACCTGGCGGATCTCGCCAGGCGCGCCCGGGCTGTCTTCGGTTACCCGATTTCCGTTTAAGAAGATCAAGAACCGTTTGGCTTGCCCTATGGAATCGGCATGACCGCTGTGGTCATGCCGTTGTTCGTCACATGATCATTCCATATTCATGTATCTGCCACTAACTTCGGTTGAGGAAAAAGATGGCACGAGACAGGAGTGATGATGGACATCGCGGCGCGGAACGCGGCCGGACCCCTGGACGGGGTGCGCGTGATCGATCTGTCGACAGTGGTGATGGGCCCGTACGCGGCACAGATCCTGGGGGACCTCGGCGCGGATGTGATCAAGATCGAGTCACAGGCCGACAGCGTACGGGTGGGCCCGTACCGCCACACCCCGGGGATGACGCCCCTCACCCTCAGTGTGAACCGCAACAAGCGCAGCGTGGCGCTGAACCTCAAGCGGGAGGACGATCGCGAGCGGGCGCTGGAGCTCATCGAGACGGCCGATGTTCTGATCACCAATGTGCGTCCAGGCGCGCTGGCTCGCCTCGGCCTTGACTACGAGCGGGTCGCCGCACGCAACCCGCGCATCGTCTACGCCCACGGGCAGGGTTTCCGCAGCGACTCCGACCGGGCGGGCAACGCCGCCTACGACGAGACCGTCCAGGCGGCCTCCGGCCTGGTGGACATCACGAACCGGGCGCTGGGAACCCCCGCCTATATCCCGACGATCCTCGCCGACAAGGTCGCAGCCCTCACCATCGTCTACTCGGCACTCGCCGCACTGGTGCACCGCGAACACGCGGGGACCGGACAGTACATCGAGATCCCGATGGCCGACACCCTCCTGGCCTTCAACCTCGTCGAGCACCTGTCCGGCCACGCCTTCGAGCCCCCCGCCGGACCGACCGGCTTCCCTCTCTCGCTGACCGAGGGGCACCGCGCGGTATCCACCAAGGACGGGCTCGCCTGCGTCATGCCGTACACCTCGCGGAACTTCCGGGACTTCTTCGCCGCGGCGGGACGCCCCGATCTCGTCGAGGACCCACGCGTGACCGGCGATGCCATCCGCGATGTCGACGTCCCTTCGCTGGTGGCGCTCATCGAGGAGTGCGCGCCGGCCCTGACCACCGAGGAGTGGGAGGGAGTCTGCGCCGAGCACAGCATCCCCATGGCGCCGGTGCTGGAGTTGGACCGGGCGGGCGAGGACCCGTACGTGAGGGAGGGACATCTGCTCGAGGTGGTGGACCACCCGAGCGAGGGCGCCACCCGCTCGATCGGCATCCCCGTGCGCTTCTCCGTGACCCCCGGCTCGGTCCGGCGGCTCGCCCCGCTGCCGGGCGAGCACACCGACGAGGTCTTCCAGGAACTCGCCGAGAGCCACTGAGCACGCCATCACTCGTAGAGAAACGGCACAAGGACGTACGCCATGAACACCACCCCTGAGGTGCGGACCGAGAGAATCGGTTCCACTCTGCTCATCACCATCGACCGGCCGAAGGCACGCAACGCGGTCAACGCGGCCGTCGCCGGCGGACTCGCCGGCGCCATCGACACCTTGGAAGGTGACAAGGATCTGCGCACCGGCGTACTGACCGGCGCGCAGGGCACCTTCAGCGCCGGAATGGACCTCAAGGCCGCGCTGGCCGGGGAGTCGCCGGAGATCCCGGGACGGGGATTCGGCGGGCTGACCCAGGCCGCGACCACCAAGCCGCTGATCGCCGCGGTGGAAGGCTGGGCACTGGGCGGCGGTTTCGAACTGGCGCTCAGCTGCGACCTCATTGTGACGGCCGCCGACGCCACCTTCGGCCTGCCTGAGGTCACCCGCGGCCTGGTCGCGGCCGGCGGCGGTGCGATCCGCCTGCCCAAGCGGATCCCGTACCACCTCGCGATGGAACTCCTGCTGACCGGTGCGCCGATCACCGGCGAGCGAGCCGGCCAACTCGGCGTCGCCAACCGTGTGGTGGCCCCGGGCGAAGCCGTCAAGACGGCCCTGCGGCTCGCCGAACGGCTCGCCGCGAACGCCCCTCTCGCTCTCGCCGCCGTCAAGCGGATCGCACGCGCTGCCGACGGCGTTCCCGAGCCGGACGCCTTCCGCGCCCAGGAATGGGAGATGGCCGCCCTGAAGTCGACCGCCGATGTCCGCGAAGGCATGACGGCCTTCGCCGAGCGCCGCGCCCCGCGCTGGCAGGGCGAGTAGAGCCCGGAGAGAACAGATCATGAAGGAAGCAGACGTCGTCCGGCACATCGCGACCCCGCTGGTCAACCCGGCCTATGCACCGGTCGTGCCACGCTTCACCAACCGCGAATACCTCAACATCGTGTACCGCACCGACACCGACGCACTGCGGGCGGTGGTGCCTCAGCCGCTGGAGATCGGCGAACCGCTGGTGCGCTTCGAGGTCATGCGGATGGGCGATGTGACCGGGTACGGGCCGTACACCGAGTGCGGGCAGGCGATCCGGGTCCGCTACAACGGCGAGTGGGGCGAGTATCTCCACGCGATGTACCTGGACAACTTCCCGGCCACCGCCTCCGGCCGCGAAGCGGGCGCGTATCCGAAGACCGTCGGACTGCCCGGCCTCTATGTGGACCACGGCGCTCTCGTCGGTGTCCTGGATTACGGCACCCTGCAGGTGGCGACCGCGACGATGGGCTACAAGCACTACGAAATGGATCCCGAGGACGCCGCGCGACAGATCACCGTGCCGACGTATCTCCTCAAGCTGGTCCCGGGGTTCGACGGTACCCCGCAGGTGGCACAGCTGGTCCGCACCGAGATCAGTGACATCGAGGTGAAGGGCGCCTGGACCGGCCCCGCGCGGCTGCAGCTGTTCGAGCATGTGCTCGCCCCGTTGGCCGATCTGCCCGTACGCGAAGTCGTCTCGGCGAGCCACATCGTCACCGACCTGACCCTGGCCCCGGCCACCCCGGTCCACGACTACCTGCGACAGCAGAAGGAAGACATGTGATGAGCAAGCCATTCACCACCGCCGCCGTGATCGGTGCCGGGACCATCGGGCTGTCCTGGACCGCGCTGTTCGCAGGCCATGGCATGCGGGTGCGGGTCACCGACCCGCGTCCGGACCTCGCCGAGGCGGTTGAGGCGGCACTGACCGCCTGCGCCCCCCAACTGGCCGAACAGGGCCTGGACATACGCGACATCGCCAACCGGGTCCAGCTGGCCTCCGATGTCACCGAGGCGGTGCGGGACGCCGATGTCGTCCAGGAGAACGGACCGGAGAACATCGGCTTCAAGCAGGAGCTGTTCGCCACTCTGGTCCGCGAGGCCCCGGCGCACGCGCTGCTGCTGAGCTCGTCCTCGGCCATCCCCGCCACGGCCTTCTCCGGTGAGCTCGACGACGCGAGCCGCGTGCTCATCGGCCATCCCTTCAACCCGCCGCACCTGGTGCCGCTCGTGGAAGTGGTGCCCGGCGAGCACACCAGCGAGGAGTCCGTTGCGCGGGCGGTGGAGTTCTACCGCTCCGTGGGCCGTACCCCCGTGGTGGAACGCAAGGAGATCCCCGGCTTTGTCGGCAACCGCCTGCAGAACGCGCTGAGCCGTGAGGCCATCTATCTGGTCGAACAGGGCGTGGTCGGCCCCGCCGAACTGGACACTGTGGTGACGAACTCGCTCGGCCTGCGCTGGTCCACGGTGGGCCCGTTCCTCGGCGCACACCTGGGCGGAGGCCCCGGCGGCTACCGGCACATGGATGAGCACATCGGCGTGTCGATGAAGCGCATGTGGGATGCGCTCGGACAGCCCGACCAGGGTCCGGAAGAGACCGAACGGCTCATCACGGCCGTGGAGAAGGCATACGGCCACCGCTCCTACTCCGAACTCACCCAGGAGCGCGACCACAAGCAGACCGCCGTGCTGGCCGCACTGCACGCCACCGGCAACACCACTGAGGAGAACCAGCGATGACCACCACCCTGCCGGTCGAGGAGAAGCACTTCCAAGCCGCGCTCACCGCCGACTTCTACGGCTACGAGAACCTGCTGCCCGAGGAGGAGCGCAAGCTGCTCCTCAAGGCCAGGGACGTGGTGCGCAGCGAGGTGAAGCCGCTGGTCAACGAGTATTGGGCCAAGGGGGAGTTCCCCCGCGAACTGGTGGACATCTTCCGCGGCCTGGGGCTCGCGGGGCTGCCCTACGAGGGCTACGGCGACCCGCTGCCCGCGGCGAGCAACCTACTGGTCGGCATGGTCTCCATGGAGTGCACCCGCACCGACGCCTCCTCCGCCACCTTCTTCGGCGTACACAGCGGGCTGGCCATGTACAGCATCTACCGGGGCGGCGACCAGCGGCAGCGGGACCGCTGGCTGCCCGCGATGGCCGCGATGGACACGATCGGCGCCTTCGCGATGACCGAACCCCTCGGCGGCTCCGACGTGGCTGGCGGTATGCGCACCACCGCACGCTGGGACGGCGAGAACTGGGTTCTCAACGGCGCCAAGAGGTGGATCGGCAATGCCACCTTCGCCGACCTGGTCGTGGTCTGGGCCCGTGACGAGGCCGACGACCAGGTCAAGGGCTTTGTGGTGGAGAAGGGCACCCCGGGCTTCTCCCCGGTCAAGATCGAAAACAAGATCGCGTTCCGGATCGTGGAGAACGCCGAGATCACCCTGACCGATGTCAGGGTGCCGGAGGCCAACCGGCTGCAGGAGATCAACTACTTCCGGGACGTCGCTGAGATCCTCCGCGCCACCCGCAGCGGCGTGGCGTGGCAGGCCCTGGGTGTGATGATCGGCGCCTATGAGCTGGCGCTGGACTACGCCAAGGAACGCAGGCAGTTCGGCCGGCCGATCGCCCGGTTCCAGATGGTCCAGGATCTGCTGGTCAAGAGCCTCGGCAACATCACAGCCTCCTGGGGCATGCTGGTGCAGCTGGCCCGTCTGCAGGACGCCGGGATCTTCCGCGACGAGCACTCCGCGCTGGCCAAGGCGTTCGTGACCTCGCGGATGCGTGAGGTCGTGGCATGGAGCCGGGAGATCTTCGGAGGCAACGGCATCGTGCTGGACTACGACATCGCACGGTTCTTCGCCGACGCCGAGGCGATCTACTCCTTCGAGGGAACCCGCGAGATGAACACGCTCATCGTGGGCAAGGCGATCACCGGCAAGAGCGCCTTCGTCTGAGGCCGTGGGTGAACCACCGGGTGCGCCGGGCCCTCCTCGGGGCCGCCCGGCGCAGCACGGTCGCCCGGTGCCAGCGGCAGATGGCGAAGGCCGGCCGCAACTCGAAGCTGGTGTCCTCCAGCAGCTCTCCGTACGTCTCGACGGTCTGCTGGATGCGGTGGTGGACGGTGAGCAGGTCGGCGGTGGCGGCGCAGCTGCGGTTGGTGGCGAGGAAGACGCGCAGGGTCTCGCGCGGCGACTGCCGCCGGAGGCCGTCGACGACCAGGCCGTCGAATGTGTCGGCGACGAGATCCGCCGGCCCCGCGGGGCCGTCGGCCAGCAGGGCCAGGGGCGCCACACCGGCGAAGGACACCACGCGCGGCGCGTCCTGCCCTGCCGCCGGAGTCGGGGCCGTGCACGAGCGCAGCCGTGAGGGATAACCGGGCCTGGCGGCCGGGCTGTTCGCCGTCACCAACATCGACGACATCCTGCTGCCCGCGCTGTTCTTCGCCCAGGGAGCCGGGCACCCCGGTTCCACCCGGGGTGTCGTGCCCGGTCAGTAACGCGGACTCCTCGCGAACCTCGCCGTGGCCGTCGCCACTGGCTTCGGCGGGTACCTGGGCCTGCTCCCGCTCGGCCTGGGCCTCAAGCAGGCATGGCAGCACCGCGGGGAGGACGGCGAGGTCCACTCCAGGACCGCCACTCCCACCAGCTCCGAGCCGGCCGCGGAAGCCATCGGCCAAGCAGTCACCGATGGACGAGTCGGCGACACCGGCTCCGCCCGCCGGAAACCTCTGGTGGAACGCCGGTCAGTCGCAGAACCGGCAGCGGGCACCTGGCCGCGATCGGCGTCGGTCGGCGCCGATTCATCGACCCCCAACGGTGAAGCCACTCGCAAGGCGCGCTCCATCTGCGCTCGACGCCCGACTCGGGTGCCATGGCCGCGGAGAATCCTTGTTCCAGCGTCGCCCTGATGGAACGGGTCCCAGGAGGACACTGTTCCGGCGCGCATCAGGCCCAGGTGGCGCTCTTCGCAGGGTCGTCCGTCAAGGGTGGCCGACCGCCCAGCCCATGGGCGGTCGGCCACATGCGCAACGGTTGAAGCGGGTCGGCCAAGGTTCAGGATGCGACGGGGACCGGCTCGCCGAGCTGTCGGGCAGCGACGTACCAGGCCCGGGTCAGTGCCCTGCGGGCCAGGGCAAGGGCCTGGCCCTGTTCGCTGCCGAGGAACAGCGGCGCACCGACGTGCACGTGCAGTTCCGGGCGGCACAGTGGAGCGGTGACCAGCCTGACCAGTTGTTCGACGGGGCTGCCTGACGCCAGCGCGCGTGCTCCGGCCTGACCGAGGGGCACGACCTGGGCGCCGGTCGACCGCGCGAGGTGGAAGAGGCCCGGATGCAGGGCCCGGGGCGGGGCTTCACAAGTGCCCTTGCGGTGCGGGAGCCCGCCTTCCGGGTAGAGCAGGACGGACCGGCCCGCGGCCAGTGCGGCCTGGGCATCCTCCAGGGCTTGCGCGGCTCGCGGGTCGTGACGGTGAACCGGGATGTTCCCTTCCCGGGTGAGGACACGGCCGAGCAGGGGGATGCGCCACAGCCCCGCGGCTGCCAGGACGATGGGTTCGGTACCGAGGCGGCGCAGCGCTGCGAGGACGATCGCAGGATCGCTGAGGGAGGTGTGGTTGGCGATGATGATACTGCCTGCGGACGGTGGGGCACCCGTCTCCGTGGTGACTTTCAGATGGCCGAAGACGGGCACCACGACGCCTGCGAGGCGACTGAGCACGGCACCACCCCCAGGGCGACGACAACCAGTAGTGGGCGCTTGGCGCTGCCGCGGCGGCGAACGCTTCGTGATCACCTTATGCCGCACGCGGCTGCCGACGGCGGCATCGTGGTCGGAGTACGCGCCGAGCGGGATGCCGATGCAGTGCGGTTCGCCCTGGAAAGCGGCCGCGGCACGGCGCCGTTACGCCTGGTGTGTGCCGGGCACCCGCTCTCGGAAGCGGGGCTCAAGGGTGACCGAGGTGAACGGGACGGGGGAGCAGGAACGCGCGGCACGCGCACGCCGTCAACCGTGCCGCCCGGCCCATTGCCGCCCCCACCGCCCGGCGATACCGAAGCGGTTCGGGATCTCATCGACAACGATCGGCGTGGGCCGATGGTCATCCAGCGTGAACAGGGCCTGGGCGGTGTCCTCCAGCCGAGCCAGTGACTTTGCGGTGCTGTGCCCTCGTACCGGGCGAGATCGTCGCCGCGTCGGCGCAGGGTCGGCCCGAGTCGCCCAGCTCTACTGTGCCCTCCTCACCGGGACACGAGCCGGTCACCCGGCTGATCGGAACGTCGGCCTGCCCTGGGTGTCGTCCATGCGGTAGGTGAGCTTGTCGACGACGTCGACCACACCGTCCACGCCGCGGGTGAGCCGCACCGCGACGGGGACGGCACTGCGCTGTTCCAGCGCTCCGGACAGGACGACAACACCGTCGGACACGTCGATGGTGAAGTGTGCCGGGTCCGCCCACAGCACACGCATGAAGACATCGCGCAGGATCTCCTCACGGATCTCGTCGTCCGACCGGAGATAGCGTCGCAGCAGGTCGCGCCGGGAGACGATGCCGACAAGGCGTTCCCTGTCGTCCACCACGGGCAGGCGTTTGAGCCCCCGGCGAGCCATGGTCCGGGCGGCTTCGGCGACGTTCGCCTCAGCGGGTACGGTGACCGCGGGCGCGGTCATGAGGGCCCGAGCCGTGAGCCCCCGTGCCTTGCGCGCTTTCTTCCGTGACCCGCGGCGGAGACCCAGCAGCCCGGTCGGACGGGCACCAGGCGCCTTGTCCAACAGATCAGCCTCCGACACGACACCGGCCAGGCCGCCCTCGTCGTCCAGGACCGGCAGTGCGCTGAACCGTCGTTCCTCGAGGATGCGCACGATCTCCTTGTAGGGCGTATGCAGGCGTACGGCCGCCACGTCCTGCGTCATCACGTCCCGCACTCGCGAGTCGGCCATGGGGGACACCTCCCGAGTCGTTCGGTCTCCGGTCAAGGCCTCATTCGATTTCAGGCTAAGCATCCCGGTCGTGATCGAGGCAAGAGCGGAGGGCTCCGGCTGCCACGTCGCGACGACCGGGAGCACGGGGGAGGGCGTGGTGGGCTGACCGGTCATGCGGGCCATTCCCATGCCGTCCGGGCCCGGGCACCGGGGGGCGTCCGATTCCCTCGATATCGTGCTCCGCGGCGACCAGCAGTTGCTCACCCAGATCGTGCAGCGCCCTCCCCGCCGCCAGCTCATCCCCGATCTCGGGCACGTCAGGGTCCTCTGGATGGCATCGGGCGGCCCCGTGGCCGGTGAGCGATGTGTCGTTGGTGTCGAGCACCACGCGTGCCTTCGTGGTTCCTTCGTCCTCGAAGAGGTGGAGGTGGATTTTCCATTCCACGGTGTGCATCGTCCGGTCCTCACATAGTGGCTGTGTGCGGCATCGCTCAGTGAGCGCTCGGACCCACTGGGTTCGGTGTCCAACCGTGCGGACCTCCGGTGACCCAGCAGATGGAGGAGAGCGGTCGAGCCGGGGAGACCACTCCCACTACGACCGCGTGGGTGGTGACCGCCAGTGATCCAGCCGGTGGCCCCTCGCGGTGGACAGCTGAACGGGCGCCGGGTGAGTCGCAGCGCTGAGAGGTCAGCGTCTGAATCTCCTGGACTCGTCCCAAAGATCTCCCTTCCAGGATCGGACATGTACGGGCCCCGTCACAGGGCCGAAGGGACCACGGCGATGGCTGAACCGCCCTGCCCCGGGATTCCTTGGGCGAGGTCCGTCGGCGCGCGGTGCCTCGCGGCGGGAACGTCCGAGGGATGCGACACTGGGCCCATGGGCGACCGGCCGCGTTCGTGGGGAGGTTGCCATGAGCGACTTCGAACGTCACACTCCGGGGAATCCGGGGAAGCAGGCCCGTGGTGCGGTGCCCGCGCGTCCCCCGGCATCGGGAGCGGAAGGGCGTGAGGACAGGCTGAGGCGTTACCTCGGCGCCGTGGCCGCTGCCTCGTCGAGTGTGGTCGAACGAGCACGGGCCGAGCCTGAGAGGACCAGGCCCGAACGCTACGAGCGAAGGAGCCGGAGGCGTTCGAGACCGCCGCGGGTAGGTGACGTGATGCAGGCGCCCGCCGTGTCGGTGCCGGACGATACGCCGTTCTTCGATGTCGCCCACACGCTGTCGCACGAGCACCTGAGCGCCGTTCCGGTGGTCGATGCGGGGAGGCACGTCATCGGTGTGGTGTCCGAGTCCGATCTGCTGGCCAAAGCCGCCGTGATGGCGGCCACCACGCGTCGGCCCGGCCCGCTCGGAAAGCTCAGGCAGCGCCGCTTGTACGCCAAGAGCCAGGGCGAGACGGCGGCCGCGCTCATGACGTATCCCGCGGTCACTGTGCGTCCGGCGGACACGGTGGCAGAGGCCGCCTGGATCGCCGCGCGCTCCCGGCTCAAGCGGCTGCCTGTTACCGACCCCCAGGATCGGCTCGTCGGCGTGGTGACGCGGGCAGGGCTGCTGCGGGCGCTCGTCCGCGACGACGCCGAGCTTCGCGGGGAGATCGAATCCCGGGTCCTGAGGGAGGAATACCACCTCGATCCGGGCACCGTCGACGTGTCGGTGGAGGGTGGTGTCGTGACCGTGGAGGGCCGCGTGGACGTCGCGCTCGTCCCCCGGCTGCTCGAATCGATCCGGGCGATCGAAGACGTCGACGACGTGGTCGATCACCTCACGGGGGTCACCTGACCCGGTTGGACACCGGGCCGGTTGCGGCCGGCGCGGGGCCGCCGGGGAGCTTCCGGGCCGCCGGACGGGCAGAGGCGACGCGTCCGTGCTGACGCAGCTTTCGTGACCCCGTGCGTGGTGGGGCTACGGCTCGATGTCCAGCACGTCGTGGACCGGCCGTCGGGGGGTGTGCGTCGACGGGGCGGCCGTGGCGTCCCGCACCAGAGCCATGAGCCCATCGGACAGGGTTCGAACGCTCAGGGACGTCCGGGGGCCGTAGGGCGCGGAGGTCTTTCCGACGGATGCCCGATGTGGTGAACGTGAGCGTCCGGGCCGGGGAACACAAGGGTGATCCGCTCGGAATCCGACCATCGCACATCGTAGGGAGGCGTTCCGTCGTCATGGTGGAGCCCGACGATCTCACCGTCCCGCCTGGCCGCGCCGGTGGTCGGGCTTTCGATGATCAGTTGGTCACCGACATGGGCACGCATCACTCATCCCGCCTTTCCGGCTTCCTTCCGCCTTTCTCCACCATGTCACAGCGGGTGAGCGCTGTCCCGGGTGCGAACGGCCGGTCCGATCGGCCGTGAGGCCCCTGCGAGCTGCGACGCTTGGCAACCGGAGGCTGCCGGGGTCGTAGGAGGAAGGAGGCAGCAGACGCATCACGGTCACGGCCTGGTGGGGCACCACGCTGACCGCGGCGGAGTCAGATCAACCCCGTCTCCCGGCAGCCCAGTGACGGCGTACGTGGTCCTCGTGTTCGCCCTCTTCGAGGGCCAGGTTGATCCGGGCGAGCGTCTCTTCCAGCCGGGGTATCCAATGGCGCCGCAGGGCACGGACCCGCCGGCGGGTGCGGGCAACCTCCGCTCCGACGATCCGGGCGGCATGCCGCGCGACGGCGTACTCGGCGCCGGCCAGCAGCACCTGACGGTAGGCGGTCTCGGCGTGCACCAGGGCGGTGTTGCCGGGCGTGGCCACGTCGGGGGAGCGGTCGGGGATGCGGCATGAGGGGAGCGCGGGGTGGCGCACCCCCACCGTTGACTCCTCACGCCAGGTGAAGTCCGCGGCGCCAGCACCTTCCGCCGCCGCCTCCAGGGCGTGCTCGCCACCCAGGAAGAGCCCTCTCAGCAGCCACGTCTCGGCATCCCTTACCCGCTGCCGCCATGCGTGCGCACCGGCCTCCTCGGCCCGCAGCAGCGCCTCGTGCCGCGCCCGCAGGATGCGCAGTTTCCGCTCCAGGAGCTCCGCGCCGCGCAACGCGACCTCCAGGCTGTGCCGAACACGAAGCCGGCCGGCGCGGGAGGGTGGGGGGCCGGATGCGGTGGTCATGGCTCCGCCCCGTCCCGCTTGCCATCGCCGTCCGGTTCCGCCCGGGCGCCGTGTGCGTCCAGCAATGCTGCGGGCAGCATGGTGAGCTCACCGCGGGGGAGGGTGAGCAGAACCTGCCAGGCGGCGTCCAGCGTCCGGTCCAGGGGGCGTGCCTCGTCGTGCCGCTGATGCAGGAAATCGCGCAGAAACGCCTCGTCGAAGGAGAGGTAGCGGCGGTCGGTCGGGCTCAGGGCCGCCTCGCCCATCAGGTCCGACAGCTCCCGGACCTGCCTGGCCCGGGCGAGCGCGGCCAGCGTCTGGGCCGCGAGATCCAAGTGGTCGGGCCGGGTGCGCCCTGGACCGGCTCCCTTGCGCATCAGGCGGGAGAGTGACGACAGGGCGTCCACCGGCGGATACACCCCCCGGGCGTGCACCTGGCGGGAGAGCACGATCTGGCCCTCGGTGATGTAACCGGTCAGGTCCGGGACCGGATGGGTGATGTCGCCCGCGGGCATGGTGAGGACGGGCAGGACCGTGACCGAGCCCGCCCGGCCGCGGATCCGGCCGCAACGCTCGTAGAGCGAGGCCAGGTCGCTGTAGAGGTACCCGGGATAGGCACGACGTGCCGGGACCTCGCCCCGGGCCGCGGAGACCTCGCGCAGCGCTTCGGCGTAAGCGGTCATGTCGGTCATCACCACCAGCACGTGGCGGCCGCCGGAGAAGGCGAGGTGTTCGGCCACGGTGAGCGCGACGCGCGGGGTCAGGGTGCGTTCGATCACGGGATCGTCGGCGGTGTTGAGCAGCAGCACCAGTTCACCCGCGGCCGAACGCTCCTCCAACACGTCCCGTACCGAAGCGGCGTCCGGATGGGTCAGGCCCATGCCGGCGAAGACGACGCTGAACGCCTCGCCACCGGCGGTGGCCTGCGCGGCGATCTGGGCGGCGAGTTCCAGATGTGGCAGCCCGGCCGCGGAGAACACCGGCAGTTTCTGTCCGCGGACCAGCGTCGTCAAGGCGTCGACGGCGCTGACGCCGGTGAGGATCGGATCGGACGGGGGCTCCCGCCGGACCGGGTTGATCGGCGTTCCGCTCACCGCCGCGCTGGTCTCGCCGAACACCGGCGGCCCGCCGTCGACGGGCTCGCCGCGGCCGTTGCACACCCGGCCCAGCCAGCCCGGGCCGACCGGGATGCGCAGCGGTTTCCCGGCGAAGGACACGCGCAGGTGTGCCGGGTCCATTCCGGTGGTGTCCTCCAGCACCTGCACCACGGCGAGTTCGCGGTCGACCTCCAGTACCAGGCCGTAGCGCCGCTCGCCCGAGTTCAGGGTGATCCGTACGAACTCGTCCCACCCCACCCCGGACACGCCTCGCACGACGGCGAGCGGGCCGCGCAGTTCCTGTACGGCCGTGTACTCGACTTCGCCCCATGTGGTCACGGCGCCTCGCCGCCCGCCCCGCCGGGGACGGTCGGGAGTTGGCTGCTCACCGCAGCTCCTCGAGCCGGGCGAGCATGGTGTCCCGGCGCGCCGCCACTCCCGCCGTGTCATGCGGGCCCACCTCCTCGCGCGCCCGCAGCACCGGCCCGAAGTCCACCGCCTCGACGGCTGCCGCGGGGACGTCGGACCCGACGCGTTCCCGGCAGCGGTCGATGACCGCGAGGACGGCGTCGGCCAGTGCCGCGGCCTTGTCCGGGCCGCAGTACGCGTCGTTGGCGGACAGTGCGTTCTGCTGCAGCACTCCTTCGCGCACCAGACGCCCGGCCAGCACGCTGACGCGTTCGGGGTCGGGCAGGGCAGTGATACCGACCAGGTCGACCAGGTCCGTCAGCCGGTCGGCCTCCGCCAGCACCGCGGCCAGTCGGTCGCGCCGGGTGGACCAGGCGGGTTCGCCCGCGGCCATCCGCCGCGCGGTGAGCGGTGCCGCGTCCCGGGAGAACGACCCCGCCCAGGACAAGGCCGGGTAGTGGCGGGCGTAGGCGAGGTCGCGATCGAGCGACCACAGATCGCGCACGAAGCGTTCGGTGTGAGCCGTGACCGGTTCGGTCAGATCCCCGCCGGGCGGGGACACGGCCCCGATGACGGTGACCGAGCCCCGGTGGCCTCCCAGCGTCGTCACGGCTCCCGCGCGTTCGTAGAAGGCCGCGATCGCGGACGCCAGCCCGGCCGGATAGCCCTCCTCGGCGGGCAGCGAGCCGGTACGTGAGGCGAATTCGCGCAGGGCCTCGGCCCAGCGCGAGGTGGAGTCGGCGATCACGACGGTGTCCAGACCCATGTCGCGGAAGTACTCGGCGACCGTGGCGCCCGTATGGATGCCGGCCTCACGGGCCATCAGCGGCATGTTGGACGTGTTGGCGACGGTCACCGTCCGGTCGGCGAGCCGTCCGCCGGTGCGCGGGTCCTCCAGCGTGGACAGCTCGGCGATGACGTCCGCCATCTCGTTGCCGCGTTCCCCGCAGCCGATGTACACGATCACATCCGCGTCGCACCACTTGGCGATCTGCTGCAGCAGCATGGTCTTCCCCGTGCCGAAACCGCCCGGTACGGCCACCGTGCCGCCGCGCGCGACGGGGAAGAGCAGATCGATCACCCGTTGCCCGGTGTGCAGCGGCTCCGGCTCGCCGCCTCGCGCCCGTACCGGACGCGGCCGGCGGATCGGCCACACGGCGCTGATCCGGACCTCCGCGCCGTCGACGACGGCCACTACCGCGTCCTGCCGGTAGCGCCCCGGGGAAGCGATACCGTTCACCGCCCCGCTGACCCCCGGCGGCACGAGAACCCGGAGCCGCAGCGGCCCCCTGCCCCGGACCTCCCCCAGCACGCCGCCCTCGGCGACCTGTACTCCTTCGCCCACGGTCGGCGCGAAGGACCAGCTGCGGTCCGTGGTCCGGGCCCGGGTGGCGGCCCCGGGCAGCAGCCAGTCCCCGCTGCCGGACAGCGGCCGCAACAGGCCGTCGAACACACCCCCGAGGAGCCCTGGACCGAGCGTCGCGGACAACGGTTCCCCGTGGGAGCGTGCCGCGTCGCCGGGGGCCAGGCCGCCCGTGTACTCGTACGACTGGGCGGTCACCACACCGCCGCTGATCGACACCACCTCGCCGGGAATTCCGGACTCGCCGAGGGAGACCACATCATGCATCGCGGTGTCGCCCGCGTACTCCATTTCCACGAGGGGTCCGGCGACCCGCAGAACGCGGCTGGGACGCACCGGCCCTTCCCGGTCCGCGCGCCGTCCGCGTGCTTCGCCGGCTCCCTTCACTGTGACCACAGCGTCTCCACCTCGGCACCGAGCCGGTCCAGCGCACGGGCAGTGAGACTGTCCGGTGTGCATTCGGCCCGCCGGCCCGCCGCACGGGCCACCACACCTCCGCCGGGGGCCTCGATGATCTCGGCGTCCGGGCCCAGCAACCACAGGGCACGTTCCCGCAGCCGGTTCCCGACGGCCGGTTGGCCTGCCGGGCCCCACTTCTGACGGACATGTGCGAAGGCTCGGCGGCGCAGTTCTTCATACGCCGCTTTGCGGGTGGCCAGTTCACATGCCCGGGCGGTTCGGCGCGCGTCCGCCCGGATGCCGTGGGCGGCTGCAGCGCCCTCTTCCTCGCCCTGCCGGCGGGCCCCCTCAATGATCGAACGTGCTCTGGTCCGCGCTTCACCGATCACCGCCCTGGACTCCTGGTCAGCCCGGTCGAGGACCTCCCGCGCTTCGGTCCGCGCGGTGCGCAGCAACTCCGCGCGTACCGGCGCGAGCGCGGGTACCGCCTGATCGGACGGTGGCTTCCTCATGACGGCATCACCACGGTGAGCGGGTGGAGACCCTCCAGCGGTTCCGGACCGAGCGCGTCCGCTGCGGTGGGCGTGAGGATGACCAGCTCGGTCCCGGGCGGAAGGGCACGCCAGGCTTCGCGGACCGCGTCCGGTTCCTCGGCGGCCACGACGGTGACCCCCGCCAGGGCGAGCCCCGCCACTCGCGTCCGCTCCCCGAGGGCCGCCACCCGTCCCATGATCAGGACTTCCCGATCAGGATGATGGCGACGACCAGCCCGTAGATGGCGATGCCCTCGGCCAGTCCGACGATCACCATCGCACGGCCGAAGAGTTCCGGGCGCTCACTGAGCGCCGCCACCGCGGCGGCACCGGTGTAGGCGACGGCGATCGCCGCGCCGATGGAGGCTCCGGCCACCGAGATGGCTGCCCCGATCAGAGCGGCCGAGGCGGCACCGGAATCGCGAGCCGCGGCGGGTGCCGCCGCCTGCGCGGATTCGTTGCCGAGGGCCAACACCAGCAGGGCCACCGCTCCCGTGAACAGCATGGCGTTGGCGGCGAGCACCCACCGCAGAGCTGTGTGGCGGGACCGTCGCAGCAGCAGCCGACCCATCGCCAGCATCACGCCGACGACCGGGAGAGCGATGAACCAGGCGATCACATGGCCTCCTCGTACGTCGCCCCGCCTCGTGGCGCGGTCGCCGCGTGCCCCTCACCGTTCAGCACAGGCAGGCGCCAGGGACGGAAGGGCCGCCCCTGGGTCTCGAAGACCCGGGAGAAGAGCTCGTAGAACTCCAGCCGCAGCGCCTGCACCCCGGCCACCAGCGCCTCCAGCGCGAAGGCGAGAGCGTTGCCGGCGACGAAGAGCGTCGCAGCCGCGAGCAGTGCCGCACCGCCCCGTTCCGCCAGTGCCGTTGTGCCATGCCACACGATGGCGCCGAGCGCGGCATGTGTGAGTCCGAACGCCGCGAGCCGGGCGAAGGAGATGACGTTGGACCCGATGCGGAGCACCCCGTCGAAGAGCCGGATCCCGACCTGCACGGCGCCCTCCACGCCACCGCCGGTCACGGCGGACAGTCCGGATCCGGCCATGAGGAGGCCGGCACTCGCGATCACGGCGCCCGCCACGACGGCGGTGCGGCCCAGCCAGACACCGCCGCCCATGACGACGAGGCCCAGGTAGAGCATCGCCCCGGCGATTCCCGTGAGTGCGAACAGAGCGTTCACCGGCCCGCCTTCCCGCCAGCGGTTGACGATGCCGGCCACGTACGCCAGGGCCAGCAGCACTGCGCCGAATCCGATGGCCGCGGTGAGCAGTCGCAGCGGGTCCCGCAGGGGGTTCAGCCAGAGCACCGGCAGGACCCCGGTCGGCCCGAAGAACTCGCCATAAGCGGCACCCGCCAGGGAACTGGTCAGTCCCGCCCCGGCGATGAACGGCCACAGCGGGCGCAGGGACTCGGCCCGGTGCGGTAGGCCCAGACGCAGCGCGAGCCCCGCGAGCAGCAGCAGGGCCCCGTGCCCGGCGTCACCGAACATCACCCCGAACATCACCACGTAGGCGATGCCCGCGGGCATGGTGGGGTCGAGATCCGGGTACGGCACCGTCCCGTACGTCCGCACCAGGGGCACGAACGAACGCCGTACCACACCGGCTTCACGGAGCAGCGTCGGCGGCTCCGCTCCGCGCGGTGCGCGCAGGGGCACCAGCGCCCCTCCCGCCGTGGTCAGACGTTCCGCCATGGCGGGAATGTCGGCGGCGGGACACCACCCGGCGACTGCCGCGACGGTGCCGCGCCGTACCGCGCTTTCCCGGCGTTCCTCGAGTTGAGCCTCACCGGCCAGCAGATCGGTGCGGCCCGCCCGCTCGAGCGCATCGAGGTCGGGTGCCCGGGCGCTGAGCACGGCACGCTCCGGCTCCGCCCGCGAGCGCCGTAGCCGATGGGAGGCGGATCCCTGCCCGGGAACGCCCGGACCTCCACCCTCGGTGTAGTCGATCTCGACGCAGCCGGCTTCGGCGACGCGCACCAGCGTGTCCCGCAGCGCGTCCCGCGGGGCGACGATCGCCACCCGGCGCATGCGGACCGGGACCATCGCCTCAGGCCGGCGCATCGCATGCCTCCACACATCCGCCGCCCCGCGCGGCGCCCTCCAGCGCGCCGCGAACCCGCCAGGCATCCGCGGAGAGCACGGCGACCGCGCCCAAGACCGTCGCCCGGCCGGGGCGGGAGCCGCGCAGCAGTGCCCGACCGTCTTCGTCCAGACGGTCCCACCACCACCCCTCCGCCCGCCACAAGTCGGCCTCACCCGCGAGTCCGGCCACGGCCCAGCGAGCGGCGGGCGGCAGCTCGCGCCGGTAGTCGGCGAAGGACGCCGCGGCCACGGCTTTCGCTCCGAGAAGCCGCTCCGCGCGTTCCGCGGACACGCGCGGCAAGGGGCGGCGGGCGACGAACACGTGCCGCCCCACCAGCAGGGCGAGCCGCCCCGCCGCCCAGCGCGCCGCCTCCGGCACGGCCGTCGCCGTACGCACCGCGGCGGACACCCGCATTCCGACGGCCACCGCCGCCGGCGTGGCCGCCCCGGGGTCCCCCCATCCGGAAGCGGCCAGCGCGGCCCGCAGCTGCCGCGGCGAGCCGGTACGGGCCAGCCGGGGCCAGGCCATCGCCAAAGCGCCCAGCCGGTACGGCGCCCGGGCTCGGCCGGTGCCCGTCAGCGTGCGCAGATGGTCCTCCGCGTTGGCGATCTCGAACCCGGAGGCGAGGAGACGGATGGCGCTCGCGCCACTGAGTGGCTGCCAGCCGGCGAGCACCCGCAGATGCCACAGAAGGGCAGCCGTCACCGCTCGCTGGGCGTCGTCCAGCGATGTCCCCGGAAGCATCCCCCGACCGTAGGGCGAGGCGCTGAGGTGGCGAACGGCGGCGTCGAGCCCTGGTGCCGAAGCCACCTCCTTGGCCTCCGCCCTGCCGAGGGCCCGCGAGAGCATGGCCCTGGCACGCGTCACCCCGGCCACCCATCCGGCGCCCATCACGGATCCCTCCGTCCAGAGTCCGGCCCTCCGGACGATGGGGGCTCCCCGGTGGGGGTTCGCGGGGTGCCGATGTCCTCGGCGACCAGGCGCGCCACCCGGTCCAGGAGAGCGGGCATACGCTCCTCGGCCCGGCGGCGTACCGCGGCCGCCTCCCGCTGGGCTGTGGCGAGCAGTTCCGCCGCCTCGGTCTCGGCATCCCGGCGGACCCTCGCCGCGCTCGTCGCCCGCACCTCCCGGGCCCGGTCCCGGGCGTGCTCCACGATCTCTTCGGCCCGGCGCTCGGCCGCGCGCCGCTTCGCCGCCGCCTCACGGGCCGCGCTGTTGCGGATGTGCCGGGCTTCGTCCTCGGCTCCTTCCAGGAGCGCCAGCGGCGGTTCCAACTCGGCGGCGAGCTCCGCGGTACGGTCCGCGGGCACGCCACCGGGCGACGCCCGGCCCGGCGACCCGACCGGGCGGAACCGCAGCAGAAAATCCCGGAGTCCGGCCACGGCCTCTCCTCAGGTTCGGCCCTCGATCCCAGTGTCCGTACCGCGCGCGGCCCTGTCGCGCCGGACTGGGCCATTCCACGGGGCGTCGCGGCCCGGCGGCGCGGCCGCCCGGTCGGCGCGACCCTGGCCGCGGGATGGCAGGCCGCGCCCACGGGAAAGGGCACGAGCGCGATCGAGTGCCGTATCGCGGGCGATTCCGGTGTGGTGACGCGCTGGGACCACGCGGTCAGCTCCGCTGCGGGACGATGGCGACCGGGCACGCCGCTCGGTGCAGCACGGCGTGGCTGACCCGGCCGAGTTGCAGCCCGGTGTGGTCGCGGCGGCGCAGGGCGCCGACGACCAGCAGGTCGGCCTGGACCGACATGTCCTGCAGGACCCGGTGCGCCGGACCCTCGACCACATCGCGGTGGCATACGATCGCGCCACCCTGCTCACGCTCCACCTCGTCCAGCCCCTCGTTGAGGACAGTCGCCGCCTGCTCCTCGTAGACGAGGGTGCTCGCTTCGTGCATCAGCAGCGACTGGCCCGCGTGTGAGTGCGACGGGCGCCGCCAGGTGCGTACGGCGCGGAGTTCCGCGTCCCTCGCCCGAGCCTCGCGGAAGGCGAACCGGACGGCCCCCGCCCCCTCCGCGACATCCCCGACCGCGAGGACCACACGTCCGAAGGCACCTTGGCGGTTGCGCTCCGCGCCGCGGACCACGACCACGGGGGAGAGTGAACGTGACGCCACCGCCAGACTGACCGAGCCCAGAAGCATGTCCGCCATCTCGCCTCTGCCGCGGGATCCGGTGACCACGGCGAACGCCTCACGGCCCTCGCGCAGCAGAGCCGACACCGTGTCCTCGGCCAGGACCTCGGCGGACACCTTCACCTCCGGGTTGCGTGACGCCGCGCGGTCCGCGCAGGAGGCGATGATGTTCTCGGCCACGACCTCCGCCGAAGGACGGCCGGTGCCGAACGAGGGGAGACGTCCCTCGTAGCGCTCCCATCGGGAGGCGTAGACCAGGCGCAGGGGCACCTCATGGCGCGCCGCCTCGTCCACGGCCCAGTCCACCGCCTGAAAACTGGATTCCGATCCGTCGACACCCACGACCAACGGAAGCGCCATCATCCCCACCGCCTCTCCTGCGGCCGACTCGTCCGCCTTGAGTACCCCCGGGCCACGCTCGCACCGCCCCGGTTTCCGCCGGACGGCCAGATCGGCCCTTATCGCGGGGATGACGGGCTCCGGCGCCGGACACCGGATGCGGCTCACGAAGACCGGCCGCACGATGAAGGCATGCCGGCCCCGCGCCCTGCCGAGCGCTACGACGCCTTCCGGGCCCTGGCCGCCCGGCGAGGGCGGCCGGGGGACCGGTTGATGGCAGATCTGGCCGACGCCCGGGCCGGGACGGCTGACCCTCCCGGGACCTGGGCGCCCGTGGCCGGCACTCGCGTCGGCCTGTCGGCCGCCGCCGCGCTGGGCCCGGCTTCGTACTTCGCGGATCTCGCCACCCCACACGGCCGCCGCCATGTCCGGGTGTGCAGTGCGGCGGCCTGCTTCGCCGCGAGATCCGGTAGCCATATCACCGAGGTCGAGGCCGGGCTAGGGGTCGCCGCGGGGAACGCCACACCGGACGGGGAGACATCACTGCAGGCCGTCCGCTGCCTCGGGTACTGCTATGCGGGGCCCGCCATCCTCGACGGTGACACGCCGCGCACTGGCCCCGACCTGGCCGACCAGCTCACCGGCCGAGTGCCGCCGCGGGCGGCGCCCGAGATCCCCGCGGCCGACGCCACCGGCGACCCTGTGCTGCTCGGTGGGGTGGTGTCGGGGGAGCGTCCGTGGCAGGTGTGGCCGCACGTGGTGGCCACGCGCCGGCCGGAGGACGTCCATCGGCAGGTGGCGGAATCGGGGCTGCGGGGGCGTGGCGGCGCGGGATTCGGCGTGGCCATGAAATGGTCCACCGTTGGCGGTGCTCCGGGCGCCGTGGTGGTGGCCAACGGGGACGAGGGCGACCCCGGTTCCTACGCCGACCGGCTGCTGATGGAAGCCGATCCGGACCGGGTGCTGGAGGGGCTGGCGCTGGCCTGTTTCGCCTGCGGGGCCGCCCGGGGCGTGGTGCTGGTGCGCTCCGAATACCCACGGGCGCTGACGCGCATGAGGGAAGCGGTCACCAGCGCTTATGCCACGGGCCATCTCGGCTTCCGGGTGCACGGGACGGACACCACGGTGGACGTCCAGGTGGTCGGGGGCGCCGGATCGTATGTGGCGGGTGAGGAGACCGCCTTGATCGCCGGTCTGGAGGGTGGCCGGGGCTGTGCCCGGCCACGCCCGCCTTATCCGACGCAAGCCGGGCTGTGGGACGCGCCGACGGTGGTGAACAACGTCGAGACGCTGGCGGCCGTGCCGTGGATCGTTTCCAGGGGTGGTGCGGCATACGCCCGACGCGGGACCTCCGGGGAATCCGGCACCAAGCTGGTGTGCCTGTCCGAGCGGTTTGCCCGGCCGGGCGTGTACGAGGTCGAGCTGGGCACCTCGGTGCGGTGGATCGTCACCGTACTCGGCGGTGGTCTGAAGGGCGGCGCGGAGCTGGCAGCCCTCCAGGTGGGCGGCCCGCTGGGCGGCTTCCTCGCGGCCGACGCGCTGGAGGTGCCGCTGAGTGAGGCGGGGCTGGCGGCCCGCGGCGCCGCTCTCGGCCACGCCGGTCTGGTCGCCTTCGACCGTCACGTGGCCCCGCAGGACGTTCTGCGGCACCTATGGGAGTTCGCCGCCGCTGAGAGCTGCGGGGCCTGCTCGCCCTGCCGGGTCGGCTCGCGCCGAGGCCTGGAGCTGGCGGTCGCGGGTGCCCTGCCCGGTGCGGAGTACGGAAGGCTTTCGCGTGTCCTCGCCGAGGCGAGCCTGTGCGCCTTCGGGCTGCGGATCCCGCTCGCCGTCCGCAGCCTTGCCCGGGCTTACGGAGAGCCCCTCGCGGGGTGGGACCAGTGACTCCGATCGAGGTCGACGGCGTCGTCGTCGACGTGCCCGAAGGGGTCCCGCTGCTTGCGGCCGTTCGCGGGGCCGGGATCGAGCTGCCCGCGCTCTGCCACGACGACCGGTTCAGCCCGGCGGGTTCCTGCCGGACCTGCCTGGTACGGGCCGACGGCCGGGTCGTGGCGTCCTGTGTCACCCCGGCGGCCGCCGGCGCCAGGGTCGAAGCCGCCACCGACGGTCTGCGAGCGCTGCGCCGGCAAGCGGTCGAGGTCATCGTCTCCGCCCTGCCGCCCCGGGCCCTGGCTCCCGGCAGTCGCACCGAACTGGCCGAGGTGTGCCGGTCGCTGGGGATCGGGCCGGGGAAGGCCACCGGAGCCGGAGGCCGCGGTGGCGACGACTCCCACCCGTACGTCCACCTCGACCGGGATCTGTGCATCGCCTGCGACCGGTGCGTGCGCATGTGCGCGGATGTGCAGGGCACCTTCGCCCTCACCCTGGTCGGTCGGGGCGCCGACACCGTCGTCGCCCCCGGCACCGGCGGGCCGTGGGCCCAGTCCGACTGCGTCGCGTGCGGCGGCTGCGTCGACACCTGCCCGACCGGAGCGATCGTCGAACCGGGACCCGCGCCCGGACTCACCACAGCGAGCTCCCGGGCGGCTACCCGGACCCGCACGACCTGCGGCTACTGTGGGGTGGGCTGCACCTTGGACGTGGTCACGGAGGACGGCGGGATCGCAGCCGTCCTGCCGGCTCGCGACGGGCCGGTCAACCGGGGACACGCATGCGTCAAGGGCCGCTTCGCCCGCGGATACCGCACCTCGCCAGAACGGCTCACCCGGCCCCTGCTGCGCCGCGAGGGCCGTCTGGAGCCGGTCGGCTGGGACGAGGCGCTGCGCCACGTCGCCGAAGGGCTGCGCACAGCCGTCCGGGCAGGCGGCCCGGACGCCGTGGCGGCCATCTCCTCCGCCCGCGCCACCAACGAGGAGAACTACCTCCTCCAGAAGTTCATGCGGGTGGTCATCGGCACCAACAGCGTCGACAACTGCTCCCGGCTGTGTCACTCACCCTCCGCCGCCGGCCTGACCGCCACCTTCGGGCTCCCCGGCGGCACCGACACCTTCGACGACGTCGAGCGCTCCGACTGCCTGCTGATCGTGGGCGCCAATCCGGTCGAGGCGCACCCGGTGGTCGGCGCACGACTACTGCAACGGGTGCTCCGGGGCGCCCGCCTCGTCGTCGCCGACCCCCGTGCCGTGGGGCTCGCCGCGCACGCCGATGTGCACCTGCGGCCACGCCCCGGCACCAACGTCGCACTCTTCCACGGCCTCGCCCATGTGCTGCTCGCCGAAGACCTCGTCGACCACGCGTTCCTGCGGGACCGGGCCGCCGGTCTGCCGGAGCTGACCGAGCTGCTGGATGACTATCCACCGGACCGGGTGGCGGCCATCACCGGTGTGCCCGCGGCGGACCTGGTGGCGGCCGCCCGGCTCTACGGGCGGGCCGAGTGCCCCGCCATCGTCTACGGCCTCGGCGTCACCGAGCACCTCCACGGCACCGACGGCGTACGGACCCTGGCCAACCTCGCTGTCCTGCGCGGCGCCGTCGGCACCGGCCGCGGTTTCGGTGTCAACCCGCTGAGGGGGCAGAACAACGTCCAGGGAGCCTCCGACATGGGCGCCCTGCCCGACGTCCTGCCCGGCTACGGGACCGTGACCGACCCGGCCGTCCGGTCACGGGCGGAGGACGTGTGGGGTGTCACCGTGCCCGACCGGCCCGGTCTGCGGATCCCCGAGATGTTCGCGGCGGCCCGGGCCGGGAGGCTGCGTGCGCTGTGGGTCGTCGGCGAGGACGTCTGTGCCACCGACCCCGACGCCAACCGGGTGGCCCAGGCCCTGGACGCCTGTCCGCTGGTCGTGTGCAACGAGCTGTTCCTGTCCGAGACCGCCCGCCACGCCGATATCGTGCTGCCGGCCGCGTCCTGGCTGGAGAAGGACGGCACCTTCGTCAACTTCGACCGCAGATTCCAGCGGGTCCGCCCGGCTGTCGCGCCACCCGGCCAGGCCCGTTCCGACTTCGAGATCGTCCACGCTGTCGCCGCGGCCATGCACACCGACCTGGGGTGCCCCACCCCGGCGGCAGCCCTGGCCGAATGCGCCCGGCTCACCCCGCACTTCGCCGGACTCTCCCATCAGCGGCTGAACCGGGAGGGCGCCGTCCCCTGGCCCTGCCCCGACCCCGCACGTCCGGGACAGGCCACTCTGTACCGGGAGCGGTTCGCCACGGCGGACGGACGGGCCCGCCTGGCGGCCACCCGGTATCTGCCGCCGGGGGAGCAGCCCGACGACCACTTTCCTCTGATCCTGGTCACCGGGCGGCGCTGGGCGCACTACAACTCCGGCTCCATGACCCGGCGTGGCGGCAACCTCGCCATCGACCCCGTCGACCACCTCGACGTCCACCCCGACGACGCCGCCCGGTACGACGTGCGGGACGGCGCGCCGCTCACCGTGGAGAGCCGACACGGCCAGGCCAGGCTCATCGCTCGCGTCAGTGAACAGACACCCCCGGGCCAGGTCTTCTGCTCCTTCCACTTCCCGGCGAGCGGAGTCAACCGTCTTACCTCCGACCACACGGACACGGCCACGTCCTGTCCCGAGTACAAGGTCACTGCGGTACGCGTGGCCGCGCTGTGACGAAGACGGGCAGAGGCGCACGCCGATGGGTACCGGAACCCCCGTACTGACGCCCGGGGACGGGGGCCGCCGCGGGCCGGCGGTCCCCGCCGGCCCGCGGGGCCCGGCGGTGCAGACCCTGCCGAGCGGGGAGGTCTTTGCCGCACTGGACACCTCGCCGCGTGGTCTGACCTCGGCAGATGCGGAGGCGCGGCGCGACCACTTCGGGCCCAACGAGCTGCCGACAGCGGGGCGTAGGGCGCTGTGGCGGGATCTCGGCCGACAGTTCACCGACCTTTTCGCCATGGTGCTGCTCGTCGCGTCGGCGATCACGTTCCTGGCCTATGTGCTCCAGGAACCGCGTGACGTGGGCACCTTGCAGCTGGCCTTGGCGATTCTGGCTGTGGTGGCATTGAACGCGGCCATCGGTTTCGCGCAGGAGTACTCGGCCGAGCGGACGGCGGAGTCGTTGCAGGCGATGGTGCCGCACACCTGCCGGGTCCTGCGCGACGGGGAGCCGCAGGAGCTGCCCGCCGAACACCTGGTGCCCGGTGACATTGTCGTCCTGGATGCCGGTGATGCGGTGTCGGCGGACTGCCGGCTCATCGAGGCACACGAGGTCTCGGTGAACAACGCGGCCCTGACCGGGGAAAGCGACGCCGTCGGCCGTACCGGGGAACCGGTGGCGGCAGGGCCAGTGCTGCAGGCCCGCAACTGCGCCTTCATGGGCACCGATGTCGTGGCGGGATCCGCGAAGGCCGTGGTGTTCGCCACCGGTGCGGCCACGGAGTTCGGACGCATCTTCCGGCTCGCCGCTGCCGCACCGCGGCAGAAGACCCCCCTGCAACGTCAGGTCGCCTTGATGGCCCGTCGGGTGGCGGGGGTGGCGTTGGCCATCGGAGCGGTCCTGTTCGCGGTGCGGGCGTCCATCGGGCAGCCGTTCGTGGAGACCTTCGTGTTCGCGCTCGGGGTGATGGTCGCGCTCGTCCCCGAAGGGCTGCCCGCGGCGCTGTCGGTGTCCCTGGCGATCGGCGTACGGCGCATGGCCCGTAGACACGCGCTGGTCAAGCAGCTGCTGGCGGTGGAAGCGCTGGGGTCCACCACCGTGGTGTGCACGGACAAGACCGGGACACTCACCCAGGCCGAGATGACCGTGGTCCAGGTGTGGGCCGGCGGCGAGTCGCACGCCGTGTCCGGGGTGGGGTACGCGCCAGTCGGTGAGGTCACCGACCGGGGCAGGATCCGCGAACTGTTCAAGGCGGCAGGGCTGTGCTGCAACGCCCGGTTGGTTCCGCCGTCGGGTCACGAGGGCTGGCGGGTGCTCGGCGACACCACCGAGGGGGCGCTGCTCGTCGTCGCGGCGAAGGCCGGTCTGGACCTCGCCGCCGAAGAAGCGGCCGCACCACGGGTGGCGGAATACCCCTTCGACTCGACCCGCAAGCTGATGAGCACTGTGCACACCGAGACGGACGGGTACCACGCTTACGTCAAAGGCGCACCGCAGGAGCTCCTCGCCCATTGCACCGTCATCGACCGGCGAGGTGAGCGGCGGCCTCTGACAGGCGGACTCCGCGCGGCGGTGACCGCCGTCAACGACCAGCTCGCCTCCCAGGGGCTACGCGTGCTGGCCGTGGCGACACGGCGCCTGCCCGACCCCCGCCCCTCCCGGGACGAGGTCGAATCGGAGCTCACCCTGCTCGGCCTCGTCGGCATGCTCGACCCCTCTCGGCCCGAGGTCAGCGACGCGGTGGACGCCTGCCGACGGGCCGGGATCCGCATCGTCATGGTCACCGGCGACCACCCGCTGACCGCGGAGGCCATCGCCCGCCGCGTCGGGATCGTGCGTCAGCCCGCGCCTGCGATCGTGACCGGCACCCGGCTGGACGCCCTTGACGACGGCGGTCTCGACGCCGTGCTCGCCACTTCGGGTGAGCTGTTGCTGTGCCGGGTCAGCCCCGAACACAAGATGCGGGTGGTCACCGCGCTGCAGCGGCGTGGAGAGGTCGTCGCGGTCACCGGCGACGGGGCGAACGACGCCCCGGCCCTCAAACACGCGGACATCGGCGTGGCGATGGGGGCCTCCGGCACGGACGTCGCGCGGGAAGCCGCCGTCATGGTGCTGCTGGACGACTCGTTCGCCGCCATCACCACGGCGGTCAGGCTCGGCCGATCCGTCTACCAGAACATCCGCAAGTTTCTGATCTACCTCTTCAGCCACAACATCGCCGAGTTGGTCCCGATCCTTGCCGCGACCTTCGTCGGCTTTCCGCTGGTTCCGATCACCGCCGTTCAGATCCTCGCGATTGACCTCGGCTCCGACGTCCTGCCCGCACTGGCGCTCGGCGCCGAGCCGGCGGAGCCCGATGTCATGGACCGGCCGCCGCGCTCCCGGCGCGAACGGCTTTTCTCGACCGCGGTGCTGGGGCGCATCCTGTTTCTGGGCGGCATCCAGGCGCTCGGCGTGTGCGCGGTGTTCTTCTGGCACGTCCACGCCTCCGGGATCCCGTACTCCGACTTCACCGAGGACAACGCCGTCTACCGCGAGGCGATCACGCTGGTCCAGGCAGGCATCGTCGTCAGCCAGTTCTTCAACGCCCTGGCGGTACGCAGCGACCGGCAGAGTGTGTTCCGGATCGGGTTGCTGTCCAACCCGTGGCTGCTGGCCGCCGGATGCTTCGGCATCGCCCTGATGGCGGCCATCAGTTACCTGCCCCCACTCCAGGCCGTCTTCAACACCGCGCCGCTGGACCCCGCCGACTGGGCGGTGCTCGCCGGTTTCGGAGCACTGCTGCTGACCGCCGAGGAGATCCGCAAGGCGTGGCTGCGCCGCCACCGGCCGACCAGCCCGGAAGGAGAAACGGGATGAGAGTGATCATCGCGGGCTGTGGACGGGTGGGATCCACGCTCGCTGCCCAGCTCGTCGCCGAAGGCCACGACGTACGGCTCATCGACCGCAGCCAGAAGACCCGCAGGCTGCTGCCGGCCGGCTTCCCCGGGCAGTTCCACGAAGGCAACAGTTACAGCCGCGCGGTGCTCGAGGCCGCCGGAATCGAGCACGCCGACGCGCTCGTCGCCGTCACTTCGGGGGACAACAGCAACATCGTCAGCGCACGGACAGCCAAGGAGACCTACCGGGTCCCGATCGTCCTCGCCCGCATCTACGACCCCCGCCGAGCCGACATCTACCGCGAGCTCGGCATCCCCACCATCGCCAGCGTCCGCTGGACGGTGCACCAGATCCACCAGATGCTGCTGCACCGCCACCTCACACCCGAACTCACCTTCGGCAACGGCGAAACACTCCTCGTCCGCTCCGAGCTCCCCGCTTACCTCAACGGGCGGCGGCTGACCGAGTTCGACGTCGACGGAGAGATCCGCGTCGTGGAGGTGACCCGAGCGGGCCGCTCACTGGTGCCTGCCCACAGCACCCCGGCCGAACCCGGCGACCTGGTCACCTTTGCTGTCGCCGCCACCGCCGTCGGCCGCCTGCGCGGCTTCCTGGACAAGGAGCTCGGGACATGAAGGCCCTCATCACAGGCGGCGGGCGCCTGGGCACCCAGATCGCCCAGGTCCTCGCCGCGGCCCGCAACGACGTCACCCTCGTCGACATCGACGACGATCGCATCGCCGAACTCGAAGGCCACCTGCCCGTACGACTCGTCGCCGGGGACGCCTGCGAGCCCTCTCTGCTCGAGCACGCGGGCGCGCGCACCGCCGACCTCCTCATCGCCACCACCGGCAATGACGAGGACAACCTCGTCATCAGCCTGCTCGCCAAGCGGCAGTTCGTGGTCCCGCGCGTCGCGGCCCGTGTCAACGACGCGGAGAACACCTGGCTCTTCGACCAGCGGTGGGGTGTCGACACCGCGGTCCCCGCTGCCACCCCCCTCATCTCCCTCATCGAGGAAGCCACCGGAGCCACAGATACCGTGGCCCTCCTCCGCCTGAGCAAAGCCGGCGTCGACGTGATCGAGACTGCCATTACGCCGCAGTCCCGCGCCGCGGGCCACAGGCTCGCCGAGATCACCCTTCCCGAGGGCAGCGTCATCGCCACTGTCATCCGCGAAGGCCGGCCCACCGTCCCCACCCCCGAGATGCGGCTCCGGCCCGGTGACGAACTCCTCGTCGTCTCCCACGCCGCCACCGAGCAGGAGATCCGCGTCGCCTTCCAGTGACGACCTGGCGCTCGGCCGAGTGCTCAGGCAGTCGCGCAGACGGCCTCGACGAAGTGGCCCACCTGCTCATCCGGCAGGCGGCGTGCGAGATCCGCTTCGCTGATCATGCCGACCAGGCGATGGTTGTCGATGACCGGCAGGCGCCGGATCTTGTGCTCCTCCATGGTCCGGAGGACCTGGCCGGCGTCAGCCTCGGCGTCAATCGTGATGGGCTTGCCCTGCTCGAGCTGGCCCGCGGGCATCGTCCTGGGGTCCTTGCCTGTGGCCAGGCACTTCACCACGATGTCACGGTCGGTGATGATTCCGTGGAGCCGGTCGTCCGGTCCGCAGATGGGGAGGACTCCGATGTTCAGCTCCTTCATTGTGCGCGCCGCGGCGTCCAGCGTCTCGTTCTCCTGGATGCAGGTGGCACCGGCGTGCATGATTTCCCGTGCTGTGGTCATGGTCGTCTCCTTCGAGCGTCGCGATGTGCTCAGGGAGAGCCCCGCAAGGCCTGGCCCCGCCCCGACCGGTACTCCTTCAGGCCAGTGTGGATTCTTCGCATCCTGTGCGCATGCCGGGGAACCGGCTGAGCGGGGCGGGGTCCGGGGACTTCGCCGACCTGGAGGGCGGCGGAGTCGGCGTGGGCCTGTTCGACGGCTTCGGGGGTACGCCTCGCGCTTGGCGTGCTCGGCGAGCGCGAGGCAGATGCTGGCCACCGCGAGGTTCTGGCCCTTGCGCTTGCCGGTGGGGATGATCAGGTCGGGCTGGATCTGCTCGACGGACTCGCCGCCCGCGCGGCGGCGGAGCGCGGTGTGGAGCATGCCGTCGGTGCCCGCACCCGGGTGCTGATCTTCTCGCTGAAGATCTTGTCTCTCGGGGCGCCGTCCCCGCGAGCGCGTCGAGCTGGGAGTCGAGTTCCGTCACGGCGAGTCCGTTCAGGTCGCCGTGGCGGGTGAGATGCCAGAGCGTAGGGAACAGCTCGCGCAGGGCAGCCGTGATCAGAGCCCACCCTTAGCAGCGATACCGACTACTCCATACACGTCTCCCGAGGCCGTGCCGTTGGGGCGGCCCAGGCAGCGAAGGCCGCTACTCCTACCGCCCGAATTGCCCCCGCGCTCGGAGCCCAAGCCGAAGGGCGATCTATGTGGGCAGCACAAGTGTGCAGGTCTCTCCTGGTGCGATGGTGACGGCTCGGTCGGCCAGTACCACGCGTAGCGGTGATTCCTCCGAGTCGGGCACACCGATCCGCAGCTGCCCGCTCCGCAGCCGTACACGGACACCCCAGTGCCCGCGATAGCGCAGCGAGAATCCGTACTCGGACATCGCCGGAAGCGGCACGGGGTCCAGCCACAAGGCGTCCTCGCGGGTCTCCAGACCGGTCAGGCCGCGCTGGACCAGGTCAAGGGTGCCGGCCATGGCGCCGAGATGGATGCCTTCGCCGGTCGTGCCGCCATGGAGATCGGCGATATCCGCCTCCAGGGCTTCCTGGCAGTACTTCCATGCCTCGGCACGTCTGACCCGCGCGAGGACCCAGCCGTGGACGAGTCCGCTGAGTGTGGAGCCGTGGCTGGTGCGCTGAAGGTAGTAGTCGACGGTCTTGCGCCAGAGGTCGTCGTCCAGGCTGTACCCGAGACGCTGGAACAGCTGCCGCAGCTCCCTGGGCGAGAACAGGTAGCCGAGCATGAGGACGTCGGCCTGCTTGGAGGCCTTGTAGCGGTTGACCGTATCTCCCTCGGCCTCAAGGATCCGGTCCAGCCGCCGGATGCTGTCGTACCGCGCGCGGTAGGCTTCCCAGTCCAGCTCGGCGAGGTCGTCATAGCCCTCGAACTGACTGATGACTCCCCGGTGGTACGGCACCCTCAGCCGCCGGGAGACCTCCTGCCACTTCGGGAGTTCGTCACCGTCCAGCCGCACGCGCTCGAACAGTTCCTCTCGCCGCCATGCCGGAAGGCGCCGCAGAAGGTCCAGGGCGCGGCTGAGGACCCAGGCTGCGGTGACGTTGGTGTACGTGTTGTCGTCCAGTCCGGGCCGGGCGGCGTTCGGGTAGCTGTCGTGGTACTCGTCGGGTCCGACGACGCCGCGGATGCGGTAGCGGCCCGACCCGGGGTCGAAGACCGCTGTGTCCGCCCAGAAGCGGGCGATCTGCAGCAGCATTTCCGCTCCCTTGGTGTGGAGGAACTCGGTGTCGCCGGTGGCCTCGTGGTACTGCCACACGTTGTAGGCGATCGCTGAGCCGACGTGGTGCTGGAGCCGGGAGTGATCCGGCAGCCAGCGGCCGGAGCGGGGGTTGAGATGCAGCTCCTGGGTCTCCTCACGGCCGTCGCTGCCGCTCTGCCATGGATACATCGCCCCGGCCCTGCCGCTCGCGGCCGCTGCCCGGCATGCCTGCGGCAGGCGCCGGTACCGGTAGCTCAACAGCGCCCGGGAGACCTCCGGGAAGTGCAGGTTCAGATACGGCAGCGCGAACAGCTCGTCCCAGAAGACATGGCCCCGGTACGCCTCGCCGTGCAGCCCCCGGGCCGGTACACCCACGTCCAGATCCGCGGTGTGCGGCGACAGTGTCTGCAGGACGTGGAACAGATGCAAGCGCAGGACGCGACCGGCCTGGCCGGGTACCTGGATCTCCGCGCGCCGCCACAACTGCTCCCACGCGGCGGCATGGGAGTTCAGCAGGGCTGAGAAGTCCGCGGCCGCGGACGCCCGGTCGACCGCCGCACCGAGCGGGTTGCCGATCGCCGCATCGCGGGAGGTGTGGAGCGCCATGGTTTTTTCCACCCCGACAGGTCGGCCGGGAGCGACCGGGATCACCAGGCGGTGGACGGCACGTCGCCGGCCGGGATGAAGCCCCGACGAGACCGGTGGCTGCCCGGTGACGACTGTTCGGACCGCCATGGCGATACCGATGTCGGAGGTGCTGGTGCGGCAGTGCAGCCACACCGTGTCGGGCTCGTTCGCTCCGGTCTGTGCATGGGCCAGGTGGCTGTGGTTGAGGGTCCGGTAACGGCGTACGTTGCTGTTGATCACGTCGCCGTCGAGGACGGACTCGATTTCGATCTCTCCCGACCAGTCCTCCGCCGTGAAGACCGTCCGCAGCGCAGCCACATGAGGATCTCCCATGTGCACCAGGCGGAACTGCTCCACACCCAGCACACCCGTGCCCTCGTCCCGGTAGCGGAACGTGCGGGTGAGCGTGGCGCGGCGCAGATCCAGGATGTGCCGGTGGTCGAGGACGGCGCAGGTGTCCAGGGAGAACCACGGGCCCCACGATCCCTCGGTGGAGTGGCAACGAAACCGCAGGAATAGCCAGTTCGGGAGATTGACCAGGTCCTCGTTCACCACCTGTCGCCCGGCCACGGCCGACTCCAGACGGTTGTAACACCCGGCCACGTAGGTCCCCGGGCAGTGCACCTCACCCGCGCTGCTCTCGGGCACCGCGCCACGGGTGGCGAAGTAGCCATTGCCGAGCGTGCACAACGATTCACGCAGCCGCTCGGCGGCGGGGTCGTATCCCTCGTACTCCCAGGTCCACTCCGACATCCGCCGCCCTCACCCCTCTCCTTTCCTCGAGATGTACACGCGTGTGGCCCACGCCGGGGAGCTCAGGCCCGCTGAGGGATGATGGCCACCGCGCACTCGGAGTGACGCGCCAGGGCGTGGGCCACGCGGCCGCTCTGCGGACCGAAGTGGCCGCGCCGCATCAAAGCGCCGACCACGATCAGATCGGCATCGGCCGACCCCTCCAGGAGGGCCTTGTGGGCAGGGCCTTCGACTGGCGTGCGGTACATCTTGACCTGGGGGTACTCCCGTACTGCCTGGCTCAGCGCGTCGGTGAGGTCGGTCGGGGCCCGTTCTTCGTCCACTGCCCAGTCCACCGAGTGCAGGCTGGGATCCGCTCTGTCGACGCCTACAACCAGCGGGAAGTCCATCGTCCCCATCACCCTCCTCTTCAGCCCCCTGTGAATACCGTCGCACCGCCGGGGGCCTGCTGCGACATGCGGACCGGCTCTCCGACTGGGGGCTTCGGGCACGACGTGCGCTGTGAGGAGATCGTCCGCACCACGGAGCAGTGGAAGGTCAGTGCCCTGCCTGTCGTGGAGGGGGAGGGGAGTGCCATCGATCTGTGCTCCCGGGGGCGACCGCTGACAAGGAGGGGACCTCCGCCAGTGCCCCGGGCCTGTACGGCAGCGTAAGCGACTGTCCGACATCGCCATGGCGGGGGCGGTGACGGCCGAGGAACTCATGAGCACGCCTCCGGTGACGGCGCCCCTTGGCCCAGGCAGCGGACCATGGCCGTGAAGCATGTCGAACAACTTCCCGTGGTCGACGTCGCCACCGCGACCGCCGTCATGCCGCCCACCAGCCAGCCGGTAGCCGTTGCGTTCTACACAGGTCATCGGCGGACCGCTGACGGTTCGGGCCTCCGGCACACGTACTGGTCCGTTCGCCACCACGATCGAACGGCAGCAGACACCGGTCACAGGAGCCGAAGGCCGCCCTGGTGGATGGCTTCCCAGTACGCCCTACGGGTCAGTCGTCGGCGTGGTCCTGACATCGCTCTCATATATGCGGAACGACCACGATCGGACACGGCGCGTGGTGCAGCACCGCGTGGTTGATCAGGCCCAGCTGCAGGCCGATGTGTCCGTGCCGCTTGCCGGCTCCGACGACCAGTAGGTCGGCGCCCGACGCGGCTTCCAACAGCGCCTTCCGTGCCGGTCCCTCAACCACCCGGCGGTCAACCGTGGCGTTCCGGTACCGTTCTGCGGGGCCGCGCAGAGCGTCTTCGAGCACCTGCGTCGGGGGGCGCCAGTGGGTCTCAAGGGCGTACCAGTACGGGGGCGGAGGTTCGGAGGGAGCACCGGTCGGTGCACTCCAGGCGTGTACCGCTACCAGCCGGCAGCGCCGCACATGGGCCTCGCGGAACGCGAACTGTACTGCCGTGTCACTTCCCTCTCGGCCCTCGACGCCAACGACAACGCTCCCGAACCGCGCGTCCCGGTGCTCCGGCGCGCCGCGCACCACGACGACCGGGCAGTCGGCTCGCGCTGCCACGGCCAGGCTGACCGAACCCAGGAGCATCCCGGCGAGGTCTCCCAGCCCCCTGGATCCGAGCACCAGCGCGAAGGCGTTGCGCCCCTTGCTGACCAGGGCGGAGGCCGCGTCCTCATGCAGTACCTCGCTCGACATACGCGTTGAGGGAGAGGCCATCCTGGCACGCTCCGAGGCACGGCTGATCACGTCGGACGCCTCTTGGCCCGGCGCCGCGGCACACACGAGGTGGAGCGGCAGCTTGTGCCGGGCAGTCTCGCCTGCGGCCCAATCCACCGCCTCGAGGCTCGCTTCGGAGCCGTCGATGCCGACCACCAGGGGCATGGTCACTGGCCATTTCTCCTCTCGTGCCGGACTCCACCCCTCCGAGCCCCGGCCCATACGGTCCACATGCGCCGAAGGGGCCGTGCTCGGTCAGCCGACGCTGTTCGGGCAGGCGAACTCGTTCACTCTCATCCAGCTTCTTACGCAACAGAGCCAGACGCCATGGAGCCAGTCGGCACCGTGGGACTGGCCGGTTCACCCGAGAGTCCTGCCACCGCTCGATGGGCCGCCGAGGAGGCCGAATGGCGCCGGCTCACGCTGCGCCTGCTGCACGCGTGGCCGCTGCCGGCGCCGGAACCCTGTTTGTAAGCAGCATCAAAGTCGAGGTGGCCGACCCGGCGCATGCTGACTGGCGGAGCCGTCCTGGCGGTCAAGGGGATCGGCGGCTACCACCTCGGGCGCGACGCCACCGCTCCGACGACCGCGGGCGAGCCGCGACGCGGAAAGGCCCGCGGACCGCCTTCGACGGCACCGGTTACGGTGACGATGGCGCCGTGTGGGGCGGTGAGGTGCTGCTGGCCGACTACGGGCTACCGCCGCCTGGCACATCTGGCGTACGTACCCCTGCCGGGCGGTGTCGCGGCGGTGCGCAATCCGTATCGGATGGCCCTGACACATCTGCGCGCGGCCGGTATCGCCTGGTCACCCGACCTGCCGTGCACGGCAGCCTGCCCTCCCAAGGAACGTCTCCTGCTGGAACGGCGGTTGACGTGCGGCTTCGGGTGTGTGCGGACATCCAGCATGGGGCGACTGTTCGACGCCGTGTCCTCACTGGTGGGTGTGTGCCACCGCATGGGGTAGGAGGCCCAGGCCGCGGTGGAATGGGAAGCCGTCGCGATGACGGTCGGCCAGGTGCGGGACGGCTATGCCTTCGCGCTCGAGGATCCCGCCGCACCGCTGGTGGCGATCGTGGCCGATCTCCGCGCGGGCACGGAGATCCCACTGATCGCCGCCCGGTTCCACCGGGCGGTCGCCGATTCGGTACGCACGGCCTGTCGGAAGGCACACAGCTGAACGGCGTTGCCCCCGGTGGCAGGGGGACACCCGGCGGCCGGACACTGGCAGAGGGGCGTCGAACCCGTGCGGAGCGGTGGGGGGAAGGAAGGAGGAGGTCCCGTGCCCGAGACTCCGCACATCGTGAGTGATGTGATGACACGGACGGTGGTCGCTGTCGGGCGTGACGCGTCGTTCAAGGAACTCGTGGAGACCCTGAGCCAGTGGCATGTGAGTGCCATGCCGGTGCTGGAGGGCGAGGGGCGGGTCATCGGTGTCGTCTCCGAGGCGGATCTGCTGCCCAAGGAGGAATTCCGGGACAGCGATCCGGACCGCTTCGAGCAGTTGCGGCGGCTCCCCGACCTGGCGAAGGCCGGGGCGGTGACGGCGGAAGAGCTGATGAGCTCCCCGGCGGTGAGCGTGCACACGGACGCCACCTTGGCCGAGGCGGCCCGGATCATGGCCGTCAAAGGCGTCAAACGGCTTCCGGTGGTCGACGCAGAGGGGAAGTTGCAGGGCATCGTCAGCCGGGGCGATCTGCTGAAGGTCTTCCTCCGTTCGGAAGAGGACATCGAGGAGGAGGTCAGACGCACTGTGGTGTCGTACCTGTTCCCCGACAACAGCAGCGTTCGTGTCCGGGTGGCCGATGGAGTGGTCACTCTGAGCGGGCAGTTGGCGGACACCGCGCTGATCCCGGTGGCCGCGCGTCTGACCCGGGCCGTGGAGGGCGTCGTCGATGTCGAATGCCATTTCCGGGGCGTCGGACGGGACGAGCCCCACCACCCGACCTGAGCCGGGATCCTCCACTCGACCTGAGCCGGGATCCTCCGGAGCGCGCGGATGTGGCTACGGTCGCGGATGTGGCTACGGTTCGATGTCCAGCACGTCGTGGGCCGGTCGTCGGGGTGTCTGCGTGCCGGGGCGGCCGTATCCCAGTCGCAGCACCATCTGCACATATGCCATGCCTGACGTCGGGTCGCGCAGTGGCCAGCGCAGTTCGTGCCATTCGAGGGCCTGGGTGACGAACGAGGTGGCGAGCCCGTCGAGGGTGGCGCGCAGCAGCACCCGTTCCAACGCCATGCCGGCACGCAGCCAGTCCTCGGGCTGGTCGCGTGCGGTGCTGAGCAGGGCCAGGTGGGGGGTGGTCTCGAAGTCGGCGGTCGGGCGGCCGGGGACGGTTCTGCCGCCCGCGAAGTCCCGCATGGGGGCCTTGCCGGTCCTGCGGCGGGGTCCGAAGGCGTACTCCGGGACGCCTTCGGACCCCGGCCGCGTGTCGTCCGCCGTGCGGGTGAAGCGGGCCAGGTCAGCCGCGGTGTCGGCATCGGTGAGGTCGCGGGCCTCGGCCTCCTGTATCAAGTCCAGCACTGTTTGCAGATGCCAGCCGGAGGGGAAGTCCAGCGAAACCCGCTCCATTTGTGCGGCCTCGACGAGAGCGGTGCGCACGGTATCGGGTATGGCCCTCTCGGCGAAGGGATACCGGCTGGTGTGGCGGGTGCGCACAGCGGGGTACAGAGCCGCCGGGTCGTCCTCTGCGCCGAGCGGGCCGGTCAGTGTCATGGAGGCCAGCAGCATCGGGTCGCCGGGTTCGGGCAGCAACCGGGTCACCGCCTGCCGGCCTTCGTGTGCGACGGCGATGCGCAGGTTCATCAGGGCGGCACCACAGCCGATGTGCAGGGCGCGGAGTTCAGGGTCGGTGTGCGGCAGCGAGCCCCGGAGATCGGCCCTCAGATGGAAGACGCGGTTACGCCGGAAGTACCGGAACCGCCAGGGCTGGGCATTGTGCATCGAGGGGGCGGCCGTGGCGTCCCGCACCAGAGCCATGACCTCCGCATCGGAGAGCGAACGAGCGCTCCGGTACGCCGCCGCGGGCCCGCGATGCCCGGTCGCCTCCCGCTGCCCTTCCGGTCCGTGCCCGATGTGGTGAATGTGTGCGTCCGGACCGGGGAACACAAGGGTGACCTGATCGGAGTCCGACCACCGCACGTCATAGGGAGGAGTCCCGTCGTCGTGGTGGAGTCCGACGATCTCACCGTCCCGCTTGGCGGCACCGGTGGTGGGGCTTTCGACAATCAGTTGGTCGCCGACGTGAGCACGCATCGACATCCCGCCTCTCTGTCTGACTTCCAATGTGTCACCGCGGAGGAGCGGTGTCCTGGGGCGGAAAGTCCTCCAGCGAGGGGCCGGATGGCCCGGTTGTGGGCCGAATGGCCACGAGAGGGAGCCATGAGGCTCATTCGGCCGCGGGGACGAGCTGACAGGCTCGACAAGGGAACACCGGCCGACCCACCGCGAGCCTGCGAGAGGAGTCGGGACATGCACCACAGAACGGTCGGAGAACTCATGACGCGCCCGGTGGTCCGGGTCCCGCGTGACATGCCGTTCAAGGAGATCGTCGCGCTCCTTGCGGAGAACGATGTCACCGCGGTGCCGGTCGTGGATGCTTCCGGTCGTCCGGTAGGCGTGGTGTCCGAGGCTGACCTGCTGCGCAAATCGGCCGGTCAGACCGATCCCTCCGGCCGCCTGCCGGTCCCGCACCTGGAGGCGTGGGAACGCGCGAAGGCGCAGGGTGCGAGGGCGGAGGAGCTGATGTCGGCGCCTGCGGTGTGCGCGCGTCCTGAGTGGTCGGTCGTCGAGGCGGCCCGCCTGATGTCGGCCCGGCACATCAAGCGGCTGCCCGTGGTGGACGAGACCGACAAGCTGCTCGGCATCATCAGCCGTGGGGACATGCTGCGGATCTTCCTTCGCCACGACGAGGCGATCCAGGAAGAGATCGAGAGGGATCTGCTGCGACGGACCCTGCGTCTGGCTCCCTCGGCTGTGACGGTCGACGTGCGGGAGGGCGAGGTCACGCTGGACGGATCGGTCGGGACCAGGAGCCTGATCCCGGTCCTCGTGCGGCTGTGCCGGGGCGTTGACGGGGTGGTCTCGGTCACGCAGCACATCGCCTACGAAACCGATGACACCGGCGCGAGTGACGCCGCCGCGTAGCTCCGGCGCCGCCGGGACGGCCGGGTATCGGGTTGGCATATTTGTGGTGGTCCATTCAATTTTGGGGTACTCCCGTCGTGGAGTGGTCGGCCGCGAGAGGGGGCACTGCCATGGAACAAGTCGTCACCGTGGGGCTCGACGGCTCGGCCGAGAGCATGACCGCCGCGCACTGGGCCGCCGACGAGGCGAAGGGGCGGGAGCTGGCCCTGCGCTTGACACATGCCTGGATCCTGCTCTCGCCGCCCACTCCCGACAGCCCCGCGGCGGACGACCAGAACTACTGGGCGAAGCGCATCGTGCACGATGCGCACGCCGAGCTGGCCCGGCTCCACCCCGACCTGACCATCACCGAAGACCTGGTGGCGGACCAGCCCGAGAAGGCCCTGCTCGACGCCGCCGCGCGGTCCCGGATGCTGGTGCTCGGATCGCGGGGGCTGGACCCGGTGGCGAGCTTCTTCCTGGGCGACATCGGGCTGCATGTCGTCACCCGAGCGGAGCGGCCCGTGGTACTGGTGCGCGCGGGCCGGCAGGTGGAGGAACGCCGGGGGCGGGTGGTCGTGGGCCTGAGTCTGCACGGCCCGCAGGACAACCTCCTGGAGTTCGCGTACGTCACCGCGTTCACGCGTGGCGTGCCCCTGCATGCCGTCCACGGAAGGAAGCTGGACCGGGCCCACGGTGCCCGGGGCGCGGGGGCCGAGGCGGCCCATGACCTCGAGCAGCATGTGCGAGGGGAACTGGATGCTGTTCTGCGGCCGTGGCGGGAGAAGTTCCCTCGCGTCCGGGTCATCGACGAGATCCGCGCGGAGAGCCCCGCCCAGGCCGTCGTACGGGCAGCGGCCGACTGCGATCTGCTGATGGTCGGACGGCGAAAACACCCGCCTGCCCTCGGCTCCCGCCTCGGTCCCGTGGTACAGGCGGCCGTACACCACGCGGCCTGCCCGGTCGCCGTCGTCCCCCACGAATGACCGCGATGACGACACCTCGTGCGCGCACACCAGGGCGGCCCCACGACAGGGTTTGCCGGGCGCCGTGCCCCGTGGGCCCCGCGCGGCATCGGCCACCGATGCTGGAGATCCTCGCGACACCCGTCGAGGCCCTGGTGGCTGAGGGCGTGGCCTCGCGGCTACCGGTACGCGGCTCGCAGGACGCGGCGCCGTGAGCGGCTTCCTGCTCGGGCCCGTGGGTCTGCGGGTGCTGACGCTGTCGAGACCCACCCCACCTCCTACGACCACGCCAGGCGCCGTACGCCGTTCCTCGCTGGACAGGGCCGAATGGCCGCGATGGAGGACCGTCGGCCTCTGGGTAGTCGCGGCTGCCACCACGAGACTTGCGGGGGAGAGGCAGCTGCGGCCCGACACAGCGGACACCGGGGAGGTCCGATGGCACGTCCTATCACGGTAGGCCTGGACGGATCGCCCGAGTGCCTGGACGCTGTCGACTGGGCGGCGCGGGAGGCGCGGTGGCGTCATACGCCGTTGCGTCTGGTGTACGCGTGGACGCTGCCGCCGCAGACGGCTCGGACCGCTCAGGCTCCCGAGGTCCGCAAGGAGTGGGCACAGCAGGTCCTGGACGATGCGGAAGCCGACCTGGCCACCCGTTACCCGGACGTGGCGGTCTCCACCAAACTGGTGTCGGAGACCGCGGTCCCGGCTTTGGTGGGCCATGGCGCGGACTCGGAGATGCTGGTGCTGGGCTCACGGGGCCGTGGTGCCGTGGCCGGTTTTCTGCTCGGGTCCATCGGGCTGCAGGTGCTGGGCCGGACCGCGCGCCCGGTCGTGCTGGTGCGGCGCAGGAGCGGCCAGAGGTCCGGGACCTCAGGGGGAGATGTGGTGGTGGGCATCCAGGATCCGCCCGAGTCGGCCGCACCGATCGAGTTCGCGTTCGGCACGGCCGCGGCACGAGGCGCGGGAGTGCGTGCCGTACGGGCCTGGAAGCTGCCGGGGGTGTCCGAGTACGGCCCGGCGTCACTGCGGGCCCTCGACGAGGCAGGTGGCATCGAGCTCGCTGAGCGGAAGCGGCTGGGGGAGGCGGTCCTGCTGTGGCGGGAGAAGTACCCGGAGGTACCGGTGGCCGAGCAGGTCGGGATGGGCAACGCCGCGGAGGTGCTGCTGACGTCGGCCGCGGGAGCGGGGCTGGTGGTCGTCGGCCGGCACACGCACCGGCCCGCGACGAGCCCGCGCCTCGGCCATGTGGCGCACGCCCTGCTTCACCATGCCGCGTGCCCCGTCGCGGTCGTCCCCCACGACTGACGCTCGGTCGGCCGCACGTTGAAAGGGAAGCGGATGCCGCACAGCGCACCGCGGGACGGTACGCCCCCGGAGCCGGGCGGGCCCGACCCTCTGCCCCGGCTCCGGTACCGGAAAGAGCTGCGCCGTCTGCAGATCGAGCTGGTGAAGCTCCAGGAGTGGGTGCGGGCCGAGGGCGAGCGGCTCGTGGTGCTCTTCGACGGGCGGGACGCGGCAGGCAAGGGTGGCGCGATCAAGCGGGTCACCGAGCGGCTCAACCCGCGCGTCGCGCGGATCGTCGCTCTTCCGGTGCCCACCGAGCGCGAACGCACCCAGTGGTACTTCCAGCGCTATGTCGAGCAGCTCCCCGCCGCGGGCGAGATCGTGCTCTTCGACCGCAGCTGGTACAACCGGGCCGGCGTCGAACGCGTCATGGGCTTTTGCAGCGGGGAGGAACACCAGCGCTTCCTGCACCAGTGTCCGGTCTTCGAGCGGATGCTGGTCGAGGACGGGATACTGCTGCGCAAGTACTGGTTCTCCGTGAGCGACACCGTCCAGGAGCAGCGGTTCAACTCCAGGCTGAGCGATCCCACGCGGCGGTGGAAGATCTCGGCGATGGATCTGGAGTCGATCACGCGCTGGGAGGCGTACTCGCGGGCCAAGGACGAGATGTTCGCGCGCACCGACATCCCCGAATCCCCCTGGTACGTCGTCGAGAGCGACGACAAGCGATCGGCCCGCATCAACATGATCGCGCACCTGCTGTCGACCGTTCCGTACGGGGACGTCCACCTGCCGGACCTCCGGCTCCCGGACCGTCCCCCGCCCACAGGCTACGAGCGGCCGCCGCGCCGTCTGCAGACCTTTGTGCCCGACCACGCCGCCGCGCTGATGGCGCCGGAGAGCCGGCCGGCCGGCTCGGCGGGCCGCTCATCCGACAGCGGAGGGAGCCACGGATGACGGACACGGCGCACCGCCCCGACACTGTCCACGCGCTGCTTGCCGACGGGACCACCGTCGAGATACGTGCCGCGCGGCCACAGGACCGGGACGAGGTCCTGCGCATGCACCAGGAGATGTCGCCGGAGGATCTGCGCCTGCGGTTCTTCGCGATCAGCCCGCGCTACGCACGCGCGGCAGCGGACCGTATCTGCGCGCCCGGCCACCACGGGTACCAGGCGCTCGTCGCGGTGGCGCGCGAGCGCGTGGTCGGCGTGGCCGAATACACCGCCCTCCCCCCGTCCGAAGGCGAACCGAACTCCGCGGACATCGCGCTTGCCGTCGCCGAGGGCCACCACGGCCAGGGCATCGGCACCCTGCTGCTGGAACACCTGGTCCACGCCGCCCGGGACGCGGGGATCTCGACCTTCACCGCCGAGGCGCTCGCCGAGAACCACGCGGTCCTGAAGGTCTTCGCGGATCTGGGGCTGACGACCTCACGGCACTTCGACGGCACCGACGTCCGTTGCACCGTGCATCTGGAGGAGCAGGAGCGCTATCTCTCGGCGGTGGACCGGCGCGGACGGATCGCCGATGTGGCCAGCCTGCGTCCGCTGCTGCGTCCGCGTTCGGTGGCCGTCGTCGGGGCGGGCCGCCGCCCCGGATCCGTGGGACGTGCCGTGCTCGGAAATCTCCGTTCCGGCGGATTCCGCGGAGCCTTGTACGCGGTCAACCCGCACGCCCCGGTCGTCGAGGGGACGCCGGCGCACCCGTCGGTGGCGGCGCTGCCCGAGGCACCGGACCTCGCCGTACTCGCTGTGCCCGCCGCGGCGGTTCCGGAGGTTGCCGAACAGTGCGGCGTCCGGGGGGTGCGGGCGCTGGTCGTCCTGACGGCCGGGCTCGACGCCGGCCAGGCCGAGGCGCTGTTCACCACATGCCGAGGCCACGGGATGCGGCTGGTGGGCCCCAACTGCCTGGGCATCGCCGATACGGCGGACGAGGCGCGCCTGAACGCCACATTCGCCGCGCACCCCCCGCTGCCGGGATGTGCCGGTGTCGCCGTGCAGTCCGGAGGCGTCGGTATCGCGCTGCTGGAGCGGTTCGGCAGCCTCGGTATCGGTGTGTCCAGCTTCGTCTCTCTCGGTGACAAGTACGACGTCAGCGGCAATGACTTGCTGCAGTGGTGGGAGGCCGACCCGGGAACCCGCCTCGGCGTGCTCCACCTGGAGTCCTTCGGCAACCCCCGGGCGTTCTCCCGCACCGCGCGACGCGTCGCCCGTACCATGCCCGTCCTCACCGTGGACGCCGGCCGCTCCGAGGCCGGACGGCGCGCCGCCGCCTCGCACACCGCAGCCGCGGCCACCCCCACCATGACCCGCCGAGCGCTCTTCGACCAGGCCGGGATCATCGCCACCCGGAGCATCGCCGAACTGGTCGACATCGCGGCCCTGCTGTACGCCCAGCCAATGCCCCAGGGAGCCGATGTGGCCGTGGTCAGCAATGCCGGAGGTGCCGGTGTGCTCGCCGCCGACGCCTGTACGGAAGCGGGGCTGAACGTGCCCGTCCTCGACCCGGCCCTGGCCGAGGAGCTCGGGGCGCTTCTCCCGCCCGGGGCGGCCACCACCAATCCTGTGGACACCACAGCCGCGGTGACCGCCGATGGAATGCGCGGCTGCGTGGACCGGCTCGCCGCTCATGGAGCCGTCGACGCTCTGGTGGTGGTGCTGGTTCCCACCGCGCTGGCCACCGGCACCGAAGACGACCCCCTGCTGGCCCTCACCCATACCTCAGGCCCGCGCCCCCGCCCCGTGGCCGCGGTCCTCCTCGACCAGGAGACCCCCGTACGCCTGCTCCCGAGCGCCGACGCAGGCGCCGTCCCGTCCTATGCCGAGCCCCAATCGACCGCACGCGCTCTCGCCCACGCCATCCGCTACGCCCGCTGGCGTGCCGAACCGCCAGGCAGCATCCCGCCACTGTCAGGGATCGACCCCGGCGGGGCCACGGCCACTGTGGAGGGATTCCTCACCCACCACCCCGGCGGCGGATGGCTGGACCCCCGTGACTGCGCCGCCCTGCTCGACCGCTACCGCATCCCCCAGCTGCCCTGGGCCTGGGCCGAGGACGCGGACACTGCCGCGGCGGCCCTCCGGCACCTCGCCGACGAAAACACGAGGGTGGCCCTGAAGGCGTACTGGCCCGGTCTGGTGCACAAGAGCGACCAGGGTGCGCTGCGGCTGGACCTCGAGGGCGCGGACCAGGTCCGCCACGCCTACCGTGAGCTGCGGGAACGTTTCGGCGATCGGATGACCGGGGCACTGGTGCAGCCCATGGCGCACCGTGGCACCGAGTTGTTCGCCGGAGTCGTCCAGGACGAGGTGTTCGGCCCTCTGGTGCTCTTCGGCCTCGGCGGCACCGCCACTGACCTCCTCGCCGATCACGCCGCCAGACTCGCCCCGCTCACCGACCGCGATGTGCACACCCTCATCACCTCCCCGCGGTGCGCGCCGCTGCTGTTCGGCTATCGGGGCGGCAGGGCGGTGGATCTGGAGGGGCTGGAACAGCTGCTTCTGCGGCTGTCCCACATGGCCTGTGACCTGCCGCAGCTCGCCGAGGCCGACCTCAACCCGGTGGTGGCCCGCCCCGACGGCGTCGTGGCGCTCGATGTCCGGCTGCGCATCCTGCCCCGCCACGCCCACGACCCCTATCTGCGCCGGTTGCGTGCCGCCCGGACGGCAGCGCCGGGCCTGAATCAAGGCGGGTGAGTGTGCTGACACCAGGGCGAGGGTCGGCAGTGCGAGTCCGGACCGGCGCATGACCGAGGGGAGGGCGGCGCACAGGGTCAGAGCGAGGGCGGTGAGGGGTGCCAGGACCACGACGACGCGCACGAACAGGACGTGTGCGGGGATGCCGTTGATCAGGTCGAGTCCCACAGAGGGCAACGCCGGACAAGGGACACGCGGGGCTCCTACGGCGCCCTCGGCGGCAAAGCCCCGGCCGTGATCGGGAGGTGTCCCGCCGCAGTCATGGCCGTGGCGACGAGGCGGTCGAAGGCCGGGATGAGCCCACTCCGAGCCTGGGTTCGCCGGCGCCTGATCAGGATGCGCGAGCAGCCCGAGCGGCAGCCTGATCAGGATCGGTGTGGCGGTCGGCGCCACTGGGCCTGCCCGACGGGCGGGGCGGGCTGCCACGTGATGGGAATCACCGCGCGCGGCATCACCGCTCTCCGGCCGCCTGTTCGTGTGGTGTCACTGCTGCGGTGTCTTGGTTGCTGATGGCCGCTGCGGCGATCTGCAGCTGGGTGAGGACGGTTTGGACGGCTGTGCGTGTGGTGCGTTCGGGGCGATGGAGTGCGTCGACGTGACGCCGTGCGTGGACGCCGGTCAGTGGTCTGAGGGTTACCTGTGGGTGTGGGCGGGAGGTCCAGCGCGGCATCAGGGCGATTCCGCCGCCGGCGGCCACGACTTCGGCAACCACGGCGAATTCGTTGATGCGGTGGGCCAGGTGGAGGCGACGGCCGGCCGCGGCGGCGATGGCCTCGATGGTGGCCATCAGCGGGAATCCGTCGTGGACGGTGATCCAGGGCTCGTCGGCCACGTCACGGGGTGTCAGCCGCGGTTTGGCGGTCAGGGGGTGGCCGGCGGGCAGCGCGATGTCGAGGGGTTCGTGCAGCAGGGCGATAGCGGACACGGTCCGCGGCCATGGCGCGGCGTGGTCGAGGCGGTGGGCGAGGACGATGTCGTAGTCGCGGGTCAGGGGCGGGAAGTCGTTCTGGGCGACGTCCTCGTCGGCGAGCGCGAGCTGCGGGGAGCCGGGGGCCGCCAGGGCGCTCACCAGGTGGGGCCAGAAGGCCGCTGCGGCGCTGTGGAAGGCCGCGACCGACACCAGACCGCCGGTTTCGCCGAGGAACTCCTCGACTCTGCGCCGGGCTCGTGCCAGGGCGGTCTCGACCTCGATCGCGGCTCCGGCGAGAGCCTGCCCGGCGGGGGTGAGCACCAGCCGCCGGCCCTCGCGCTCGGTGAGGGGAACGGGCACCGAGCGCTGTAGAAGCCGCAGTTGCTGGGAGATCGCCGAGGGGGTGACCATCAGCGCCTCGGCGGTGGCGGTCACGCTGCCCAGTTCGCCCAGCTCGCGCAGGACACGCAGCTGTCTCTCATCCATGGGCTCACATTGTAGCTCCATTAAAGGATAGATTCAGAAGCTGGTACTTGGCTTCATTGTGCTGGCTGGGCACGGTAGGACGCATGCCGCACGCACGCCGGACCGACGTGGTCCTCCTGATGATCGCCCTGGTCTGGGGTTCCAGCTATCTCGCAGCGAAGACCGCCACAGACGCCGCCCCGGTCCTGGTGGTGCTGTTCATGCGCTACCTGATCTCGGCACTGGCGACCCTCCCCCTGGTCCTGGCCACCGCTCGCCGACGGCGGGACCGCTGGACACGGGAGGAGATCCGCATCGGGACGGTTCTGGGCGTGACCCAGGCGGCGGTCCTGGTGCTGGAGGTGTACGGCGTCGCCCACACCAGCGCGGCGAACGCGGGGCTGCTCATCAGCCTGACCCTTGTGATCACGCCGCTGCTGGACCGCTCGGGCGGCCGCAGCAGGGTCCCGGCCCGCTTCTTCCTCGCAGCCGGCGTATGTGTCGCAGCGGTCGGACTGCTCACCTCGAGCCACGGCCTGCACGCTCCCGCGACAGGCGATGCTCTGATGCTGACCGCCGCCGTGGTCAGGGCCGGCCATGTGGCGCTTGTCGGCCGGCTCACCGCGGGCCGTTCGCTGCGTCCGCTCCAGCTGACGTCCATGCAGACGGTCGTCGGGACGGCGCTGTGCCTCGCACCGGCCGCCGGTGGACTGCCCACCCTGGCCCATGCCACCGTCGGCACATGGGGTCAACTGGCCTATCTCGCCCTGTTCTGCAGTGTCTTCGCCTTCCTCGCCCAGACCTGGGCCATCCAACGCACCTCCGCCAGCAGGGCCAGTCTCCTGCTGGGCACCGAACCCGTGTGGGCCGCCGCCCTCGGCATCGGCCTCGGCGGCGAACACTTCACCGCCCTCGCCGCCCTCGGCGCGCTGCTGATGGTCGCCGGGACCTACTGGGGCCAGGCCATCGAACGCACCCACCGCACCACCATCCGTGAGACGAAAGAGAATGACACATGCCCGGCCACGACACCTATCAGCGCCTGATCCGCCTCCTCGACCGCGCCGCGACGCCGTACCGGCTCATCGACCACCCACCCGAGGGCGCCACCGGGGCGGTCGGCGTGGGGCACGGGCGGAATCGGCTGGCGATCACCCGTAGAGGGAGCGGGCTCCCGGGCTGTTGCCCTTGAAGCGCTGGCCCATGGCGATCTCATCGCCCACTACCGACCAGACGGTCTCGTCGTCCCGGAAGGGGAGCGGGTCCATGCTGCTCGTCTCCTCACGGATGCGATCGACCTCGCCGTCCAGGCGCTCGAAGTCGGCCTCCTCGTCGCTGTCGTCGCCGCTGAAGGTGAACTCTTCGAGCAGGCGCTGGAACTGGAGGGCGACGTGGACGAGGGAGGAGACGTCCGTGTGGAGTTCCTGCACGGTCTCCTCGTCGGGGTCGAAGGCGTGCACCTTGCCGGATACGGGGTCGAGGGCGAGGTGCGCGTTGAGCAGCCAGCCGATGACGGGCCAGCCACCCGCGCCCTCCGCGGCGTCCTCGAAGTGCTCGATGCAGACCACGTCCCGGACGAGGGGCAGCAGGCCGTCGTCCTCGTCGGGCTGACGCAGCAGGAGCGTCCCGGTGGGGACGCCGACGGTCTGCAGGAGGCGGGTGCCCTCGCTGTCCGCGGCGGAGTGCGGGAAGGCTGTGGCGGGCAGGGTCGCGAGCCGGTCCTCGCCGAAGATGGCGGCGAGTTCGCTGCGGGTGACGTCGAAAAGCACTGCCGGAACTCCGAACTCGGCGGCGGCACGGGCGCCGTGGGACTCTCAGTGGACGGAAGCGGTCACAACAACAGTGTTGAGGGTCGAGGCGCTTGCGGCGACACCGATTCCGCGGAGTCGCTGCCTCAAACACAGGTTCCCGCTGTATCTGCTTGCCATGGTGGTCTTCGCCATGGACACCTCGGAGTTCATGCTCGCCGGCCTCCTGCCGGACATCGCCTCCCATCTCGACGTCACAGTCGGGACAGCAGGCACGCTCACCTCGGCCTTCGCGGTCGGCATGGTCGTCGGTGCTCCCCTTGTGGCCGCGCTTGCCCGCAACTGGCCCAGGCGCTCCAGCCTTCTCGGGTTCATCCTCACTTTCGCGGCAGCTCACGCCGTGGGCGCCATCACCACCAGCTTTCCGGTTCTGTCCGCCACCGGGGTCGTCGCCACGCTCGCGAACGCAGGGTTCCTCGCCGTTGCTCTGACGGCCGCCGCCACGCTGGTCTCGCCCGACAAGAAGGGACGTGCGCCAGGCCATTTCCTCAAGATCATCGGATCGTTGGTCTGGTGTGTCGTTGACTGACGCCCAGTGGGCGCGTATCGAGCCGTTGCTGCCGGACCGGCCTCCGAAGAGGGGAGGGGCGGTGGCCTGATCATCGGCAGGTGATTGACGCGATCGCGTTCAGGTGCGGCACCGCCGAGAAGGTGGTGCCGCTTCTTCCTGCCGCGCCGGCCGCCGACCGCCGACACGTGCCGCTTGACGCCCCGGGACGGGGGACTGCCCGGGGCGTCGGTTTGCGAGCGTCCGGACCGGGCGTCAGGCGGCCTGCCTGGCCGTCGCCCTGGCCACCAGCAGCACGGCCAGCAGGCCGATGCCGATGAGGACGTAGCCGGAGGTGGTGAGTGCGCCGAGGGTGCCGAGCACCGCGACGCCCAGCGCCGAGCCCGCCTGCCGGATGCCGTTGAGCGCGCCCTGGCTGGTGGCGGCGTACTCGGGCGGTGCCGAGACGGCCATCGTGGCCGCGGCGCCCGGGATGGACAGGGTGCCGGTGGCGGCGAGCGACAGCTCGGCGGCCATGATCAGCGGCAGCGGCGGATGGTGGCCGACGCAGAAGGCCAGCAGGACACCAGCGACGACGGAGGCGGACATGCCGGTCAGCAGCACCGGGCGGGGGCCGTAGCGGGCCACGAGCCGGCCGGTGAAGAAGGGCATGACGCACACGGGGAACGCGATCGGCAGGGATGCCAGACCGGCCTTGAACGGGGTCAGCTCATAGGTGTGCTGGAGCCACACGGCGAACATGTACATCCCGCCGAAGTAGGCGAAGCAGGACACCGCGGCCGCGACCATGGCGGCCCGCACCTTGGGCAGGGCGAGCAGCGCCGGCGGCAGGACCGGGGAGGCCACCCTGCGCTCCACCACGGCCACCGTGGCGAAGCAGAGGAGCGCGGCCGCGATGGGCACCAGGGCGTAGGGCGATCCCCAGCCCTCGATGCCGGCCTCGACCAGACCGAAGGTGAGCAGACCGAGACCGGCGGTGGACAGGGCCAGGCCCGGGCGGTCCAGGGCCCGGGTGGCCCGTACGGGCGGCACGGGCAGCCGGCGGGCGAGGAGCAGCGCGGCCAGCGCGATGGGCGGGTTGACGAGGAACACCAGGCGCCAGCCGCCGAGTTCGACCAGGGCGCCGCCGAGTACAGGTCCGGCCGCGGCCCCCAGGCCGCTGAGCGCGGTCCAGGCGCCGATGGCGCGGGTGCGGCGCGCCGGGTCGGGGTTCAGGTGGATCAGCAGGGCGAGTGATGCGGGCACCAGACCGGCGCCGGCCGCACCCAGCAGCGCACGGCCCACGATCAGGGAACCGACGTTGGGCGCGAGGGCGCAGACCACGGACAGCGCGGCGAACAGGCCGAGCGCGGAGGCGTAGACGCGGCGGGCACCCCACCGGTCGGCGATGACACCGCCGGCCAGCAGCAGGCCGGCGAAGACGACCGTGTAGGCGTCGACGGCCCAGGGCAGTGCGGTGGCGGCCGGGTGCAGCGACTTCCGCACGTCGGGCACCGCGACGTTGAGGATCGAGGTGTCGAGCAGGACGAGGAGGTTTCCGGTGGCGATGCCGGCGAAAGTCAGCTTGGAGCGGAGCTTCGAAGGTGCGGGCGGCGGTTCCGGGGGTGCGGTCGGCGTGGCGACGCCGGAGGGGCGGGAGACGGGGTCGGCTGTAGTCATGGCTGCAGCGTGTCCCAGCGGGCGTGTGGCCTGCGACGCCGCAATTCCGATGCCCCCATCGGAATGTCCGATGGGACGGCTATGCTGCTCCCGTGGACTCTCGCTATCTGCGCGCTTTCGTCGCGGTCGCCGACCACGGCGGCATCTCCGCCGCTGCACAGGCCCTGGGATACGCGCAGTCCAGTGTCAGCGCCCAGCTCAAGCGGCTGGAAGCGGACTTGGGCGTGAGTGTGCTCGTACGCGCGGGCACGGGCGCGGTGCTCACGGAGGCCGGTGCCCGGCTGCTGCCGCACGCACGTGAGGCTCTGGAGCTGGAGGAGCGCATGCGGCGGGCGGCGTGCGGCGACAGGCCGCGGCTGCGGATCGGGGCGCAGGAGTCACTGGCGCATGTGTGGCTGCCCGATGTGCTGGCCGCTCTGGAGTACGGCGCGGGCGGCACGGACACCGGGGCGGACGTCGAGCTGACGGTGGACAACCGCAGGACGCTGGAGAAGGCGTTCGGCGGCGGCGAGTTGGACCTGGTGTTCCAGTACGACAACGGCGTCCGCGCGCTCAGCCCGCACGCGGTCGTCGGGCACGACCGGACGGTTCTGGTGGCGGCGCCCAGCCATCCGCTGGCCCGGCAGGAGATGGTGACGCCCGAGCAGGTGCTGCGGTACGACTTCTTGGTGGCCGAGCCCGGGTGCACCTCGGAGATGCTGGTGGACCGCTTCGGCCGGGATCTGCTGACGGGGGCCCAACTGGCGGTGATCCAAGGGTCGTTGTCGGCGCTGCTGCGGCTCACCGGGCACGGGCACGGGGTCTCGCTGCTGCCGGAGCTGGCGGTCACCCGGGAGCTGCAGGAGGGCGAGCTGGTCGAGCTGCGGCTGGCCGAGCGGATCCGCCCGGTCAGCATCGTGGCCCAGTGGCGTCCGCGGCTGGCGCCGGACGAGCGCACGCTGCACGCCCTGCTCGACGTGGCCCGCCGCGCCGACCCGCTGCCCGAGGTGACCCGCGCGGCCCGCACGGCGCGGGCTTCCTGATCCTGCGGGCGACGGCGCGAAGCAGTGCGGCAGCGTTCCCGGTCCTCAGTCCAGGACCTCGGGAGGTCGACGATCTCGCCGACCGGCTCGCCGGCCTCCACGCCCGGCGGAGGTCGTCGCGGGCCTGCTCATCGACGGCGGAACGGGGCCGGTCACCGTGCCGGGGGTGGTCGATGGCGGCCGGCCCGCGAAGCCGTACTCCGCCGCGTCGTGCCGGGCCCGGCCCACCAGCCGCGGGCGCCGCTTGTGGCAAGCAGCCGTCTGGCCGATGAGGATCAGCGGGGAGGCGCGGATCCAGGCGTCCACAGGACGCCGGAGATCTCGCCGAGGGTGAATTCGCGTTCGAGGACGCCGTCGTAGGCGGGGTGTCACCGGCAGTACGCTGGCGAACTGTCGTGCTTCGTCATATGGACCGCCATTGCTGCCCGAAATCCACTGTTCGATTCGAGTTCGACCAGCGGGATGGGCGTCTCACCAGGGGTACAGCTGTCCTGTGTCATCGCGGCTTGAGCGCGTGTCACCGGAGTTCGGTCGGCCATTTGTTCACCGCCGACTGGTTGGTCGCGCCTGGCGTGTGTGAGGCGCGGGACGGGGCACTATCGAGACGGCTGCGTACCGCGGCCCGTGTGGCACGTCGAGAAGGATCGGCACTCATGGCAACAGGCACTGTGAAGTGGTTCAACTCGGAGAAGGGGTTCGGCTTCATCCAGCAGGACGATGGGGGACCGGACGTGTTCGTCCACTTCTCCGCCATCCAGACGACCGGCTTCAAGGAGCTGGCCGAGGGCGCCAGGGTCGACTTCCAAGTCACCCAGGGACCCAAGGGACCGCAGGCCGAGCACGTGGTGCCGATCGGCTGACGAGCCCCCTTGGGCACCCACCCGTGGCGGGGGCTCCCACTGGTCGTCCCGTGGGGGCTCCCGCACAGTGCGCGTTGCCCCGAAGGCATCTGATCCATCTTCGATGGCACAAGATCAAAGTTAATGACACGGGACAGGGGCCGCTTTACCTCGCCTGCGCTGGACAGCCCCTGGGGGTGCTGCCGTGGAGGTCGTCTTGCGCCCCCTGTGGTCCGGTGCCGTGTCATTCGGCCTGGTCACGATTCCCGTCAAAGGTCCTCCCCGCCACCGAGGACCACTCGGTGTCCTTCCGGCAGATCCATACCGCCGACGGCGGTCGCATCCGCTACCGCAAGGTCCGCGAGCTGGATGAGACGAGCTGCCGCTGCCGACCGCGTGGGCGATCGATGTCCAGGTCCTGTGATGACGACGGGGGCGGCGGCCTTCCTGGCTTGTCGCTGAACCAGAGGAACGCCCCTGGCCTGGCCAGTGAGGGAAGAGGTACCGCTGCAGCGGACCCCGGGTTTACCAGGGCACGACCTGCTCCTGGTAATCAAGGAAGTGGAGGCCCCGCTCCCCCTGGTGGCGCTCGAGCGTCTCGGCCACCCCGGGGATGCTCTCCTCCACACTGAGATCGGCGTCGGGTCCGCCGAGTTCGGTGCGGACCCAGCCCGGGTCCATGAGCAGCAGCGTCCGCGTGCCCTCGGCGTGGCGGGCGGCGTAGCTGCGTATCAACTGGTTCAGCGCGGACTGACCGAGAGCCGTACTCCGCGAACACGCCGGTATCAGCACCAGGCTGCCGTGGCCTGCGCAAAGAGATGTGACACCGTTTCTCAGCCGCCTGGCACCTGTCGGTATGGCCGCCGCTGCTGACGGTCGCGAGCGGCTTCCCTCCGAGCAGGGAGCGCACTGCCGGTACATCGAGGAGTGGATGGTCGTGAGGGCCCGCTGGGGCCTGGCGGTGGATCCCGCTGAACAGACCTCCCTGACCGCCCTCGCCGCCGACTGTCGCAACACCACGATCACCTGCCCCTCAGACCGCTGAACCTGACGGCCGCGCGGGACCTGCCGGCCGAGGGGGGAGTCGGCGCGGCTGCTGTGACCGGCTGTCGTCACCGGGAAGGTGCTGTGGGAATCCCGGACGGCAAGCAACGGCGCGGCATCTGGCGGATCACGCCGGGTGTGGTGACCGACACCGAGGCCAACGAGCTGTTCGTCGTCGTGAGCGGGCGGGCGACGATCGAGGGCGAGGGCGGTTCCGTCCTCGACGTGCGCCCGGGGGGCCGGTGCGTGCTGCGCGAGGGCGACCGGACCACCTGGACCGTCCACGAGACGCTCCGGAAGGCGTACCACATCAGCCTCTGACGGCGGGCGCGTGTCGGGTGCGGGCGCGGTCGGTCGCGTGGCGCGTGGCCCCGGGCGCCTCGACCGCGCACAACCGGTCTGCGAGTCCACGATCGTTCGACCCGGTCGCCTGATCGTCTACGGCACCGCCGCCACGGCCGACACCGTCGGCAAGGTCGTCTCCCACCACACCCTGACCCGTATCCGGCCACCGGAGCGGAACGGGCCTGAAGATTCCGGCCGTTCTCAGTCACAACTCCCTCCACGGCCTCGTGGCGACAACTCGCCCGCCATACCCGCCCCGTGGTGAACACGCGCGACCATGCCCCCCGCACCACGCGACGACAGCGTGGGGTGCGGGGGCGGAGTGGTGTGACCTCCGCTCCGTGATCAGGTGAGTCCGAGGAGGGCGGGCGGCCTGCTGACGTCGTGGGCGTTGTGTCGCAGGCTGACGGCTGCCGCTCTATTGACCGGTCAATTGGCTGTATGTACGGTCTCATCGTGACCGTGCCGCTGTACGTACAGATCAGGCGAGAGTTCGAAGCGAAGATCCGGTCCGGGGACCTGCCCCCCGGCGCGCGGCTGCCGACCGAGAAGGACCTCGCCACCCAGCGCCGCGTCAGCCGTGCCACGGCCCAACGCGTCCTCAACGACCTGGCCGAGGCGGGGCTGGCGATCCGCCGGCGGCGCCACGGAACGTTCGTCGCAGACGTGACGCGGCAGATCAATCTGCTCAACTTCGTCACCCCCGCAGCAGCCGCAAAGGGCGCACCAGGCAGACACGACGTCATTTCGGCGCGAATCGTCAGAGCCGCCGACGCCGTCCTGACCCTCCCCGGCGCCTCCGCCGACACAGCCGTAGTGGAATTGGTCCGCCGCAAGCTCGACGTACGCGAGGAGCCACAGTCCCTCGAGCGGCACGTCGTTGTCTTCGCCGTGGCCCCGGACCTGCTGAACGAGAACCTCGAAGACCTCGTCACCCTCCCGTATCTCCAGCGCAGAGGAGTACTGATCGACGCCATCCGGCTCTACCTCGACCCGGTGACCCTCGATGAGCACGACGCCGGCTTGCTGAACTGCGAGACCGGAACGCCCGCGTTGATGAGGCGCAGGGAATTGCGTGCCACTGACGGAAGCACCGTCGAGGTGGTCACGACCCTCGTCCGTCCGGGAACCGCCGAGTTCTTCCTGGAGCTTCCCGTCCCGGCCATGTGAACAGTCTGTCGCTGCCAGATAAGGAGATGCGCACACCATGAAGGTCATCATCATCGGTGCCGGCGTGCTGGGCGTGAGTGTCGCCAGGCAGCTTGCCGTCGCCGGCGAGGACGTTCTCCTGCTCGATCAGTGGGGAGCCGGCACGGGTACGACCGCGACCACCTTCGCCTGGACCAACTCCAGCCGGAAACTGGACCCGGACTACCACCGGCTGAACCTCGCGGGGATGGAGGAGCACGCCAGGCTCGCCGGGCAGCTGCGCGGCGCGCCGTCGTACTTCCTCAGCGGGGCGCTGCAGTGGGCGGATGCCGCGAGAGAGCAGTGGCTCGCAGGCAACGTGGAACGCCTTCAGTCCCTGGGCTACCCCGCACACTGGGTCACGCCTGACGAAGCGACGCGGATCGCGGGCGACCTCCGGATCCCGGCGGCCATCACGTCCGTCGCGCACTTCCCCAGCGAGGGATACGTTCTGCCGGATCTCTTCGTGGCCGACATGCTGGCGGACGCCGAGCGGCACGGCGCCGAGCGCGTGATCGGCGAGGTCGTGGCCACCGAGGACAGGCCTGCTGGAGTGTCCGTGACCCTGGCCGGAGGCGAGGTCTGTACGGGCGATCGAGTCGTCCTGGCGGCAGGCCGCTGGACAGAACGACTCGCCGCACGGGCAGGGATCGACATTCCGATGGTGACGGATGCCGGTCGCGGAGCGCAGACCGTCGGTCTGCTCGGATATGCAAGATCACCGAAACTCGACCTGCGCTGCGTGATCCACAGCCCCGGCCTCAACCTCCGCCCCGCGGCCGACGGGCATACCGTCCTCCAGGCTCTCGATCTGAACGCCGACGTCGATCCCGCGGACCCTCCGTCCGCGGACGGGGACATCGCGAACACCCTCGCTCGGCGGTTCTCCGCACTGCTGACTCACCCGAGCACGGCACCGAAGATCGACCTGCGCATCGGCTTCCGGTCACTGCCCGCAGACGGCCACACCGTGGCCGGCTATGCCTCCGCGCGGTCCCGCGTCTACTGCCTCGTCTCGCACAGCGGCATCACCTTGGCGCCCATTCTGGGACGCATGGTCGCGGCCGAGATCGTCACCGATCAGGAACAGGACCTCCTCAGGGCCTTCCGGCCCACACGATTCTCCGGCGTACAGCGCTCGGACATCGAGGTGAATCAACACGTCACCACTCTGGGCGAGCAGTAGCCGACAGCCCTCCAGCCGCGACTCCCTCGACGCAAGCCCTGCCGCAACGGCCACACGGCATGCCGATACGCGCCGTCCTGATGGTGATTCGCCCGGCCCACACGGCAGTGCCGCGCGGGCCTGCCACATCAACGGAGCTCAACCGGGACTGTCCCGATCCGATCCCGCACACCGGCCGGGTGCCTGGACCGGGACACAGCAGATCCGCCAGGTGTTCCGTCCCGCCGAAGCCGCTGCTGCCTTCGGAGAAAACCGCGGTCACGGGCCAGTTCGGTCCACTTGTCGGCTTTGGTATGCCGACGGCAGCGCTCGCACGCGTACCAGGGGGTGTGACCCAGATATGCGCTGAAGGGGCAAAGAGCTGATCTTAAAGCCGCGAAGGACCGGGCTCGTCACCCGCTGCGCTCAGCGTCCCGCGGTTCAAGCGGCTGATCACCGCACATGAGTTGCCTGTGTTCTTCTCGCCGACTCGAGCCGAGCTGGAGTGGGCGGCCGGGGCGTTGGACGGCTGCGGGACAGCAGGCATCCAGTCAGCGCGGCGGCGAGGCCGGCCAGCCCGGCGGCCGCGAAGCCGCCCGCTGGCACGGAGGCGTCGATCGCCACCCCGACGATCGGGGATCCGAGCGCGAAACCCGCGCTCTGCGCCGAGGATTGCAGACCTGCAGCCTCACCCCGCACGCTGGCTGGCGCCAATCGGCTCACCGCGTCGGCCACCGCGGAAAGGGCCGGCGCGGTGCAAAGCCCGGTGCCGACAAGGGCCACGCACAACCAGGGCCAGTCGTGGGCGAGCCCGGCGGGAACCGTCACGAGCCCGAGCAAACCGAGCAGCAGCCACGTAGGCAGCGGCCGGGGCAGCGCACCATAGGCCAGCCCGCCGGCGACGGAGGCCAGGCCGAATACGGCTACGACCACGGCGGCCCAGGACACCTGACCTACTTCTTCGAGCGTGGCGACGATGGCGAGGTCGACGCCGCTGAGCAGCGTCGTGGTACCGAACGCCATCGTCAGTACGGCAATCATCTCGACGCCCAGCCACTCCCGGCGCGGGGGCCGTCCGGCCGCGCCGGCATCCGCCTCGTCCTCGGCACGCAGCGGCGGGTTGAGCAAGGCGATCCCGGTTCCGCCGGCGACGATCGCGGCGCCGACCCCCCACGCCACCACACCGGGGGACATCTCCGCGGCACACAGGATCACTACGGACGGGCCCACCATGTACGACAGTTCGCCCTGCACCGATTCCAGCGCGAACGCGGCCCGGCGCTGTCCCGCCGGTGTCAGTGCGGCGATCGCCTGCCTGGTCACCGGCTGGACCGGCACCATCAGCAGACCCGTCGCAAAGGCGGCGCCCAGCAGCATCCCGTACGGCAGGATCGGCACGCTCAGCCAGAACACGACCTGCACGACGACAGTCACCAGCAGCACGGCACGCGGCCCCCGCCAATCGACCATGCGGCCAAGCAGCGGCCCGCCCAGCGCCAGTCCGGCGGTCAGAGCCGCCGTGACACCACCAGCTGCCGCATAGCTCATTTCCAGGGCCAGTACGACATACATCGTCAGTGCCAGCACGACAGCCGTGATCGCGGTACGGGCGAGCAGGGAAATCCCCAGCAGCGATGCCATCCCTGGCACGGCGAGCACCTGTCGGTATCTGGTCACGTGCGTGACGCTAGAACACCCGTCACGTCATAGGAAGTGGTTCATCTGCTGGAGCTGCCATAATGAATCATTATGGCCAGAGATCTTGAGATCGCGTTGCTGCGGTCCTTCGTCACCGCCGTGCGGGAGGGCAGCATCAGCCGCGCCGCGACCGCGCTCGGACAGACCCAGCCCGCGCTCAGCCAGCAGGTGCGCAAGCTCGAGAGCGCCGTCGGCTGTCCGTTGCTTTACCGATCGGCATCCGGAGTCTCGCCGACCCGGGCGGGCGAAGAGCTCCTGCCGTATGCCGAACGCATTCTCTCGCTCTCCGCGCAGGCACTCGCCGAAACCGGGCGCGCGCTGACCGGCCACTGTGGCGTCGGGTTGCTCGAAGACCTCGCCGCGTCCCAGCTTCCGCAGGCCCTCGCCGACCTCGCCCGGGTGCACCCCGGCGCGACTCTGGAGGTGCTCAGCTGCTCCAACGCCGCGATGCGGGAGGCCTACGACGCGGGCCGCGTCCAACTGGTGCTCAATGAGGTGCCGGCCGTTCCCGGACCGCCGCGCTGGACGGTACGCCGCCCGCTGGTCTGGGCAATCGGCCACGGTGTGGACGTGGCTGCCGACCCGCTGCCGGTGGTGCTGTTCTCGAACACGTGCTTCTGGCGTACGTCGGTGCTGGAAACGCTGGAGCGTGCCGATCGGCCGTGGCGGGTGGCATTCGAAAGCAACAGCCTGGTCGGCGTGCTTGCCGCGGTACGGGCCGGACTCGGCGTCGCGGCGCTCCTGCCCACGAACCTCGAACCGGCCATGGCCTGCCACGACGCGAGCGCCCTGCCCGCCCTGCCGGACGTCGAGCTCGGACTCGCACGGCACCCACGGACCGAAGGCGATCAGCTGATCGATGCCGTTGAGACCGCGCTACGACGCACGATCTGAGTTTCAGACCGCGGGCGTGGGCGAACCGCTGCCGGTCGTCTCCGATCTCGGCCGGCACCCGGGCGCCGAGCTGGACGCCCAGACCAGGGAAGCTGAAGCTGAGGATCACGTCAGCGTCCGGGTGCTGAGGGAAAGCCTCCTCGACAGCCTCGGCGAGGTCGTCGGCTGCGGCGCAGGCAGCCTCCAGTTGGACCAGCAGGGCCAGCATCTGCTGGCCGGGCGCGCGGCGGCTGGTGGGCCCACTCGGCGCGGAAGACCTCGCGGAGCCGTTCGGCCTCGGCTTCGATGCCTCGCTTGCGGCCAGCGCGTTTGAGCGCGGCCTGGATCTGCGTGCGGGTCAGCCGGGGGGCCCTGGTGGGGGGTGGGGGCGGTCTTGAGGAGCTCGTACGCCGACCGCGGCTATGACCACGAGGTCTACCGGGACAAGGTCCGCCGGTTCCGGATCACCCCGCACATCGCCCGGCGCGGCACCGGGCACGGCTCCGGCCTGGGCGTGTACCGCTGGGTCGTGGAAGGAGCGATCGCGCTGCCGGACTGGTTCCGCCGCCTGCGCACCGCTGGGAGATCCGCGACGACATCCACCACGCGTTCGTCAGCCTCGGCTGCACCGTCAGGTGCACCGTCATCTGTTGGCGACGACTCCGCACCGCACTTTGTCGGGGGTAAGGGCGGGTGATGCACCCCAGCAGACGGCCTGCTCGATGCGTCGGAACGCACTCGCAGCACTCGGGCCCGCACAGCCTCACATCCGGGATCTCAGCACATCGACCTCACAGCCCGGCGCGAACGGGTCGAAACCATGCTCGACCAGCCACCGAACCGCCAGCAGGCTTCGCAACGACCACCACGCGCGGATCACGTCGAGGTCGACGTCGGTGCCATAGCCGGCGATGACGTCGTCGAGGTGCTCCTCGTGTCCGAGCGTGAAGGTGGCGAGGTCGTACAGGGCATCACCCTGACCCGCCTCGGACCAGTCGATGATGCCCGTGACCTCGTCGCCGTCGACGAAGACGTGCGCGATCTGCAGGTCGCCGTGAGTGAACGCCGGAGTCCACGGCCGGAGTGCGACCTCGGCGACCTGGCGGTTGCGGATGACCAGGTCGGTGGGCAGTACGCCGTTCGTCACGAGCAACTCGCACTCGTCGTCGAGTTCCGCCTCCAGCGCGACGATGCTCCGGCCGGCCTGGCCCGACCGGGGCGGCGGCGGCGCGTCGTGCAGCTTCCGGATGGCGGCGCCCGCCGCGGCCCATGCCGTCGGCGACCCGGCCGACGGCCCGCCGAGGCGTCCGAGCGTCGTCCCCGGGAGTGCGGCGATCGCGAGCACGGGCGGCTTGCGCCACAGGACCTCCGGGGTCGGGACCGGCGCCATGGACATCGCCTCGACCTCGACGTCGATGCGTGCCTGATCGGCGTCCACCTTCAGAAACACATCGCCGACGCGCAGGGTCGCGCGCTCGGAATGGGCGACGACGACTTTGACCTGATCCATGGGCGACCAGTATTCCGGGGATGATCGCTGACGTCGCCGGGTTTCTCACGTGCGATGACGCGGCTGACCGAGTCCCGCTGCCCGGCGGCCTCGTACACGACACCGACCGCTGACCAGGTCCAGCCCACCACTTGTGTGAGGAGTCCTTATTCGGAGCCTGCAGTTTTCCTCGTCGGGAAGCTCGGCTCGGTCGCTTCTTGAAGCCGCTCAGCAAGATCCTTGGGAAGTCCTGGGCCCGGAGTTGCGATGATCTTGCGCACGTCGATCGGTTGGCCCGTGTTTGCATCGGTCACTTGGGGGCTCACCGGCAGTCCCGTGTCGCGGTCGCGCAGTTCGACAGGAGGTCCACTGGAATCCGCAAGCCAGCGATCTCCCCAGCTGATCATCGCGGCGAGCACCGTGAAGAAGTCGCGCCCCTTGTCCGTCAGGCGGTATTCGTGGCGCGTCGGCCGCTCCTGGTAGGGCACGCGGGTGAGCATGTCCTCATCGACGAGGCGATCGAGGCGCTGGGTGAGGACGTTGCGGCTCAGCCCGAGGCGCTGCTGGAACTGCTCGAATCGGCAGGCACCGTAGAACGCCTCGCGCATGACGAGGGGTGTCCACCAGTCGCCGACCAGATCGACGGTGCGGGCGATGGAGCAGGGCCAGTCATCAAAGCGGGTTCGGCGCATGGCGCCCATGCTAGTTGCTCTACTGAACTAACGTGGATAGAGTCAGTATCTCTAGTGAACTGACCAATGCGAGGAGAGGAGGCCGGACCATGCCGATGATCGACCTCACAGTGCCGAACGGAACGCTCTCGCGGGACGCCAAGGCCCAGCTCATGGAGACGCTCACGCGTACCCTGTTGAAGTGGGAGGGCGCGCGGCCGGGAAACGAGGCAGCCGAGTCAATCGCCTGGACCTTCGTGCACGAGCCGACGCTGGTCACCGTGGCAGGCCATCCCGCGGAGCGGCCCCGTTACCGGGTCGTGGTCGGAGTCCCCCAGGCCACGCTTGACGACAACGCCAAGGAGGGCCTGGTCGCGGAGGTGACCGAACAAGTCCTGCGCGCCGAGAAGAAGGGCGAGGACCCCGCACCCGAGGATGCTTCTCGCGTCTGGGTGATCATCAACGAGATCACCGACGGCAACTGGGGCGGCGCCGGCCGCATCTTCCGGCTGACCGACATCATGGCCTTCGCGGGCGCCGGGGACCAAGACATCCGGCGACGCACGGCCCGGCTTCCCGGGCCCGCAACATAAGCAGCCCCCGATTGTCGTGAACCGCACTCCAGCCGGCGCGAGTTGGGTGATCAGCTGCATCTCCGGCCGCCGCTCGCAGCGGTCCGCCGACTGGGTCCGCTGGACCGCCCAGGTCCGCTCGGACTGGATGTAGGTCTCGACCTGGCCGACCCGCGTCGGCCGAGGCGTGGAACACCCCGCTGCTCCGCCCTACCCGAGGTCGATCTTGATCTGCCGCGGTATGGCATGTCCGTGCACCGAGCCACCATTCCCTCTCCCAAGGGGCCGACTGCTCAGTGACACGAATCCAGCGCTACCTCACGCGAGAGCGAGAGCAGGGGGCTGGCGAGTGTGCCTCGGCCGCGGTGTGGTCGCCGTGTATCGACGCGAGGTCGCCCAGGAGGTGCCGACGGTGGCGGTGTCGAGGGCCCACCCGGCGCCGGGGTAGACCTCGTCTCGGACACCTTCGTCCGGCAGGGCCTCGATGCGGTCGACCGCGCACGTCGTGGTCTCCCTGTTCGCCGAGGGCATCCCGCCGGTCCTGGCGTTCGTCGGGCAGGGGAGCGGTATTAGCTGGTCTTCGTGCGGGCGGAGAACACCGTTTCTCGGGCGGTGGTGATGCCGGTCGCAATGGCGCCGCGTACGACAGCTTCGTTTCCGAGGGCGCTGGCGGTCATCGTCGGGCGCATGGGCGTGATGAGGGCGAGAGCCTTCTTGATGTGCGGCTCGAGGAGGTCGAGGTTTTGTCCGACTCCACCGCCGACGACGATGAGTTCTGGGTCCAGGAAGGAGAGGATGCCGGCGACGAGCTGGCCGAGGTTCTGGGCGACGGCTGCGATGGCTCGCTGAGCGCGGAGGTCGCCGTCTCTGGCTGAGGTGAATATGGATGCCGCGGTGAGGGGGCCTGTCATGTCTTGGGCGAGGCCGTGGCGGACGAAGGCGTCGGCGGCGATGGCTTCCTCGAGCATGCCGCGTCGTGGGTGGCTGGGGTGATCTTCGGCGATTCGGTCACCGATGGGGAGGTATCCGACCTCTCCGGCGGCACCGCTGTGCCCTCGGTACAGGCGGCCGTCGAGGACGAGGCCGAGGCCGACTCCGGTGCCGATGGTGAGGTAGGCGAAGTGGCGCCTGCCGCGTGCGGCGCCGTAGGTGTGTTCACCGAGGGCTGCGAGGTTGGCGTCGTTGTCGATGGTCAGTGCGGTGCCGAGTCGTTCGGTGAGGGTTTCGGCGAGGCCGGCGCGTTGCCAGCCGGGGAGGTTGGCCGCGTACATGATGCGTCCGCGCTGGGGGTCGAAAACGCCGGGTGAGCCGATGACGGTGTGGGTGACGTCTGATGCTTCGAGTCCGGCCTGGGTGGTGGCGTCGGCGACAGCTTGCTCGACTTGGTTGACGAGGGCTCCTGCGGTACGGGCGGTGTTGCGGACTTCGAGCCGACTGAGCGGCTGGCCCGCGAGGTCGGTGACGAGCAGGCGTAGCTTCTCGCGGCCGATGTCGACACCGACGACTGATCCGGCGGTGGGGTCTGCTTCGTAGGCGGCGGCCGGGCGCCCCTGGGCGGCTTCGAGTCGTCCTGCGGCCCGGACCAGTCCGGCTTGTTCCAGATCGCGTAGGGCTGCGATCACGGTGGGCAGGGAGAGGCCGGTGTCGCGGGCGAGTTGTGGCCGGACGGCCGCACCGTGGATGAAGAGCCGGTCGAGCAGCAGGCGCTGGTTCATCTGGCGCAGTAGCGATGGAGCCACGGCGGCGCTCTGGATGCCGGGGGACTGCTCGGAGTGGACCATCGTTCACCTCGGAAATTGTCGAATCGACAGTGTAGGGCGCTTCACGTGTGTTGATCACCAAACGGGGGTTGACGCTAAAGGTTCTTTAATAAAGACTCTTCATCATGTTCGAAGGATACGTGGGCCGAGATCGGCACGGTGGGCGGACGGCGATCGGCGTCGATTTCGGCGGGACGAACATCGAGGTCGCCTTGGCGTCCGCCCGTGGACTGCTGGAGCGGGTGCGCTTGGACACCCGGGCCCAGCAGGGCCCGGACCAGGCACTGCAGCGGACTGCTGCGGCCGTCCGCCACCTGGAGCATCGTGCGGTGGATGCCTACGCAGCGCCGGTCCGCGCTTACGCCGCCGTGGCCCCCGGTGTGATCCAGCCTGATCGGATCTTGTTGACGCCGAACCTTCCGGGCTGGGAGAACATCGCCCTGGCGCGGCGGCTCCAGCAGGCTCTGGAGATCGATCAGGTGCCTGCGGTCTGCAACGATGTGCGCGCCGGCGCTCTGGCCGAGGTCCGCTTCGGAGCGTTGCGAGGCGTGGATCCTGGTGTCTACGCCAGCCTGGGGACGGGCATTGCCGCAGCGTTGACGGTCGGCGGCGAGGTTGTGGGTGGTGCTCATCAGGCCGCGGGGGAGATCGCGTATGTCGATCCCGGCGGCGCCTCGGCCGTTGGTGTCGCCGACGGGCGGGCGCCGCTGGAGGAGATCGTCGGCGGCAAGGCGCTCGGCGATCGGGCCGGCGAACTGCTCGGCGTCGAGCTGACCGCGGCGGCGCTGTTCGAGCGGACCGACTCCGCGGCACGCGAGATCGTGGACGAGATGCTCGATACGTTGGGCAGGGCGATCGCCAATATCGCGGTGTTCGTTGATCCGGAACGGGTCGTGGTGGGCGGCGGCATGATGGCCTCGGCCGACGCAATCCTGCCGGCCTTGTCGGCATGTCTAGACCGGAGGGTGCCGTTCCCCCCGCAGGTGGTTGCCGCACATTTCATGGAGGACGCCTCTCTCTACGGTGCGGTCGCGCTCGCCTTGGACCAGCTGGGAAGTGATCAGCCGGGTTCAGCACAGTGGCCCTTGGAGAATCCACTGCCGTCGCACCGACCACCGTCCTCACGCCAGACCATGGCACAGGGTGCTCGCCCGGCTGGGTCGGCGTCCTCGCAGGCTTCCCCTGCGGACCCGCACGTCGATAGCCGCTTCGCTTGTAAGGACTCCCGCAGATGACCGACACCAACGCGCGCCACTCGCTTCGACGCAACACCTTGTCCATCGCCGGTTCGGTCGCGATGTGCATGGCCTTCATGGGGCCCGCCACGAGTGTTGCGTTCAACACCCCACCGGCCGCCGCGGGTGCTGGGTACGCGCTGCCGCTGGCGGTCCTGCTCGCTCTGATCGCCTGCTTGCTGGTCGCGAACACCATCGCCGCGTTCGCACGCAAGATCCCTGCCGCGGGCTTCGCGTACACGTTCAACACGCACGGCTTCGGCCCCGCGGGCGGCTTCATCTCCGGCTGGCTGCTGCTGCTCAGCTACGGCATGGTCGCCCCGATGCTGCTCGCCGCGATCGGCACCTACAGCTCCCAGTTCCTCGCCGCGGTCTTCCATGTGCACATCGCATGGCAGCTGATGACCTTGCTGTTCGGATTGATCGTGTGGGGCATCAACGCGCTGGGCATCTCGGACTCGGCCAAGGTCGCGATGGTCTTCCTCGTCCTCGAAGTCGGCGTGATGCTCGGCCTCACGCTCACCATCCTCGGCAAGGGCGGCGACCACGGTCTCAGCCTGGCCCCGTTCAGCCCCACCCACTCGCTGGGCGGCACCTCCGGCCTGGGCACGGGCATGTTGTGGGGCGTGTTGATGTTCATCGGCTTCGAATCGGTGGCCACCCTCGGTGAGGAGGCCAAGGCGGCCAAGCGCACCGTACCGGTCGCATTGTTCAGCGCGGTCATCGTCATCGGAACCTTCTACGCCCTCACCGCCTATGGCGCGGCGATCGGCTACGGCCCAGGGCACGCGAACGCATTCGCCGCCGACGCTTCGCCGTGGACGACGTTGGCCCATCGGTACTGGGGCGTCACCTGGGCGTTGATGCTCACCGTGATCGTCGGCCAGTTCGCGAACTTCGTCTCCGGCTCCAACTCCTTCGTGCGGGTGTTGTTCGCCATGGGCCGCGAAGGAATCCTGCCCAAGGCACTCGGACGGACCAGCCGCCGCCAGATCCCCCACATCGCCCTCGGCGGCTACATGCTCTTCTCCTTTGCCTTCACCTTCCTTATGGGAGCAAAGTTCGGGCCGTTGGGCGTGTACAGCTTCGCGGGCACCGTGCTGGGCCTGGGCATGATCATCATCTACATCCTGATCAGCCTGGCGGTTATCCGCTTCTACCGGCGTGAGCACCCGAGCGAGTTCCGGTGGATCCGACTCGGCGTCCTCCCGGTGGCCACCGCGATCTTGATGCTGCTGCCGATATGGGGCCAGATCCATCCGCTGCCCGCGTGGCCGAACAACCTCGTCCCGTATCTCATCGTCGCCTGGATGGTCCTTGGCGCCGGATATCTGATCTTCCTGCGCGCCAGGAGGCCCGCTCTGGTCTCCGCCATGGGCCACGTCTTCGAATCCGACACGGAGGCCGACACCGAGACAGCCGAAGAGACGGACCGCGCCCCACGCGAAGCCGACGGCCGGACCCCCGCAGCGCATCGACCCGACCTGCAAACCGGAGGCACACAGTGAGCACCGCACTCCTCGGGCGGCACATGCACGCCGAGATGAGCCAGCAGCCTGAGGTTCTGGCCAACCTCGCTGACAGGTTCGCCCCGATCGCCGGGCAGGTGAACTCCATCGCCGAGGGGATGGGCCGCATCGCCGGGGTCGCGTTCCTGGCCCGGGGATCATCGGACCACGCTGCCCTGCTCGGCCGGTACGCCGTCGAGCACCAAAGCGGCCTGCCGACCTGCCTGGTCGCCCCCAGCATCGCCACCGCCTACCAGCGGTCCCCGGAGCACTTCAACGGTTGGCTGTTGGTCGCGCTGTCCCAGTCGGGGCAGACGCCGGAGATCGTCGACATCGCCGGACGCTACGCGGCCTGCGGCGCTTCGGTCATTACGGTCACCAACGACCCGGGCTCGCCGCTGGCGCGCTTGGCGCACCACAGCGTCGACCTCGCTGCGGGACCCGAGAAGGCGGTGCCCGCGACGAAAACGGTGACCAGCCAAATGCTCGCCGTCCTCGCCATCGCCAGCGGTCTGGGGCCCGGTGGCCTGACAGCCGCGGACGCCGCGCAGCTCCCGCGCCATGTCAGCGACATCCTCGCCGACCACGAATCTGTCGCACCGGTTGCGACGAGGCCGACCGAACACCACCGGATCGCCGTGGTCGGCCGTGGTGCGTGCTACCCGGCCGCGCTGGAGACCGCCCTGAAGGTACAGGAGACCACCGGCAGCATGGCCCACGGCTTCTCCACAGCCGACTTCCGCCACGGGCCCATCGCTGCATGCGGGCCGGGGTCCCGGGCCGTACTGTTCGCCGGCTCCGGCCCGGCCGATGACGACACCCGCGCGCTGCGCGGCGACCTCACCCGCCGCGGGGCGCAGGTCAGCCTGAGCGGCACGGGAATCGAGGCCGACGCCAGATGGCCTGCCCTCGGTCACATGGGCGAGTGCCTGCTGGCCACCGTGCGGGGTCAGCAACTCGCCCTGGCCACCGCCGCAGCCCTCGGCATAGACCCCGACCAGCCCACCGGGCTCAACAAAGTCACCCTCACTCACTGATCCCGCGCCCGCCAGCGACCTGCGCCATCTCGACCGGAGTCCCACCGTGTTCCTCGACCTCCTCCGCCGCCGCAATCCCGCACTGATCGACGCGGCCATCTCCCTCCATCAGCAGGGACAGCTGCCGGCCAATACCTATGTCCTCGACCTCGATGCGATCACCGCAAACGCCCAGTCCATCTCCAGCGAGGCCACCCGGCTCGGGCTGACCGCCTTCGCCATGACGAAGCAGATCGGCCGCAATCCCGACGCATGCAAGGCGATCACCGCTGGTGGCATCGAAGCCAGCGTCGCGGTCGACATGGAATGCGCCCGCGCCACCTTCCGAGCCGGCATGCAACTCGGCCACATCGGGCACCTCGTGCAAGTCCCCCAGGCCGAAGCCAGCGCCGCAGCGTCGATGCACCCGGCCAACTGGACCGTCTTCAACCACGACAAGGCACGCCAGGCAGCCAAGGCCGCAGCCGCCTGCGGCCACGACCAGGCGCTGCTCGCGCGCGTGTACGCCGAAGGTGATGAGTTCTACTCCGGGCACGAAGGCGGCTTCCCCGCCGGCGATGTCCTCGCCGTCGCCGACCAGCTCGATGCCCTCGACTCGGCGCACTTCGCCGGCATCACCACCTTTCCCGCCCTGCTGTTCGACCGCGAGACCCGCACCGTGCGCCGAACCCGCAACCTCACCACCCTGGAGCGGGCCGCGAGCCGGCTGGGCGACCACGGCCGCACCGACATCCAGATCAACGGCCCCGGCACCACCTCCACCGAGACCCTCTCTGCCCTCGCCTCCGTCGGGGTCACCCAGGTCGAACCAGGCCACGCCCTGACCGGCACCACCCCCTGGCACGCCGTGCGTGACCTGCCCGAACTGCCAGCAGTGTGCTACCTCAGCGAGGTCAGCCACCTCTACGGCGGTCGCGCCTACTGCTTCGGCGGCGGCATGTACGTCGACCCCGTCTTCCCGCCCTACCCCATGCGGGCCATCGTCGGCCACGACCCGTCCTCGGCCGCACTGCTGTCCGCCACCCTGCCGCCGGCGCAGGCCATCGACTACTACGGCCAGCTGCACCCGACGGGACACGCCGCCCCCGAGATCGGCGCGAGCGTCGTGTTCGGCTTCCGCATCCAGGCGTTCGTCACCCGCGCCTACACCGCAGGCATCACCGGCCTGTCCACCAGCACCCCCCGCGTCGCCGGTATCTGGTCCGCCGACGGCTCCGCCACCTCCTGGCCCGCGTAAACCACAGCCCCACCCAGTCACATCACCCTCGAACACCGGTTACCGCGTACGGCCAGTGCGTCCGGAGCGGGGCGCGGCCATGCGCGATGCCCGGGCATGAGCCTCGCCCCGCCGCCATCTGCAGCTGTCCCGTGACCGGGGGACCACGTTTCGGCTCGAGGCCCGTCCATCCAGGTGCGGGCAGCCACCAGGGCGTCAACCACGTCCAGCGTCCCCTCCGCGTATCGGCGACCATCGCCAGGTCCAACCCGTCGCGCACGGCATCCGTCAACGCGTTGAGGCGGTCTGGCGGGCGGCTCATGCCGTCGAGAGCCGCGTCCCCGGCCCGCCATCCACATGGGTTGTCCGCGTGCAGTACCACCAGTCGACGTTCGACGTCGCCGAACGCGAACAGCTGCGCGCATCGTTCGTCGTAAGACCGATCAACGAGCTTGTGGCGGCCTCACCTTGGGAAGACTCAGCCGCATGCGGGTCTTGAGCCATGACGAACTTCTCCGCCAGGAGGCACAGTGGTTGCGGGACATCGCTTCACAGACCCGCCGGTATGTGCTGGCCTTTCCCGATCTCGGTGACAGCGAGCGGCGCATGGTCCAGACGGCTGTGCTCCACGCTTGGATCCGTAACCGCTACCCGCTGAACCTGCGGTTTGTGACCAACTACGTCGCCACCGTTGTCACAGCAGTCGGAATGGCGGCAGCCTCTGTCACTGCCGGTGTGGTGGCCACACTGTTCGCGACGGGCACCGACGGTACCACCGGCGCGCCCTGGTGGCTCTTTCCCACAGCGACCTGGTCCGCCGTCTGTCTCAGCACTCTCCTCGTTACCCGGAATGACATGCGCGAGATCGTCTCCGTCTTCGGGGCACTCGGCCTTCGAGGCACGATCTGGCGCGTCACGCATCCGCAGGTTGCTTATTGGTTTGTACCGGGAATGGTGCTTGCCACTGCTTCTGTCGCTGTTGTGGCTTCCTGGCTGACCGTTGAGACAGCCTTGTCCATCCCGCCAGGCCAGCAGTTGATCACGGCTGCGGCAGGGCTGTTCGGTGTGATCCTGGGCTTACAAGTGAACCGCTGGATCGGCACGGTTGAAGGACTGCTCAACCGCAGATACCAGCAGCCTCATCGACCTCGTCCCCTCGACGCCGTGCTGGTCGCACTCACGGCGGCCACAGCGGCGTGTTTCCAAGGGCGGGCCCGGTGGTGGGATCCGCGAAACATCAAGGTCGTCAGGGACCGACTTGCCGTTGCAACCCAAGTCGCCAACGAGACCGCGATCGTTCGACGTAGAACCTCGATCACTGAGGTCGCGGCAAGACGCCAGGCAAGACAGTTCCACGCGGCTCTGGCAGAACTGATCCGACGCCACGACCGCGCGATCACTCAGGTGCGCACCGCCCAGGAGTACGACGCAATCACCACCTCGCTGCGCATGGGTGTCCTCGCCCTCGCTACGGGCGATCTGGAGGCCCTCATGCAACACAGCACTGCTGAGCCGTCGGCCTCCCGGGCCGCCCGGCTCGTGCGCCGCACCGGCTCCAGCCTCGTTCTCGTGGCGTTCGCCGGGGTCATTCCGTTGCTGCCCGGAGTGGACAGCGCCACCGGCGGAGGCGTTCGGGTGCTGCTTCTGATGACGGCGGTACTGGCGCTTACCCCGGCCAGTGACAGCGCCTCCGGCTCCATCCGATCCGCGCTCGAACGAACCCTGTTCACCAAGGGCACCCCCTAACCGCAGCGGCGGGAATGCAGGCGCCCTTTCGGGACTGATGATGACGTGCCATCAGGCACTGGCGGGCCGACGATCGACCTCCCCCGTCATCGGGACGGCGCTTTCCAGAAGTCGTCGCAACACGTGGTCGACGACCTGACGGCCGGGCCGTCACCGGCACGTCCCTCACCGTCCGGCCCTGGTACCCGTGCACCTTCGCCGTAGGCGTCCCGCACACCGGACACGGCAACCGCGTCCTCCCGGGCGGGGCCGTGACCACCACGACGTCACCGCCGTCCACCACGACCTCGACGACTGGCGCCGACAGCCCGGAAAGCACCGACGTTGGTCGAGGGAAGGGTCCTCCTTCAGGCCGATCCGCGGGACGTTCGTCGGTCCTTGAATTCCTCTCACCCGGCACAGGCGGGCATCGGCGCGGAATTCAAACGCCGCTATCGATGCGCCTGCCGCGGCTTGCGCCGCAATACTTTCCCGGCGCGGAACAAGGGCGCTCTTGCCCCCGTCCGAGCGCCCTGCGAGCCGCGAAACAGGTGCGGAGAGGGGTATGCGCTCCAGTCCCGCCTTGCCGGGTGTCTCGGCACACCGTGTGCCGAGAGGTCGTCTACGCGACCAATCCACCTGTCAACAGGAGGACTTCACAAGACACGGCGACGACGATCTCCCCTCTACAGCCGGCGCACGTCTCTCTTAGCGACCATGGGACTTGTGGGCTCCCTCGTCACCGCCATAGCGATCAACGCGTCGGCCAACCCGGATGATCCGCGGGGGTCGGACATTCGCTTACTGGCCTACGAGGCTCTCAAGAGCGATCCTGCCCAGACGCATGACGCGCGCGGCCAGACGTTCCGGACGAGGGCCATTCAGCAGGACGCGAACGGCGACCGGCACATCCGGATGGACCGGTACTACCAGGGCTTGCCGGTCATCGGCGGCGACCTTGTTCTGCATATGACCAAGGACGGTCGGCTCAAGAGCACCAGCCAGACGATCTCGTCGGCGCCGGACCTCGACACCCACCCCACGCTCTCCGCCGAGGACGCGTGGAAGAGCGCGTTCAAGCACACCCCCGTGCGGGAACGAGCGACGGACGGAAAGGGCAAGAAGGGCTTGGCGGCCGGCCCGGGCAAGAACTCGGCCCGGGCCGCGCGGGACGCCCGGGCGGGATCCCGGCTCGTCGTGTGGGCGGGGAAGAAGCGATCTCAGCTTGCCTACGAGAACGTGATCCGCGGAGTCCGCGCCGACGGCACCCCCGCCGAGGTGCATACCTACGTCGAAGCGGAGAACGGGTTCATCCTGGGCACCCGGGACCGCTATCTGCAGGAGAAGGGGACAGGCAAGACGCTGTTCAGCGGGCAGGTGGAGCTGGAGACCACACCCAGCCGGCAGGGCGGGTTCGAACTCAAGGACGGCACGCGGGGCGGGATGACCACCCTGGACGCCAAGAACCAGTGCGCGCCGGAGGACCCGGAATGCCAGAGTGCGGGCGGTGGCCCCGGTGGTGGCACCGGCGGCCCCGATGACGCAAGTGGTCCGCAGGATCCCTCTGGTGGTGGCGACGGTTCCGGTGACGGCCGGAACGGGAATCAAGGGGCCGCCTTCGGCATAGGGCCCTTGCCAGCCCTGCGTGCGGCTTCCGCGGCGTATTGCCTGAGCGGAGTACCGGTCTGCTACGGAGCGGGCGAGCCAGGCAGGCGCCTTGCCGGAATCCCGTACTCGGGCGCAGGCACGCGGTCCCTGGGCGAGGGTGATGACTTGGGCGGAGATACTCCGCCTGAGGACGCCGACGAGGACCAGGGCGGACAGTACCCACCCCAGAGCGCGGGCGATGACCAGGGCGGTGCCGGCAGCGCCTCACCTCCGGACGGCGGTGGTAGCACCGCCCCACCCCCGGACGGAGGCGATAACGGCCAGGGCGGAGGCGACAACGGCAATCCGCTCGGCGTGCCCGGAGCCGCTGCCGTCGTCAACCAGGACAACACCTTCGGCACCGGAGACGACGCCGATCGCTCCACCGCCGCAGCCGACGTGCACTTCGGAGCGTCCCAGGCATGGGACTTCTTCCAGAAGCAGTTCGGTCGCGACGGCTTTGGCGGTGACGGGCGAGGCCCGACCCTCTACTCTCACTACGGCGACGGTGTCGTCAACGCCTTCGCCGACCCGCAGAACTTTGTCGCGGTCTTCGGGGACGGGGACGGCCGGAACGTCAAGCCGCTCGCTGAACTCGACGTCGTTGCCCATGAGATGGGCCATCTGGTGACCTTGTCGAACAACGCCCTGTCCGAACAGGGTGAGCCGTCGGCGCTCAACGAGTCCACCAGTGACATCTTCGGCACGATGACCGAGTTCTTCACCAACAACCCGAAGGACCCGCCGGACTTCACACTAGGCGAGAGCCTCGAAGCCGACGGCCGGCAGAAGCAGTTGCAGCGGTTCATGGACCGCCCCTCCAAGGACGGAAATTCTCCTGACTGTTTCTCACCCGGCGTCGGCCAGCTGGGTCCGCACTCCGGCGGCGGGGTGTCGAACCACTTCTTCTTCCTGCTGGCCAACGGCAGCGGTAAGTCCAAGTTCGGCGACAGTCCGACGTGCGACAACTCCCAGGTGAAGGGAGTCGGCAACGACGCGGCCGAGAAGATCTGGTTCCGGGCCGTGACGACGTACTTCACCTCGAACACCGGTTTCCAGGATGCCCGGAAGGGCTCGGTGCAGGCTGCCGCCGACCTGTTCGGCAAGGACAGTACCGAGGCCCGGACCGTCGCCGCAGCATGGAACGCCGTCAACGTGAAGTAGCCGACACAGGAAGTCTGTTGGGTCCCCACGGCACCATGACCGGCCGGGGTACCGTCGATTCGGAGCGACGGTACCCCGGCCCCCGCGCCTGCCAGGCACCGGAGGGTCCCGGTGCGAGCCGGTCGGCGCACGCGGCCGCCACATAAGGCCAGCGGGTCCGCAAACCGGTATGGGCCCGGCCCTCGGCCTCCGGCGTGACAGGAAGTTGGCAGGGAGGACGGCGATGGCAGCCGGCACAAGGGAGATCCGGGCGCCCGCGGCATGGGTCAGACCGCTGCTCGTGAGGCTCCCCGAGCGACCGTCCGCGCGGCGGTCCAAGCACCGGCGAGAGCGAAGGAGGGGCAGCTGCTGATCAGTCGGGACATTGCGATCGATGCCGCGCTCACGGTGGCCGCGATGGCGTACAGCCTCCTGCAGTGGCTGGTGTTCCTTCCGATCTGGCGTATGACGTACCCGGAGCCCGGTGACGGGGCATCCTCCAGCGCCCTCCTCGTGGCGGTCAACGCCGCGGAAATCCTCTCCGCTCTCGCGATCCTGACCCGCCGACGACTGCCGATGGTCCTGGCCGCGGCATCCCTCGCCGACCTGTGGTTGGGAGGCTGCGGAATCACCTTTCCCCTAGCGATCTACACCCTGGTCGTGCGTGGGCGGACCCGCTGGGCGGTGACGGTCGGCATGGCAAGCGTGACCGTGCCCGTCCTGGACTTCCTGCTGATCACCGGCGAACGACCTCCCGTGCCGCTGTTCGTCGAGGACGCCGCGGTGGGTTACCTGCTCCCGATGCTCATCGCTCCGACGCTGGTGGCCACGACGGTTCGCGCGCACCGGGCGCTCATTCGGAGCCTGCGGCGCAGGGCGGGGCAACTCCAGCGGGAGCAGGAACTGGCCACGCGGAACGCCCGGCTGGAGGAGCGCGCACGGATCGCCCGGGACATCCATGACGTGGTCGCCCACTATGTGGGGCTCATCGTCATCCAAGCAGGAGCTCTGGAAATCAGCGAGGCCCAGGAGTCCACGGCGCACACCAGAGCCCGTCTTCTCGGCGATCTGGGCCGACGTGCCATGGGTGAACTGCGGGATCTGCTGGACGTGCTGCGGTACGAGGACGTGGACGGGCAGGGCGGGGGAGAGGGCGAGGCATCGGCCGGTTCGGGGGCCCTCGGAACCGGAGCGTGGCGGAAAGACGTTCAGGCTTTGGTGAACGAAGTACGGCACGCGGGCGTACTAGCAACGTGTCAGGTCAGCGGAGAGCCCGAGAAAGCCGACGCGGCGGCCCAGCGGGCCGCCTACCGCGTGATCCAAGAGGGGATCGCGAACGCGGTGCGGCACGCGCCTGGAGCCGAGGTCCGCGTGACGGTCGTGGCCTCCGCCCAGAGCGTGGAAGTGAGCATCCGCAACGGCCCGCCGCCCAAGCCGGTGGCCGGACCGACACCGGGGGGTGGCCATGGCCTCACCGGGATGCGCGAGCGGGTCTCCATGGTGGGGGGAGCCGTGTGGACGTTTGCGACGCCGCAGGGCGGGTTCAGTCTGGTCGCCCGCATACCGGCCGAGGCCGCCGCCGACGCCGGTGCGGCCGACGAGCCGTGGGCCGCGGCGGAGTTCCTCGGTCCGTGTCCTCCTGGGGAGCCCGATGATCCGGGTTCTGCTGGTGGACGACGAGGCGCTGGTGCGTCAGGGCATCCGTCTCGTGCTCGAATCGGATGACGAGATCACGGTAGTCGCGGAGGCCACCGACGGCTTGCAGGCCATCGACACTGCTCGCACGCACCAGCCGGACCTCGCCATCGTGGACATCCGCATGCCCGCCATGGACGGGCTCGCCGCAGTCCGTGAAATGGTGCTGCTTCCGCAGCCGCCGCGCGTGATCATGCTCACGTCCTATGCCCTGGACGACTACCTCTTCGCAACTCTCACAGCCGGGGCCGACGGCTTCCTGGTCAAGGACGCCTCGCCGCACGACCTGCTGAGCGCCGTCAAAGCCGTCGCGGGCGGCCACGCGATCATCTCCCCGTCGATGACCCGCGCGCTGATCCAGCGGTTCACCCCGCACGCCGCCTGGCCCGTCCCCAGCGCCCATGACCGCTTGCGTGCCCTCCCGGAGGAGCAGCGCACGATCCTCGCCCTGATCGCCCAGGGCTTGTCCAATGCCGAGATAGGCGCATGCCGGGGCCTGACCGAGTCCCAGGTCAAGACGCAGGTCAGCCGGATCCTGCGGCTGCTCCGCCTGACCAACCGGGTTCAGGCGGCGATCCTCGCCTACTCCGCGGGCCTGTCACACCAGCCCTCGGCAGATTAGCCTCGCGCTTTCGCGAGTGTGAGTGTCCGGGGTGTGATCAAAAAAGCGAGGAGTGTCTCTGACCTGGAACGATGGGACTTGTCTAAGATCCTGTTCGTCGTCAGGAAAGCTGCGCTCCTCAGGTGAAGAAGAGTATCGGGTCGTACCCGCATGTCCGCGTCGAGGGCGATGGTCGCGGGGTGGTCTCGCAGGCCGGTGCCGTCTGCTGGTGGAAACAGCCCGCAGGACCGGGCTGGATGCGGCGATGTCCCAGGCACTCGCGTCCTGGCGCAAGCCCCGGGCGGTGCACGATCCCGGGGAAGATCCTGCTGGATGTTGCGCTCGCCGTGGCCATGGGCGGGGACTGCCTGGCTGATGTCGCGATGCTGCGGGCAGAGCCGGCCGTGTTCGCCCGCATCACCCCCGGAGCCGTGGAACCCGGAGCCCACCCGGCCCGACAGCCGGGTCCTCAGCCTGCCCCAGCTCCGAAAAGACCGCACCCCACGACGCAGAGTCCCCGTCAGCAAGCTGCCGGGGACTCATGAACGATCGAGGCTGGTGGAGCAGGTGATCTTCCGTCGGGATCTCTAAGCGTGGAGATTGATCCGGACCCACTTGGCCACGTCCTCCCGCGAGGCGAAGCGATTGGCGATGGCTTGTCCGAGATACCAGCCGCACAGGCTGAGCCGGAGGTCTTGAATGCTGTTGCCCGAGAAACTGTAGTTGATGGGAATCTTGCGTAGGTGCGGCTCGGCGGCTGCGAGGTTGATCACCGAATTGTTCCCCAGTGCCGACAGAGCGGCCGCCCAGGCACTCATATCGGATGGTGTGACCGCCTCGAACTGGACGCGGAACCCGCTCACCACGCTCATGGCCGCCCCGGCCGCGGCCCCCACGATAGCTCCGAGGGAGCTACCACCCGAGAGTCCCCCCAGCGCGCTGGCGGCCATCGAGGGTGCGTCCACCGCGGGGTCTGGCGCCTTCTCATGGCCAATAACCAGCCGCTGCACCACCTCCCGGTCGCTCATGTTGTCTGGAGCCCGGAGTAGCGATCGCACGGTGGGGCCTACTCCTCCGACCTCACGGCGGACCACGTCGGGCTGAAAATTCATGCCGGCCGCCGAGAGGAAGTGGCCGACCTGATTGTCGCTCTTGGGCCACGGGTCGCGGAAGCCTGGCCCTCCCGGGGTGGGCTGACCCTTGAATCCCCGGTCGTGAAAGCGGATCCGTGTCTGGAGACCGGGAATGGCGAAGTGTTCTGTGATGGCCAGGATCTCCCTGAGCCGGCCCGGTACGGTGCCGTCGTCGATGATCCCTGGATCCGAGAACAGGAGCGCCAGGGCCTCGCAGTCGTCCGAGCCCGCGGCCAGCTTCTGGGCGCGGTCCATATTTCTCAGCCGGACTGGCGCAAAACCGGTGGGCGGTCCGGGTGACAGGACTTGGTTCCGCGGGGCGAGGGAGGCGGGCCGGAGAGCTGCTCCGGCGGGTGCCAATGCCACGTCGGGCGTGGGGGTGTTCATGGGCCGCTACCCGCCGACGGCGTGGGCGCCATCGGCGCTGGCGGTGCTGGCGACGGTCACTCCGGTGTCCGAGGCGGAGACCGAGATCTTGCCGGGCAGGGCGACGGAAGGGGTGAAGATGTCCTTGTAAATCTTGGCTTTGGCGTTCTCGTTGTCGGTGACGAGTTTCTGTCCCAAAGCCTCGCGGTCGTTGTCGAGTGCGCGTTCGCGAACGGCGCTGAGTTGCAGCCCTTGCGAGTATTCGTCGAGGGCGTTCCCTTGGCCCAGGAGTGCGTCCACGACGACGCCCTCGGTCCGCATGACCGTCTTGTCCACGTTCAGGATGATGCCGGGAACGGTGATCTCGTTTCCGGTCTCGTCGCGGTAGGTCGACTTCTTCTTCCGCCATCGCAGGTAGGTGTCGGTTGAGCCGGTCGGGCCGATCTGACGTGTTTCCACCATGGACGGTTCGACCAGCTTGTCCTCGTAGTCGAAGATCGTGGACAGCTGGTCAAGGACCATCTTTCGCAGGTCGCTCTTCTTCTCGGGCTTGACGTAGGTGTCCAGCAGGTCGTTGAGCCCGGACAGCGGAACCTCGTCTACCGATTCGCCGTAGCCGTTCCAGAAGGCGACGCGCACGTCGACCAGGTGCAGGATAGTGATGTGTTCCTGGTTCATCTGGCGGAAGACGAAGTTCAGGGTCCGTCCGACGTTGATGTTCTCAAGCTGACGGGTGATCGAGGTTTCCTCGCCGCTTTGCGTCTTCACCTCTTGGGAGGTGTTGATCTGCACGTCCCGCTTCGCTGATGCCTTGGACGCGTGCTTGTTGACCGCGTTGCTCATGTTCTTGGCGAACTGCTCGCGCTGGGACGCGGAGGAGCCTTTGACGCCGCCGCTGACCTTCGCACTGGCGAATCCCCAGGAGCCGGAGGCTTCTGCCTCGACGTGCCACTCAAGGCTTTTCTGCTGTGCCTGTTTGTCAGAGTTCTCGTGCTGGACGGTGCTTTCGAAGTCGTCGGCACTTTCCTTGGTGAACGAATCGAGCACGCTGGAAGCCGACTTGCTGTCGGTCTCGGTCTTGCGGAACGTCTTGATACTGATGGTGGTCTTCTCACCCGGCAGCAGGGTGAAGGTCTTCAGAGTCCGGCCGGCACCGTACTGGCCAAGGAAGGTGGACAGCCGGTAGGTCTCCACCAGCGAGATCTGCGGTTTCCCTTCGGCCAGCACCCCATCGGCGGCAGGCGCCCCGAAGGGGTCTGGGAGGAAGGTGTGCGTGTACTCCCCCCACAGGGTGCGGTGCACACTCAGCCGTTTGCCCGTCTGCAGCATCTCCGTGACATGCGCGATGTCCAGATCGGTGATCTGCGGCCGCACCCGGTGGTCGGCCAGGGCGACCTGCGAGAGGATCGAGCCGCGCACGGCCCGGGCCAGGTGCGTCACGTCGCTGGTGGGGCCGCCCGGGGTGTCCTGGACGCTTTCAAGGGATGGACCACTAGCCTCGCGCTTTCACGAGGCGGGCTGTCCGACTGGTGATCAAGAAAGCAGAAAGTGCCTCTGACCAGCGAGAATGAGGATTGCTGAGGTCCTTGTTCCCGCCACCGCCGGAGGCACTTTCCAGGTGAAGAAGCGTATCGGGTCCTACCCGCGTGTCCGCGTCGAGGGCGGCGGTCGTGGGGTCGTCTCGCAGGCCGGGGCCGTGCTGCTGGTCGAGACGATCCGCAAGTCCGGTCTCGACACGGCGATATCGGCGGCGCTTGAGCCGTGGCGGAAGGCCCGGGCGGTGCACGATCCGGGCAAGATCCTGCTGGATGTCGCGCTCGCGGTGGCACTCGGCGGGGACTGCCTGGCCGACGTGGGCTTGCTGCGGGCTGAGCCGGCCGTGTTCGGGCCGGTAGCCTCCGACCCCACGGTCTCCCGGCTGATCAACACGCTGGCGTCGGGCGGACAGCGGGTCCTGGCAGCACTGCGCACCGCCCGTGCTGAAGTACGCGAACGCGTATGGCGGTTGGCCGGTGAAGCAGCGCCGGACACGGGCGGGCAGGTGATCGTGGACATCGACGGCGTCCTCGTCCTGGCCCACTCCGAGAAGCAGGACGCAGCCGCGACCTGGAAGAAGACGTTCGGCCACCACCCGCTGATGGGATTCGTCGACCACGGCCGCAGCGGGTCCGGCGAGCCGGTCGTGGGCCTGCTGCGGCCCGGCAACGCGGGCTCCAACACCGCCGCCGACCACATCGAGGCCACCAGACTGGCCCTGGCCCAGTTGCCGAAACGGCTCCGGCGCGGCCGGCAGACGCTGATCCGTACCGACTCCGGCGGAGGCACCCACGAGTTCGTCGCCTGGCTCGCCCGGCGCGGAAGGTGGCTGTCGTACTCGGTCGGCATGACCATCACCGACGCCATCCACCAGGCCGTCCTGAAGGTCCCGGCCTCGGCCTGGACACCGGCCGTCGAACCCGACGGCGACATCCGCGACGGCGCCTGGGTTGCCGAACTCGGCGGCGACTGCCTGACCGGCTGGCCCAACGGGCTGCGGCTGATCGTGCGGAAGGAACGGCCGCACCCCGGTGCCCAGTTGCGCTTCACCGACGCCGACGGCATGCGGTTGACCTGCTTTGCCACCAACACAGCGGGCGAGGCGATCGCCGCCCTTGAACTGCGCCACCGCCAGCGTGCCCGTGCTGAGGACCGCATCCGCGCCGCCCGCGCCACCGGCCTGCGCAACCTTCCCCACCACGGCGCCGCACAGAACCAGATCTGGCTGGAGATCGTCCAGATCGCCCTGGACCTGCTGGCCTGGATGCCCCTGCTCGCTCTCACCGGCAAGGCCCGCCTGTGGGAGCCCCGCCGCCTTCGGCTTCGGCTGTTCTCCGCCGCCGCGCAGCTCATCACCACCGGCCGCCGCCGCTACCTCCGCCTGGCCAGGCACTGGCCCTGGGCCGACGTGATCAGCGATGCCCTGGACCGGCTCCGCGTCCTCCCGAACCCCGGCTGACCGGCACGTTCCCGTCCCTGCGAGCAGCACCACCCCCGACCGGAGCCGTGGAACCCGGCGCCCACCCGACGCGACAACCGGGCCGTCAGCCTGCCCAGACGCCGAAACCCCCACCACAAAGAGTCCGCCAGCAAACTGACGACCCCTCATGAACGATCGAGGCTAGGCGGAGACGGAGGCGGAGTGGGGGACGGCACGCCTGCTGTTTCGGTCAGAGGCGTCAAATCCGGTTCGACCGTGGCCTTGCGCAGAGCCTGGGCCAGAACGCTGGTGGTGGCCGTGTCCAGCGCGCCCGCGCTGCCTGCGACCGCGCTGTGCGGGGCAAATAGCCCGGCGTGGGTGGCGGCTGGGTTCCTGATCCCGGGGAAGGTCTTGAGGTCTCCGGTGCGAAGCATCGTGGCCACATCCGTAGCGGTCAGCTCGCGCAGTGCTTGGGCCGGTGTGCGCTCTGGAGCCTTGAACGCGGAGTCGCGGAACCACTCCTTGGGGTTGTCCACATCCAAGGCGATGATGTTGCGCCCGCTGTAGGAGGTCGGCTCCGGAACGTTGTAGCTGAGGATCGTGGCCTTGCCACTCGGGTCGAACTTAGTAATCGGCTCAGCCACCACGGCTCCCTCTGGTTACCTGGCCTACTCCGGATGAGCGGGCGTCACCACAGAATAGCGACAAAATATAGAAAAACAGGGTAAACACGCACTCGGGAGGGTGCTGGTCGAACACCAAGGGTGGGAGCCTCCCCGGCTACGTCGTCGGCGGAAAGGCGAGTCCGTCGTCGCCGGTCCCGACCAAGAGCCGGGCGCCCAGTATGGCGCTCAGCCGGAGCGGGCAAGCCAGCGTCAGGACGTCGCGAAGCGCGGGCAGCCGTGGCGTCGGCCAGGCCGGCTCCCGGTACCGGCGTAACCAGCCAGTTGCGAAGATCAGGGGGCTTTGGGGCTTCCATCCTTCGCGGGTACGCGCGGTGGGTTCCCGGCGCTGTGCGCCGGGGGCTTCGGCCTTCGGCCGGGCGAGAGCCCGCTACGCCAGGCGGCTCGGCCTGCGGTCGCGCTCACCGCCGTCGTGTGCAGCAGGCCCCGCGGGCCACCCCGGCCAGGCTGTCGTAACCCCCAACCTCCGGCAGGCTGCGCAGCCTGCCCTCGACGGCTTCCAGCGCCATGCACCAGAGGTTGACACGTCGGCCGTCTCGGCCGCGCCCGTATCTGAGCTCAGCGCGGCGCAGGGCACAGGGGCGCCGGAGCCAGGGAACGCCACGGTCACCGCGCGCAGGCCGCGCACCCGCCAGTGGGCCGCCTCGATCAGGCAAGGCAACTGCTGGGCCGAGCCACCGAGATCACTGGTTGCGGCGCGTCCGGCAGACGTTGATCCGTACCGACTCCGGCGACGGCACGCACGAGTTCGTCGCCTGGCTCGCCCAGCGCGGCAGGTGGCTGTCGTACTCGGTCGGCATGACCATCATCGACGCCATCCCCCAAGCCGTCCTGGCCCTGGACAGCTGTGATCACCGAAGCCTTGGAACGACTCCACGCCCTGCCGACCACCGGCTGACTAGCCTCGATCTTTCGCGGGGGTCCGTCGACGGAGTCGGTGGACCCTTTCTGTTTCCGGAGCTGATGGTGGGCAGGCCAGCGGCCCGGTTGTCGCGTCGGGTGGGCGCCGGGTTCCACTGCCCGGGGCGGGTGATGTTGTCGTCGGGACGGTGGAGAGTTGCTGGTCAGCCGGGGGTGGGCAGGATCGCGAGTCGTTCGAGGGCGGCAGTGATCTCCCTGGTCCAGGGCCAGTGCTGGGCGAGGCGGAGGATTCTGCGGCGGCCGGTGGTGACGAGTT